>JBIKWG010000110.1:0-9544 GCA_044356425.1 Bdellovibrionota bacterium | reverse complement strand
CACCCTTAAGTCGCCCGTGAGTGTGCTGTCTGGACAAGCTGCGGTGGTGCGAGAAACGGTGCACTGGTTCCTTGATCTTTCGCGCTTTAAAGATGAGGTCGAAGGCTGGTTTGCGCAGGCCAAGCTGCGTGATCAGACGCGCGCGTATGTTAAGGGCTTGCTCACCTCAGGGTTGGTGAAGCGTGCCATGACACGTGATCTTAGTTGGGGCATTCCAGTGCCACTAGCTGATCCCGATGCTTCAGGAAAAGTTTTGTACGTATGGTTTGATGCTCCTATCGGATACATCTCAAACACCGAAGAGCTGTGTGCTCGTCAGGGTCGAGACCCCGAAGAGGGGCGCGCTCTGTGGTGCGATAAAGAGCGCGAGGTGTATCACTTCATCGGAGAGGATAATACGATATTTCACTGCGTCATCTGGATAGCGATGCTGAGCGCGCAGGGGTCGTACAAGCTCCCCAACGGCGTAGTGGTTAACCACTATTTTAACATCCAGTTTCCTGGCAAAGATGAAGAAAAGATATCTAAATCACGCGGAAGCGCTGTGTGGGTTGGAGATTTTCTTGAACAGGGTGGAGATACAGACGCGCTTCGTTACTACCTTACTGCTATCGCCTCAGAGAAAGCGCGTACCGTTTTTCGCTTGGATGACCTGGATGCTCGGCGAAGCGCAGAGTTGGCTGATACCCTCGGAAATCTTGTAAACCGAATAACAAGCTTCACATTGAAACACTGCGGTGCAACGGTGCCGCAGTTTAACCCTGAGCGGGTAACTGCCGTTGATAACAGTTTTGCAGATGCTCTGAGTGCTACCTTTGAGGCAGTTACGAAAGAGTTAGAAGATCACTCGTTTAAGGGCGCGCTTGAGTCGGTTATGGAGTTTGCTCGCACCTGTAATCGGTATGTAGACGAAAAGGCGCCGTGGACTACTCGCAAGAGTGATATGGAAACGACCGTTGTCTCGCTTACGTATGCCCTGCGTGCAATTCACGGTTTGGGGGTGATGTTGATGCCTTTTATACCGAATGCAGCAGCCAAGATCGTATCAGCATTTGGGCGGACAGCAGAGGAGGTTCAGTGGCAAGATGCCGTCGGGTTTGGGGTAGTTGGACGACCGCTTTCGCAGCCACCAATTCTCTTTCAGAAGAGCGCCCCTTAGTGCCTGAAAAGCAGGGCGATAGTGGGCTCTAATCTATAGAAACCGCTCAAACGGAGCATTTCTGATCTTTCCAAGTGTAGGTCTTCGTGGTCCCTTAGAGGGGGTTGTTGGTAAAGCTTTTTAAGAGCCGCAGCCGCGCCTAAGGTAGTGCTTTCTATTTTAGTTTAGTTATCTCTATGCAGCATGCTCGCAAAGACAATGAAGTTTTATTGTGGCAGTCGGTCGTTGATCGCTGGGTACGCGAAGCTGGCATCCTTAATGAGGATGTTGAGCAGGCCGTGTTGGCAGGGTTTGCTGCAGTGCATCGGGGTAGCTTTGCGGAGCCCTCGCACGCCACGGCTATTTATGAAGACTGCGATCTGCCGCTAGCGCTTGGAGGGTGTATAACGCGACCGAGTCACCTTATTCGGATGATGGGATTGATCAACCTCAGGCGTCGAATGCGTGTATTGGAGCTAGGGGTCGGCAGCGGCTATCTGTGTGCAGTGATGGCTGCAACTGGTGCGCAGGTGTTTGGTGTTGAGCTGAACACCCAGCTTGTTCAAGCCGCGCGCAAGCAGCTCGATTCTCTTGGGCTACAAGGTGTTGTTGTGCGTAGGGGTGATGGCAGAAAGGGGTGGGATGAAGTTGGCCCATTTGATGCAATCGTCGTTTCGTATCCCGTCAAAGGCGAGGCGGATATTCCATTAGAACAGCTCGCACCCAATGGAAGTCTTGTTGCGCCCTGCGGTTCAGGAGACCGGCAGCTTTTGACCTTATGGAAGCGCACCGGTGAAACGTTGCGAAAGATAGTTTTTGAAGAAGTCTCTTGGGGTTAGAGGCGGGTGTGTGAATAGGTCGCTGGCACAGAGATTAAAGTATCCTTCTCAGCTTCGGTGCTCTGCCATCGCAGAGTTAGTAAGACCTCTATTGGTTCCTTTTGTGGGTTTGCTGGCGGCGGCTCTGATCTCTGGCTGTTCGCTGATGGCCAAACAGGGCGAGAAGCAAGGGCGCAGGGTGCAGCAAGACGAGGTAACGTACCAAGTTGCGCGGGGTGACACCTTGCAGAGAGTCAGCGCCAAGTTCGGCATTCCAGCTAAAGTGCTTCAGAGGTTTAACGGCATAAGTGATCCGCGCTCATTGCGTATCGGGCAGACGCTACGCATCCCTGCTGTTGGTCCGATTGCTAGAAGCGCTAGCTATGAACCGGTTGGAATGCAATCGTCGTCTCAGCGCCCAGCTGTCAATGGCGAGAGGATGGTAAGTATTCGAGAGGTGCGACCATATCTTGGTAAGCTTAAGTCACCGGTTGAGCAGGCTCGTTATACATCCTCATTTGGATGGCGCTGGGGGCGTTTTCATGAGGGTATGGATCTAGCAGCGAAAGAGGGTGAGAAGGTGTTAGCCTCGCACGATGGTACGGTAGTTTTCGTTAGTGACGCGCACGGGCGTTATGGGAAGATGGTGGTTATTAAGGGCGAGAAGCTGCTGACGGTGTATGGGCACAACAGTGTTAATCGCGTTGATCTAGGCAAGCAGGTTAAGCGCGGCGAGTGGATTGCAGACGTTGGATCGACAGGAAATGCTACCGGGCCGCATCTTCATTTAGAGACAAGGATTCTTGATGAAACTGGCCGTTGGGCAGCGGTTGATCCGATGATTTTCTACAAGCGAAGTGCTTCTTAAGTGAGGGTAGGGTAGGTGCTTTAAGTACGGGATACTTTTTGCTATCCTATGGGGCAAGCGCTCGTAGCTCAGTTGGATAGAGCACAAGTTTCCTAAACTTGGGGTCACAGGTTCGATCCCTGTCGAGCGCACCAGTTTTCCCGCTCGGCGCTCTCGCCAAGGGGCTGCCGCCCCTCTCGCCCCTGATCGGGGCTTCACCCCGCCTCATAGACATTTCTTGAGCTTTCGAACATTGGATGCACGTTGGATGCGTAGCCGACAAAACATCTGTGATTCGAGGCGTTACAGAAATTTAAATACTTCACACCATCTTCACCTGTTCGAACGTGGCTTCGCCAAGATTCGAATGACGGGCTAGGGGTATGCCCCTAACGACCCCGTTGTTCCCGCTCGGCGCTCTCGCCAAGGGGCTGCCGCCCCTCTCGCCCCTGATCGGGGCTTCACCCCGCCTCATAGACATTTCTTGAGCTTTCAAAAGTTGGATGCAGTTTGGATGCACGCTTGGAAATACATCTATGTTTTCGGCTCTTACACGAATTTAGATACTCCACCCCAGTAAACCCGTAGGGTTTACGGTAACGCACTGATTTTAACCTGTGATAGTCGAGCGCCACTAACCCCTGTTCCCGCGCACCGAATAGCTCACTCCGGCATCCGAATAAAGAGAGGGATAACAGGCTCCAAGAAGCTTAGGGGCACCTTATAAGGAGTAAACTATGAGTAACTACGCTGAGTTTGATTTTTCCACAGGTATCTCAGATGGTAGGTTCTCTACTGCGGTTTTAGACGAGCTGGTTGATGGGCTAGCGGGGTATGCGCAGGGTCCTGAACGGGCGCTGCTCTCGGCTTTGCTGTTTGACGGGCTACAGTCTTTCATTGCTTATGCATTGGCAACAACGCCAAAAGAGCGCACCAAGCATGCAGAGGCTTTTAACTGGGTTATGAAGAGCTCACATGACTACGCCTTTTCATTTGAGAATGTCTGTGAGGCTCTTGGAATTCAACCTGAATGGCTGCGTATCGGCCTCTTAAATGCCTCTAATTCCTTGCTGGCTGAGGTCAGTAAGGTTCGCAGAAGCAATTAACAGGGGCGCATGTATCCCCGCCTACTGCTCGTCATCCCCAGATTGGGGTGCGCGGGCGGTGGCGGCATTTTCGTCCTCCTCTACCGGTGATGAAGCGATCTTGTAGCTCTCGCCGAACCACTTCGAGAGGTCGTTCATGCGACAGCGGTCAGAGCAGAAAGGGCTCTGATTATTGGGTTGTTCGCCAGTAAGGGGCTTTCCGCATATACGGCAGCTTGAGTCGGTCTTAGTATTGGTCACGGTTGTGCGTAGTAGATCAGGAAATCAGCCAGCAGGCTATGACGAGCGAGCCTTCAGCTGTATCTCTCTCACACCTGTTGCATCCTCTGCAAGCACGGCGAGCTGCTGCCACACGGCAGCCTTCGTCAGGTACTGTTCGTCTATCTCTGTGGCGGCTTCGATTATGAGCGTCTCGCCTTCAAATTGGTAGGCCCTGCACCGTTTCAGCTTATCAAGTAGGCCCAGCTGAAGCTTCTCGTCGAGATCGGCGAGCAGCTTGTTCCAAAGTTCCGGATTGTTGCCTTTTCCAGTAGCCTCACTCATCTCTGATCACCACGCTCCCAAAAAGCCCGCTTGCTGCTCTCTGTTCCGACCAACAAGTGGGGGGTCTCCCGCTAGCCTGTATGTATATTTGGATTATACAACGGAGTCAGATGGTGCTCAAAGTAGCAAAAATGTAAGGGATTGATATGATGGAGAGTATTTGTGCGCTGTAAGGGCGCAGCAGCGACAAAAAAACGAGGGCCCCAGTTACGGAGCCCTCGTCCTCATGATTGGAATAGCAGAATTACGCTAAAGCATTGGTTGCTGCAAATTGCCGAACCTGGGCCTCTGCTTGACGAGAGATAGCTTTTCTCAGGCTCTCACCGTCTAGGTCCAGAGCTTCGCAGATAAAGCGGAAAGATAGCGGAGCATCGGTCGGCTCGTCGTCCATAAGCCAGCATCGTGCACCTTCGCGAACATCACCTTCACCACCGATGAAGTCATGTATCGCCCTTTGAAGAACTGCTGCAAGTAAACGCAGTTCGGGGATCGCTGCACCGGGGGTCGCAACATCTGAGTTAGACCAGAATTTCATGTTTGATTGTCCCATCAAAAAGTTAAAAGCTTCGGCTCAGCGGGCGTTGCAGCGCTACTCTCGCTGCGGCTGCTCGGCCTAAAATCCCTTCTCAGAAACTTCAAGACGAGCTCGTCCCGTGATCCGACTTGTAACACATCGAACCTGTTGTCCGTGTATCACATCAACCACATCGCGTTCTCTCTATGACCGCTGTCACTGACCCAACATCTCAATAAAGGTAGTATCTTTATCGAGCTCTTTAAGTTGTTGGGTAGGTGACCTCTTCGCTGCTTACTTCTGCCCCTCGTTAGGGAGGCGTCCGCCTCAAGGGTGTTTGCCTTGAGGATAGTTACTATGAGGGTCACAGCCGGTGGTTTCTCTATTTCTAGCGAACTGCCACTTCTCAAACCTACCTCTTTCAACCCAGCTCTGCGACGACAATGCCCCGGCTTCCGTTCATCTGTTAAATGAAGAAGCTCTAGAAGCTTTATGTGCGGCAGTGCAGGATCGAGTCGAGACGACGTCCGCGTACAACGAGATACAACCAGAAAAACGCAAAACTTCGAAACAAACCGGAGCAGGAGAATAACGCTGCCTCGTTTCCTTGGTCAAGGAAAATCTTCACTCGTGCAGCAGCTTTTATGGGCGCTACTCGAGCTCCAACTATAAACACCAGCTTCCCCTAGGTTTACGCTGATCTTAATCGTAAAATTAGGGGGTTAGGTTGAATGATTGACTGTCCTTACGTATCCTAGCTTTGATTGACCCACTCTTTTTGGAGTTACCGTGAACTATCCATCGCAGGACCCATCGCTATCACAGACAGCCCCGCTGCAGCCCGGAGTGAGCGCTCGTGCTGAGTTTCCCTTCTTTAGCGAAGCTTTTGGGGGAGCTTACCTTGATTCTGCCGCCACAACGCAGAAGCCCCGTCAGGTGCTCGATAGCCTGCACTATACTCTTATCAACTTTAACGCCAATGTGCATCGCGGAGCGTATAGGATAAGTGCCCAGGCAACAGAGCTCTACGATGCTGCGCGCACGAAAGTAGCGAAGTATCTCAACGCGCCGTCCGAGCGTCAGATCGTTTTTACGCGCGGAGCTACTGAGTCGATCAATCTCGTTGCCTACGCACTTGAGCATGAATTTGACGAGGGTGATGTAATCTTGCTCTCGTTGCTTGAGCATCACAGCAATATCGTACCGTGGCAGATGCTCGCAAAGCGCAGAGGATTGCGGATCGCGTTTACCGAGATCACCGCAGGTGGCGAACTGGACATGGACGACTTTAAGGCAAAGCTGACAGCGTTACAGCCTAAGCTTGTGGCGATTACCCAGCTTGCAAACTCACTCGGCACCATCACGCCTATTGCTGAGATCGTTTCGCTTGCCAAGGCTAACGGTTCGAAGGTGTTGGTTGATGGGGCTCAGGGTGTGGTTCACCTTGGGGTCGACGTGCAGGCGCTTGGTTGTGACTACTATGTGTTTAGTGGACACAAGATGTACGGGCCAACAGGGATCGGCGTGTTGTACGGCGCTTGGGAAGCCCTAACAGCGTTGCGCCCGTTTCAGGGCGGCGGCGATATGATCTCATACGTAAGCACCGATGGTTTCGGTCTGGCAGAGATACCGCAGCGTTTTGAGGCAGGAACCCCCGCATTTCATGAGGCGATCGCCCTTGGGGCAGCAGTTGATTTTCTCTCGCGCTTCTCGCGCAAAGATGTTGAATCGCACGAGCGCCACCTAGTGCAGGAAGCGGTGGCCATGCTGAAAGCAGAAGAGGGCGTTGTAGTGCATGGACCCGCGGCTGCTGGTGGTGAGCAGACCTCACTCGTTGCGTTCTCGATGGGGATCGTTCATCCGCACGACTTTGCAACGATAGCGGATACCCACAACGTCCAGGTGCGAGCTGGAAATCACTGCGCGATGCCAACGCTGAGAAGGCTCGGCTTGCAGGCCACTGCCCGAATGAGCTTTGGCGTCTACACTGTTATTGAAGATATCATGAAGGTGCAAGCGGCGATTAGAGAGGCGCGGCGCCTGTTTTCTCGCTAACAGCAGCTCTGGCCACCACGGTCACTGCTGGACGGTCGGCTCCCGGATGGTAGCTCAGTCGCGCAAGGGGCGACCCATTAGCTGAAATCCGTAACAGATTCTTGATCTCTTTAGCAGTAATGTGCCACGGAGATCTGTCGCTGTCGCTAGCCTGCCCCGCAGGCGATGAACAGATAGCCCGCAGCGGTTGACAGAGCAACGAATCGGGCCCCTTCTGCTCATCAAGGCTGTTTGGTTTCAGGCGTATCTCGTCTAGCACTTGCACTTCTGATGCCGTTACAAGGTAGTAGCCGTTGGGTCTTTGGCGTTTATATCTTTCGCACGCATTTTTCAGATCTAATTCTAGAGTAACCGCATCAAGCGGCTGGTCGGTGCGCCAGGTCACCGCGCAGTCGGGGTTCTTCCAGTCAAAGTCACGCGCGGTGTGAACTCTCTCAACGATGCAGTACGAGGGAAGAAACTCTTCTAGGGCTGCTATCTCCTCAGGAAAGAGTAGTGCTAAGACGCGCACAGATTCCGGAATTCGAATGCCACCTTCAATTACGTGCCGAGAGAGGTTTTCAAATATCTGGACGATCGGTTCGCGAAGAAGCGAGGTGTCCATCGTTTCTGAGATAAGGAGGTGCGCCGGCCGTTCAGGGGTGTAGGTTGTGGCGTCTGCTTTACGCAGTGTGATTTGCTGAGAGAGATTTAGCTTATCAATGACTGCTTGCGCACCAGCTAGGGAGTGTGGATTTAACTCGAGTGCAGTTACCCGCACCCGTGGATTAGCGAGCGCTGCGGCTATGGCGAGGAGAGGCAGTGGGCCGGTGCCCGCATCGATAACGTGCAATTCGCCATCGGGAAATGTGGCGGCTAACTTCTCTATGGCTCGGTCAATCGCTACAAGAAATCGCTTCGTACGAACTTGATCGCGCAAGCAGGCCGCAGCTTCGCGCAGCGGGAGTGCGCCTTGAATGTGCGCGCACGTGGTCTCCTCTGGTGGAGCGCTTGGGCTTGCGTTTAGAAGGTATGCCTCAAGCCGACTTATCGGATGAGGGGCCGCTTCGGCAGGATCTGTCTCTGAATAGTGCGGATAGACAAGGGCAACCTGCTCGGGCAGCTCATCGCGCATCTGTTGCAACAACTCTCTGGTTAGCGGCTGCTTCATAAACCAATCGCCCTGAGCGGAAGCGAGCTGTGAGAGCGGGAGCGTGTCTCGGCCGGTAGAAGAGAAAAGAGGGAGCTTATCCTTCAAAAGGGCAGGTAACCCGTGTGATGTGCCGTTTGTAGCGGTTGTTTCTGTGTCTAAGTGGTCGCACATGCAGAGGCCGATAAAAATATGTCTCTCTCAGTAGTATGACAGGGGATGAGGGCTACTCAAGGGCCGCTGCCCTGTCACAGGTGCTGCGGTGTATATCTTGGTTGTGGTAGCAGCGACCCTCTGGTCGCTCAAACAAAAATACTACGGTGCGCGAAGGAGTTGCTTATTGTACTTTTTAGCTGTAACCGTCCTTTTTTGGTTTGATATGCCTAACGCGCTCTTGTTTCGCCGGTCTGCTGGGTTAGCTGCTATTTCGGCCCTGATTTTTGCTTGCACGGTGTCAGTTTCGTCTGCTGACCCGGCAGGGGACTGTGATGGTGACGGGGTGTCTGATCGGATGTACGTAGTCTCAGACACTGCTGGTAAAAATATTTTTTGCGCGAAATCCTCTACTCCTGCGGTTGCCCCTGAAAAGATAGCCGTTGTCGGCGCGAGCGCTGATGCTATGGCGCTTGGTGCGTGGCGCTCTGCTGGGGAGTTTGCGATCGGATACATCCAATCTCGAAGCACAGGCCTAATCTGGAAAGTTGTAACAGCCACGAGCCCGGTTCTCGAATATGCGCAGGTCAGGTTTGGCGCGCAAGGAAACGTAGTGCTTCTGGGTGGTGACTTCGATGGCGATGGAATCAGCGATGGTGCCGTAGTTGAATATGACAAAGCCGAGCTGTCGTGGCGCGTGTGGCACAATCTGCTAGCTGCAAATCCGGGAGTTCGCCGAAAAGCGGTCGCTTTTGGGCAGTCGAGCACCGATCGGGTTTTCTTCTTCAACCCCGATGGCAGGCGCGATCGATTGGCTGTTATGGGTGACCGCAAGGGTCGAGCGACCCTTATTCTTAAGGATCTCGTCACCGGAAAGAGCAGTCGGGCGTATACTGGCTTTCCGAAGTTTCTGATCCGTGGAGATCGCCCGCGACCATTTCCCCTGCAAACGGGAGATGGAGAGGATATGGTTGCTGTGCTTTATGAAGACGAAACTGATACGCGCCTCTATGTCTTTAACCATCGAGGGCAACGGATCCGTGTAAAGGGTTTTGTTGGGCTATTTGACGTCTCAATTGGTGATTATGACGGTAGTCAGGCCGGTGAGGAGGTTGCTTTGACGTCACGCACAACTGACACGGTGATTATCTACAATCCCTTTACTAATGCTACGCCGCTGACCAAGACCAAGGTTGCTGGGGTGCCAACGGACGAGATCTCGGTGTCGATTATACCATAAA
>JBIKWG010000078.1:0-11577 GCA_044356425.1 Bdellovibrionota bacterium | reverse complement strand
TTTTTCGTATCGCTGCCAGGGATATCCTCAGTAAGCTTCGCTACGTCAGCCGTGGTAAAAACGGCAGCGTGACTAAAATGTGTATGCACAATCTGGAGTTGGTTTAAGAGAGATACCAGAGCTTGCTGTTGATCGGTCATGGTCTCAGATGGTACCGCAAGCACAGGGGCGGGGCTAGTAGTTGATCCGAAACACCGCGGATAGATCGAGAATGAAGCCAGATAGAGCACGGAATCCTTGCTGCTTTGGGGCACTTCTAGGTTCGGCGATAGGCGTGCTCCTTGCCGCTTTTGCGAATCAAGATGCGGTGCCTCACTTAAAAAACTCCGTCGTAAACATCCAGTCAACCTGAGAGTTGAGCGTTTTTGGCATCTCTGTTAGCGAGGGCCACAGTAGCAAGCAATGGAACTTCTACTTCCCTTCTGATAGCCTCCTGGTAGATGGCTTCTTCAAACAGGAGGGCACATGAAAGTTGCAGTTCTTGGATTAGGCATAATCGGTTCGCAGTGGGCACAACACCTTGAATCTGATGGTGTGTTGTGTGCAGCATGGAATCGCTCGGCCAAGTGCGAAGCGCCTCGTTTTACATCGAATGTTGCTGAGGCCGCGGCTTCAGCAACAGTTGTTCACCTTTGTTTGGCAGACCCTCCTGCTGTACGTTCTACACTTATCGCTATCCGAGAGGTGCTAACACCGGCCCACTTAGTAATTCAATCCAGCACGATCGATCCGACGTCTGCTGCCGAATGTAAGGAGCTTGTGACTTCGACTGGAGCCGCATACGTGGAGGCTCCGTTTACGGGAAGCCTGCCAGCGGCCAAGGCGCGTGAGGTTGTTTTCTATGTTGGGGCTACCGACCCAAAAGCCCTGAGCGCAGCTAGAGAGTACCTTGTGCGCCTGGCAAAGAGAGTTATTGCTATAGGCTCTGAGCGGCAGGCTGCTACGATCAAATTAGCAATGAACCTGCAGATCGCATCAGTGATGCAGGCCTTAGCTGAAGCGCTGACGCTTTGTCGTTCTGCTGAGATTCCTGACGATCTATTCTTTGAAGCCTTCCGGCTCAATGCCTCATTTTCCGGAGTTGCAGCGTTAAAAGAGAGTAAGCTGCGAACAGCAGATTTCTCTCCGCAGTTCTCAGTAAAGCATATGGCTAAGGATCTACGCTTGCTGAAGGCTGAATGCTCTAACGCCAAAGCTCCGTTCCTTACAGAGTTGCAGTCGATATTTGCCGAGGCCATTGAGCAGGGATTCTCTGAGGATGATTTTGCTTCTTTGATTCGATTGCTTGCTTAGGAAAGGGTGGTGAGCTGCTCTCTAAAAAATCATCAATCTTAGCATTGAGAGCCACGTGAAACATTCTTGGTAGACCAAGCCGATGCTCATTCCAAGATTGGGATGCACTTCTCTTTAGCTTGCAAGTTCCTTTTCAATAGAGCCGTAGCGTCTCCTTTATACCTGGCTTTAAGAGCTGCCACCTGTTGGTTTTAGTCCAGGCGAGGCGAATAGTTGGAATCCGCGGCTGGAATTCGGTATTCTGCCTGGGCTTAGGCGCGCCAATAAATTCTAGGTGCTTTGTGCGGGCTTCCTCGTGGATAATCCCAGTAGCTAGGTTGTAAAGTTGGCTGCGTATCTTTTTAAAGGATGCCTTGGTGAGTTCTGTAGTTACAACGCCTGCTATCTCCCACGCTGTTATATTAGAAAATGAGACGAGGCTGGTCGAGGCTGCACTCAATGTTTTCTCACCCGGGCATTTGCAGCTTTCGGGTGCCCAGATCGGCGAGATATCGCCACGACTCACGCTTGCGGCTTTGGTGGCGCATCTGCCGATACCAGAGCTCCGGATTTATAGAGGTTTAGTTCGAGATGCCGATTGGGAAGATGACTGTGAGAAGTTTCAAGAGTTGTTTGGACACCCCGTTAAGAGCATCACCGCGGCGCTGCCTGGGTGGAGGCCGCTGCCAGCCCTAGTAGCTTACCCAGAGGAGCCGCGTTTTGCTTTGCACAATGAGTACTGGGCGCAGGCTCTGCGGCGCAAGCATGAGGCGCAACAAGCAAGCGACCCGTATAAAGCAGTTGAGGTGCCAAAGGCTGTGACTGAGAACATTGCACCCGCACCCGCACCCCAAGCGGTGATAGCTGGGCCGGCAGCAGCGCCAGTAGCTGCAGAGACAAAACCTCAAGAACCGAAACGTCAAACAAAAGTAATTGCAGCGCCCACTCTCCCGGCAGCTCCGGTGGTCACGGTGCAGATCTGGCCGTGCCGGTTCGCAGACGAAGGCCGTTGGCGAGTCTTTCATGCCGCTCTCAAATCCGAAACGGCAAGCGTTAGACCGCGGCAGCGCTTTGAAGCGGCATGTGTCGATTCACTGGGCTTGATGCTATTCCGAGCCGAAGAAAAAATTGTTAATCTCTATAGATTATTAGTGACAACCGATCGCACAAAGATTGCACCTGACGACTGCATCCAAACCGTGTGGTCGGCTATTAATAGCTATGCGCTCTGCGCGTTGATCCAAGAGAAGTTCAATCTTGAGGCAGCAAAAGCGCGAATTGAGATCTTCAGGGATCCGGAGCGACTATTTCAAAAAAACATAGAGTTTTATTACCGCCATAATCGCACGCTATTACGCGATGTTGAATATGAAGCTGGCTTTGTCGCTCTGCGAGAGAGATCGGAAGAGTTGCTGCCTATTGACCAGAAGCTCTCTCCGCGTGGAATATTCATCCGCGTTAATCAGATGTTGGCAAGTCTGGGGCTGCCACCTGTTCAACGCAATTCTTAATCTACCGTTTCTAGTTAGGTGACGCTGGCAGTGGGGGAGTTGCCCCAGGATTAGACAGCAGAGGCGGCGGCTTCTTTCTTCTTCTTCTCTTCTTCTTTTTTTAGCCGTGTATAGTCGAGGTAGCTTAGGTTAGCTTGGATATTATCGGTGTTGCTGTATACGTAGGCGAGAAAGAACTCTGTAATGGTAGCATTTCTTACCTGTAGCTCCTCGGCTAGACGCAGAACAAGTGGCATTCGGACGCGATTCTCATTCTCGAAAGCTTCCCACCACTTTCGAGCGCTGCCCGTGGTTTCATCCCATTTTAGGTTCTTCTTTACCTCTTCGAGCTTTGAGAGCACCTGCTGTTCGGTCCATCCGGCTGTGTTAGTAATCCCAGGTGGAAGCCCGTTGTTGTAGCCTTCTCCGCCACCACCGCCGCTAGCTGGTGCTGCGCCGAGCTGAGGGAGTTCCTCATCGTAGGCTATTGGTTCAGTGCGCAGCTTGAGCTCTTCACCTTCGCCGTCAAATTCAGAGAGTCGCCTCTGCATCTCTGCGATCTTGTACCAAGGGATGAGATGACCCTGGAATACCGGGGTATTGGGCATATAGAACGTGCAGATATTATCAGCCGGTCGACCGATTTCATCTGGTGTCAGAACTGCCCGCTGCTGAACCTGCTCCTGTGTGCTGTCGTTTCGACTTGCAAACACCTCGATTAGTTTACGGTTAGCTCCAGTAGACTGGGTCTTGAAGCGGATAGTCATCTGACCAGACTCTTTGGATGCCCATTCTGCATCAGTTAGGTCAAGTGCCGGCATAAATATCTTCGTGCTGAAACCAGCAAGAACTGAATCGGCATTATCCGTATAGTTAGCTTTGACCTGTGCGGTGCTCTGAATTGCCGCTACGATGCTTACGTTACGCGAGCGCAAAGTGTTTAGCTTGACGTGGATATCAGGGAGCCTTCCTAGGGCGCTGGCGAACTCGTCGATTACTAAGCCAACAGGGCGTGGCAGCGATACCCCAGGGCACTGTTCAGCGCGTTTCGTTAGAAATCGCAGCAGCTCGACTACGATAACGTTCGCCATCGGTCGAAGCATTTCAAGCTCAGACTCTCGAAGCTCAACGATAAACAGAGTCGGCTTCTGAATCAGCTCTTCGATATCTAACTCATTGGTAAACGTTGTCGCTCGGATCGCAGTCAAGTCCCAGGCGCTTAGGCGCATGCTGAGTTCAGACATTATTGTGTCAGCGTTCTGAGATCCTGATCGGGCAAGCTCAACGAAGGTGCGAGTATTTCGAATTGCGTGCGGATGAGCCTCAAGCCAGTCGCACATCGGCTTCATTCCAGATTGAACGATCTCGTGGATGCGTGGCATCGAAAGCACCTCGTTCGGATCGTGCAGAAGTCCAACCATGATAGAGTTTAGGATCGCCAGAGCGTTGTTACGAAAGAACGGACTGTCAGATTTTGCTTGTGGCTGATCAGTTGCTGAAATCAGCGTTTGTGCGATTAGTTTACAGTCAGTATCGTCTTCAATCTTGGCGAGAATATTCCAGCTCAGTGAGCGGGCGCGATCGAGCGGGTTAAATAAAACGATATTCTTCTCGGGGTTGTACTTCCGAGTCATCGCTGCGAGTTTGTGCCACATCTCAGGCTTTGAGTCGATGACGATTGTTGACCGCACAGGGTCCATGCAATCGTTGTATAGGATCGGCAGGATGAACTTGGTCGTTTTTCCGCTACCGGTTTTAGCTACGACTAAGACGTGACGGTTGCGGTTTTCGCGGCCGATGATGAGTTTTGTTTGGCCTGGAAACGAGATGCCCTCACTGCCACGAAAGTCGTTAACGTAGAGGGACGTATCGCCAGGCTTGCCTGACGGTCGGGTCCATTCAGCAATCTGTTCTGTATTTGCCAGATCACCCGAGCCGAGCTCGTTGCTTTTTGACCGGTTGGGCCGCAGAGCATCTGATTTTACGAAAGATGAAATTGAGAAGTCACCGATGATTACGCCGGTTTTCTTGTATTCCGCCCAGCTGTATTTGCCGACAAATAGAAGGTAGCCAACAACAAATACAAAGAGCCCCTCTTCGACCTCTGAGCGCACTTCTATTGGGGCGATAAGGAGATGCAGTAGAGGCTCTATGAGCGGAATAGGCGGCAATCCGCTGCTAACAGTCGTGAGTGTTTCTATTTTCTGGGCAACCCAATTTGTAACTCTATCCGGCGAGAGAAGGTGCAGGACTTCAGCGACGAAGAGAAAAACACCAAGGATGCCCGGTAGCATCGTCTTACCAAATGTGGTGTTTCCCGTAATGAGGAGCTGAGTAAGGATACAGGCTACGCACCCAATTCCAAGGGTAATTAACCCCACGGATAGAGGCAGGGTGTAGAACCACCCGATTAATTGCAGTAGTAAGATCTCAATTTCGCGTAACATTGATCCTAAAGTAAGCCGTTAAATATCAACCGGTCGGATATGTACTAATCCGCCCTTAGGTAACATTTGGTTCAGCTATAGTATACTGCCACCTAAGTGCCGAATGACAAAAGCGGGCATTCGCTGCTGCCCCTTTAAAAATAGTCCTCTTTGACCGTGGTGAGGTTAGACAAAATAGAACCCAGGTCACTCAGACATGCTGGCTCGCCGTTTTGCTGCTCACTATAAGTGTTATTCGCTAGTTAGCTCAAAAATATCGAGTTTTTGGAGCTAAATTCATAGCTATGGATAGGGAATTTTCCTAGGGGTCCGAAAAGACTACAGAAGTGTCCCGGGCGAAAAGGGGCGCGGTGGGCACTTACGAAGCTCGCGGGAGGTGTGCTGTGTGGTTGAAGTTTTAAGTTCAAGCTCTGGGGCCAAAAAAGAGAGCCAAAGTAAAGACCCTCAGTGCAAAGCGGCCTGTATGGTGCACGGTCCAAACCAACCAGCGTGTTCTTGTGCCGGACATTCTAGCGCAGGACGTCCGGTTGGTTCAAAAAGCACGCGCATACCCGAGGCATCCACGACCGTGCCAGTGCTGCCGATGCCTTGAACCAGCTGCTCAACAAGGTTGCCATTCGAAAAGACCTCAACAATGTCATCGCGCTGTTTCAGCGTGATCTCGCCCTTGAGCGCGCCAACAAGCTGTGAGTCATGCTGTGTTGTAATATCAGCAGAGTTATCACCAGTGCCAAGAGCTGCTGTGTTGTTCGGGTATGGGACTTGATCGTTGTTCTCATACCACGGGATCTCGTCTTCTGTTTCAGCCCATCCGTGAGGGGCTAGAAAGCTCACTAGGGCAAGTACGGTGATTGTCATAATAAGTCTTTTTCTATTCATAACATGCCTACCTGTAGTGTTGAGTTACGGAGCGAAGCGTATAGCTCACATCCTTTAACGTGGTGATATCACCTGACTCGTCGTAGTGCAGACTTCCGCTACCGCTACCGACCAGAGAAGTAGCCTTAATGCCCCCAGAAAAAGTGAAGTTGCCACTGATTGTAATTGGAGCATACGGAGCAACCACAAACGAGTTCATAGCCGCGGTTCCATTTAAGAGCAGCGGGTCGTTGCCGAGGTAGTTAACCCTCAATTGGTAGGGCTTGTTATTTATGTTGAAGATCTGGTTGCCGTTAAATCTATCGTTGATGATCTTTCGAACATACAGCGTAATCGTACCTGTTGGGGTTGATGGAGCAAAGTTGAGCCGACCAGTATTGGAGATGTCGAGCGTATCAATAAAGTAGGGATACTGAGTGGAGGTGAGCGTTACAACTCTGTTGTTACCGATAGTCAACCGCTGCCAGCATCTTTGCGAAGGAGAATTGCCAAGCACCGTCAACGTTGAGCCGCTGGTGGGCGAGACGGCACCTTGATTCGTTGGGCAGTAGCTTGACCAGTCGCTGAAATTCGGAAGGCCAGCTACCTGACAGCTAGCACCTTGGCAGGATGTGCCAGGTGTGCACGCGGTGTGAGCCGATGCGAAGTCAGCGCAGATCGTTCCTCCAAAGGGTGCTTGGGTTGAAAGAGACCCGTTGGTGCGCGCGGTTCCGTAGAGAATCGTCTGAGAGTGAATGGCTATGGTGTTATTTGAGCCGCTTGAGCAGTTTGCCCTGCGTGTTGCGCTGCTATAGGGGCCGCTGTTAGAGATGTACGAATCGCATGATTGACGCAGTTCAAGGAGATCTCTTCCGTAAAATCCTACACCGTAATCATACTGCAAAGAACTTACGGTGTGACCGTAAATGTGCCCACCCTGTGTTGGGCTATCCATACTGTCGATGCGGTAGATAGGTTTGAAATCAGTCTGTGGCTGCGGATTGCCCAGATCTGGGTCGCCAAAGTCTTTAGTGGGATCAACGGGAACGGCGTCTATAAGGGTGATCCGCACCTTTTTTTGCCCTAGAGATGCAGCATTAAAGAGCTGTACTGGTGCGACGTTAGCTCCGCTTGCAGCATCTAGTGTTGCCGGAAACTCCGAATCTCCAAGTGTCGCAGAGCTGGCAAAAAGGGCGGATTTTTGCGTTCCGCGAAGTTTAATCTTTGTTGGCACAGAGGAGGATGACGTATCATTAGATCCGATGGACGGTTCGGTGCGATCAAAGAGAGTATAGAAGCTGGAGCGGCTAAAGGGCTGCACAAGGCTCGTTGAATTGCTGCGTAGGAACCCAACCCCCAAGCCGAGCGACTTCTCGTTCAAAAAGTATTCTGTTGAGCGGTTGGAGCTTGCTCCTATCGTTCGTTGTGAGGATTGAACCAGGTCTAGGGTGCTAACAACCACGATACCCGCAACAGCGAGTAGTACCGTTGTTCCTGCTAGTATATGGCCACTCTGCACCATGTTTCTTGGGGGCCTGCTGTGCTGTATCGTTCTGCTCTGGTTCATAATGCTCACCTGTTTAAATTGATATTTCGCAGTGCAACTGTTTGAGAAGTTACTGTTGAGTAGGGGGTGTTGTTTGAACTAGCTGCGGCAGCGGTTTGTAACTCGATCTGAATGCGCACCGCGGCAAGAGAGCTCTTTATCACTTCGGCTGTTAGTGGCACGGTTAGCGCGTTGCCCTGTAGATCAAGGAATGTGAAATGAACCGAGCTCTGCGGCGCTAGCACTATTGGCCCGTCGCCATCATCTCGGGTAATTCTGTTTTGTGACTGCTCGTACACTAGCTGCTTTACCGGTTCTACGGTGCTGCCTGCTGCAAAGAGCGCAGACGGTGAGGCGATAAAGTTTTCATCTAGGGTAATAGTGGTGGAGCCTACGCTTGCGATCGAGCCACGCAGGCCGGCTGTGCCCCCCACGGGCATGTTTGATAAATAGAGAGTGTCGCCAGGCGAGAATCCAGCGGTCGAGGCGACTGAGAGTGTGCGACTGCCCTGGGCGGCCGAGAAGGGGGCTGTCAATGTCGTGCTCGCTCCAAATTCATTTATGCGGAACGAGACCATCCCAGAGTGTGAAGCAGGCAGGACCGGTAATGCAGCTTCGCCGATCTCAGCGCTGCTTGAGTCAAAATCAGATTGTCCCAGTGGCATCCCTGAGCCACTCATGCGGATATCGAACGCCAACATGTCAAGAATAAGCCGCGCCTCACTGTAGAGCTCAGCTTTAAGGCGAAGTTCATTGCTGCGGCTCCAGATGCTTGTAAAACTCACTAAGGCGGTACCTAAGACAATTGAACCGAGAAATAGGCTCATAAAGGCATCAAGCAGAATAGACCCGGATTCAGAGTGGGCTGGCTTCATACATCCCCCCACAAAGCAAACGTCGTGCTTAACGCCGCCTTTCCCTGCGTTCCGCTTGGAGAGTTAACTGTGACCGATACTGTGCGCGACCCATCTGTATTTATTGAGATCAAAGTTGATCGGTAGAATGTTAACCCCGAATGAACCACCTGGGTTGCTGACTCGCTTTCACTCTCGACTAATGTTGAAGGATCGCGTTGCGCTAAAAGCTCTAGCCGTTCGAGAGCAATTTGGCTTGCAAGCGAGGTTCGATAGCTTTGGTTGAGGTACGAAAACGATCGAATTGTGCTTTGGGCTACTGCCAATCCCGATATTGCAAGCAGGGCGATGGCAACGAGTACCTCCACTACCGATAGTCCGCCCTCAGGATGTTGACCTGGCCTTTTCATGCGAGCACCCCAGTAGGATACAGAGTGGCCGATACAAAGAGCTGCGAATGAAGTGATAGAGTAATCGTGCTCGTTGTAATGCTTCCGTCATTGCTGATGGTAAATCCCTTTGAGTTAACAAGAATACCCGAGGGCACTGAAAGGGTTATTCCTGATGGTAATGGTCGGGAAAACAGGATTCGCTCAGCAACCGGGCTTGCTGAGTAGGGTGCATAGTCTAGCGCCGCGGAGTATGAGGTGCCCGTTTGATTGACGATCAGAAATGCCCGTGCTCCGTGTTCGATTGCTGAGTTGCGCAGCACTTTAAGGTCGGCCTGAAGCTGCGACCTTGATTCGCTCTTTTCAAAAGAGCTTCGAACAGCACTAAACCCAAGCAAGGCTACAGAGGCTAAGATGCTCGATACCGCGAGCGTAATAATAAGTTCAAAGATTGTAGAACCGGACTGTGCTCTCAACATACAGCTAAGTCAGTCGGCGTGCTAGCGATGGGTGCGAAGCATTGGCAGAGTACTCTGCGGAAAGTACTCAACATCTTTACCGATTGTTCCGACCTCCCCAAGGTGGATGGTGTAGGATGTTCTCTATACGACTTAAGATAGTCCTGTTGTTCCTATTGGTTACGGTGCCGGTAGTGCTGATAGTCGTCTATCAGCAACAGGTGATGACGTCTGCCCTCATCACACTTCAGCAGCACAAACACGATGATTTACAGATAAGGCGTGACCTCGTAACTATCCAGCAGATAGCTCGTAAGGTGCCCGCCTTGGCGCTCAGTCTAGAGCCGCGAGGTTCAGGGAATGTCGTGCAGCAAGAGCTACATGCGACCCAGGCCCTGCTGATGGAATGCGCACAACGCGACCCGCTGTGGATGCCACTGAGCCTAGAGTGGAGTGCGTTGCAAAGGTCGCATAAATCTGGCGATCTTAATTTGTTCTCTGAGCAGCGGCACATTGTGATCTCTGAAATCGACAGCCTTACAGATAGCCTGTTGCAGAAAGAGACCCTTCAGCTGACTCCGATTGCCCATGAATTAGCACGAACAAAACGAGTCACTGGCTGGAGCCTTGTGCTCGTTTTGGGGTTAGGTGGAATCCTTGCATGGTTGTTAGTTGGACGTCACTCTGCACAGCTTGTTGCTCTTCGCCGAAAAGTGAATGCATTTGCCGAGGGGGAAGCTGTTAGTTCACGTAGCCTGCTTGGAGGCGATGAAGAGGTTGCCGGTGTTACACGAGCATTTAATGTTCTGCAGAAAAAAATTGAACATTCGATGGTCCATCGTGAATACTTTGAGAGCTTGTTAGACTCAATGAGCGAAAGCGTCGTTGTTAGCGACCTAACAGGTCGCGTGGCATATGCGAATGCCGCTGCTCAGAAGCTTTGGGATGCAGATCATCGAGGACTCTTAGGCAGATATGCTGCCGATCTGATGCCATTTCAATGGATTCCTGCCGATCTCGATGGGGGCGCCTGGTTTGATGGGCCACTCCATCAGTTTGATGAACAGTCGGCACAGGTTTTTGGTAGGCGAACACACATCTCAAATCCCTCAGGCGGACTGGAGGGTACTGTGTATGTTGTCCAAGATGTAACGCAGAGCAAAGAGCTTATGCGCGCTAATTTAAATTACAGGGATCAGTTGGCGCGCAGTGAGCAGCTGGCTTCTTTTGGAACTCTAGGAGCTATCGTTGCCCACAAATTTAATCAGCCGCTAAGTGCTGTCAGGTTGTTTCTTCAGCAGATTCAGCGAGAGTTAAAAGACAAGGAGGTGTCAGCGTTAGTTCACGGTAATCTGGGTGAAAGCTTATCGGAGCTGGGTCGCATAGCAGAGCTTACCAAGCAGATGCTTGCGGGTGGTCGGCAGCGAGCTCGCTCTGAGTCATCGCAATCAAGTGCCCAGGTAACGAGTGCCGTTGAGCGTGTCGTTGAATCTTTACAGCATAGCGCGGCGCACAGAGATGTAACGCTTCACATTCTCTGTTCTGATCATAGAATTAGAGCGGCTTGTGCTGATTTTGAGCTTGAAGAGATGCTCTACTGTCTGATTAACAACAGCATCCAGGCAGCGCCTGATGATCGCCCGACGCAGGTAACTATCACGGCGGTGCAGGAGGGCAGCTTTGTAAAGCTCGTGGTGTGTGATACCGGCAGAGGTATTTCGCCAGAGCATCTTGATAGGATCTTTGACTGGTGTTTCACGACAAAAGCCGAAGGGCAGGGTACTGGACTAGGATTGGCAATCGTTCGCTCGATTGTAGAGCTTCACGGCGGTCAGATCAGTGTGGTGAGCGAGCAGAGTGTCGGCTCACGATTTTCAATAGCTTTGCCGTTGGCAGAGGAGCAGCAGGTATATGACCGTAACACCGAGCGTTTTTATTGTTGATGACGAGCCACTGGTACGCAAAGCGCTAAAGCAGTCGTTGGAGTCTTTGAATGCCTACGTGGTTTGCTTTCCGACGCCGCAGCTCTGTTTAGAGGCTCTTAGAGACGAGCGCTGCGACCTCGTTATTACAGACGTAAATATGCCGGAACTGAGCGGGATTGAGCTTTTGGAAAAGGTGCGCAGCATTGCACCTCTCGTGCCGGTGGTTGTTGTTACAGGATTTGCAAGTATTCCTCTAGCGGTGCAGGCAGTGCAGATGGGGGCAGCTGATTTTATCGAGAAGCCGCTCGATGAAGAGATTCTGCTGCCGAAGATAAGGA
>JBIKWG010000077.1:0-11609 GCA_044356425.1 Bdellovibrionota bacterium | reverse complement strand
AATCGCCCGGGAGTCAGAGGATATAATCGCGGTTCTTGATCAAATTGAGACGCTTGTTGAATACCTCACGAGCGAGCAGCACCGAGCACAGTTACCGGATGCGTGGAGAAAAGATTCTGACGCTCAACTCTATGAGCTTCGATTGGCATACGGAGAGCTACTTGATGTGGTGACGTCTATACTTCCGCAGCAAGCTCTTGATATTCTGCGCGATAAGATGCACTAGCACCACCCAGCGTGGCGCCACTACCTAGGTGACAGCGATGCGTTGGCTTTGTTGACTGACCGAGTGGCGATATCAAGCTGACCGCGAGCACATTAACACCCCTAAAATATATACTTCTCGCAAACGCACTCTACGAGAGCAGCCTGCCACCGTAGAGACATGATGCGGTTCTCAAGGTGAGTCTTATGCTGAGAGCTTTTGTTGGTATGAGTTAGTCAGGGGCGGGACTCGTGCCAACCCGCACGACGTCCGGAAAGAGGGCTACTAGGGGTTGTCTAGTCGACTTTTGGGACGACTACGTAGGCAATCTGTTTAGTCTTTCGAGCGCTCTGTTTTGATGGTTGGTGATTACTGTGCGTAGGCGATGTTACGGCTAGCCGTTCAACAGAGAATCCACCGTCGAGATTCGAAGTCACAGAAAACGGAGACCTGCGAGCGAGTGCGTTGGAATTGGTAGCTGCGTTGATAGAGATCCGTGGATGTAACACAAAAGTTATTGTGCTGACCCCGACTGAGGCAGTGCCGGTTTCGCCGTCTTTTGCTCGCGCAGTAGGAACGGCGCATGTGAGCGACGCGATGGCAGCAATAAGAATTGATGCGGTAACTGTTTTCATAACTTGAGCACCGTACTACGTCTTTGCCGGACCTGGTATGAGCAAACCTCAGCAAAGTTCGTAGAGTTTATGGTGGTTTTACCGATTTAGGTTGCGTAGCTTTCGTGCCGGTGTGCTGAAACAAACAGATTGAGCTTTCTGCAGACTGCTCGAAACAGGCAGATGTGCCAGCGCCGGTAAAATTGAGCTGCCCACGAGTGTTGCTACGTTTATGATGCGTCGCTAGCTGGACGACCTTCCGATCTGCATACCTGAGCTCGATATGCCTCGGGGCTCTAGCGTAGACACAAGTTGCACACCAACTTCATCGCAGACCCTTAGTAATGCAAGTAGAATAGCTTCCTTTGTTCTCTGCTCGTCCGCCCAATCAGTAACGAAAAGATGAAACTGAACGAGAATAGAGAGCCCCTGTGGCGATATGTCAGTTAAGTAGACTGCATTCGATTCGGTTTTCGTCGCTGGAAACTGAGATAGTGTAGCCCTCATCTGTTCGCACACAGCTTGTGCTAGCGCAGGTGGGGTAGAGAGGCTGGCCGTGAAGATGAAGCGTGATCGCCATGCTGGACGCAGCCCCAAGTTATCAACGTGTGAGGAGATCACTTTTGAGTTTGGCATTGAAACAAGGGAGTTCTCGGCTGTTCGTAACCGTGTTGAACGTAGGCCAATATGCTCAACAACCCCAGCAACGCCACCTACGTTTATATTGTCTCCTACTCGAAACGGTTGGTCGATGAGGATTGCAACTGCTCCAAAGATGTTTTCAATCGTATCTTTGGCAGCAAGAGCAAAGGCCAGACCTCCCAAGCCAAGTCCTGCGATCAGGCCTGCCACGTTAACCCCGTGCACCGATAGAATTCGAACTGCCGCGACCAGCACAACAACGATCCAGAGTGCTTTTTGGACAAGTGGATACAAGACGTCGTCAATCATGGATGACGTCCCCTTTGCTACGCGAGCAAGCCGATCGCTAAATAGATATATCATTGAAAAAGCCAGCGCCGCAAAAGCCATAATGCGAATAGTCGAGAGCCACTGCACTGCACTGACGTAGAAATCCATGCTGAAGTCGAGCGTACTTAAGAAGAGCTGTACGGCTGTTGTAAACAGCACCACAAACAGGGCTCGGCTCGGAGTCTTTATACTTTTTGGTGGGTACGTAGAGACGCGAACTGGCACCAGTCGGTTAATAAGCCACCGTAGAGACGACATAACAACAAGCTGAAGAGCTGCAATCGCAGTCAAGGCGACGGCCGCTACAAGCCAGTGCCAATCTTCAATAAATAGGGTGGTGTGTTTTAGTCGCTCGGGGACATATGACCGTATTGTGAGCCACAGTCCCCAGGTGTCGCCGAGTTCACGCAGTTCGCGTTTGGACAGCTTCGGCTCAATCTCGCGAAAAATGGCCGCGACATCGCCAACGGTAACGCGACTAAAATACCAATTGGGGCCAACTTTTTCGAGGTACAATCCAAAATCACCGACAGTGGCTATTTGAATCGCATCCACGGATGACGCGCTTGGAACGCGAGCGGCTGTAAGGTCCACGTAGGTCAGGATGGTAAAAAGTTTAATAGCGATCTCCCTAGCCCGCGCATCTCGCACGAGGTCTGGGATGTCAGATGCATCAAGGGTCTTAATGGCTCGCTCAAGTGCTTTATTGTCTTCCCCTCCATCGCGTCCCATTGACGAGAGAAAAGTTGCAACGGTGGCTCGCGGCGAGCGCAGTTCGTTATCCGGTAGCGCATAGTTTGGGGTCGGTACAGCGGCAGGCGGCATGGTATCTTGCGCAAAGACGCTGTTTACAGGTGTAGTAGCAATCAGGATCCATAAGACGCATAGAGGCGTGAACAACCAGCGCGTCAGCTGCACTAGCGATAGAGGTCGGCTAAAAACGAGATATTTCATAGGTTAGGTGTTGCCCCGCACAAAAAGTTCTCTCTATGGCTCTGCGGTGGTGGGGCAGCAGCTTTACATATTCTGCCGGTACGTGGCTGCCGCTCGGCACAAACGCGCTACGTTGCAGAGCACCCTACAGCGGGTCTTTTCCGCATCGCGTGGTGCGTTGCACAGCGCCGCCCTAAGATGGTGCCCGTCAATATGAATAGGTACCAAACACATCTTTAGAATACCGATTTGTGCGGGAAGCGCAACGGATCGTGCCGAGTGGTGATGGAGGCCAGGTGTGCCTGCGTGAGGCCTCCATCAGAG
This sequence comes from Bdellovibrionota bacterium, assembly GCA_044356425.1. Lineage (GTDB taxonomy): Bacteria > Bdellovibrionota_C > UBA2361 > UBA2361 > OMII01 > OMII01. The sequence continues at coordinate 8,561 of JBIKWG010000077.1, read as the reverse complement.
CTGTGAAGGTCTGCCTGGCGTTGCTATCGCGAAGCTCGCACAATATCGGCAAAGACTCCGGCTGCTGTTACCTCGGCACCTGCACCTGGGCCCTTAACTACCAGTGGCTGTGGCGAGTAGCGCCGAGTAGTAAAGGCTACGATGTTATCGCTGCCTGCAAGAGAGCAGAAGGGGTGTTTAAAATCCACAGCTGTCAGTCCAATGCGAGCAGTCTGTTCGATACAATCGATTGAAGCAGCAAAGAAAAGCCTTTTATGCTCTTCTCGAGCCCTTGTAATCATGGGACTGAGGTGCGAATCAAGTTCGGATAATCGCGCCATAAACTCTTCGCGAGAGTATCCTATGCACTGCTCAGGCAGTATCGGTTCTACTACAAGATTGTGGAGGTCAAAGGGTAGGCCAGCTTCGCGCGCTAAGATTAAAACCTTGCGAGCAACATCTGCTCCTGAGAGATCGTCGCGCGGATCGGGTTCGGTATAGCCGCGATCCTTTGCTTCGCGTACAGCCTCACTGACAGAGCTGCCATGCGCTACGGAATTAAAGATGAAGCTTAAGGTTCCCGAAAGCACCGCCTCAATGCGGTGCACGGTATCCCCGCTGGTAATAAGGTCGCGTAGAGTGCTGATTACAGGCAGAGCTGCTCCAACGCACGTCTCGTACAAAAATGGAGTGCCGCGTGTGCGCGACAGCTCTATCAGCTGACGATATGAAGAGAGTTCACTTGCCGGACCGCGTTTGTTGGGGGTTACAACTGCGATACTGCGTTGGAAGAGTTTTGGATAGTGAGGTGGAATCGAATCAGAGGCCGTGCAGTCAACAAAGATAGAATGCGGAAGGTTGGCAGAGATTGCGTGATCGATGAAATGATCGAGACAGAGCGGGGTCGTGAGATCCTCGCCGGTAGCATCGAATGAGAGCGCCTCTGAAGGGCTTTGGCTTAAGCGCATGCCGCGGCTGTTGGCGACCGCGCGAAGCGTAAAAGCTATCCCCATTTTGTCGCGCAGCGTATCACGCTGCGCCGTCAGCTGCTGCATGAGCGTTGAGCCGATGAGGCCAGTTCCAATGATCCACATGTTGATGGTTTTTGAGCTTGTGAAGAAAAACTCGTCATGTAGCGCGTTGAGAGCCTTGCTTACGTCGTGCTCTTTGATAACTACCGAGATGTTTAATTCAGAGGAGCCCTGTGCAATTGCAGCGATGCTGATGCCGTTTGATCCGAGCGCTCGAAATATGCGACCGGCCATGCCGGGCGTGTTGCGCATGCCTTCACCAACAACCGATACGATCGCTTGGTTTGGCTCAACAACAAGCGGACGAATCTGGCCAGAGAGGATCTCTTGTCTGAATTCATCTGCCGTTGCTTTCTCAGCGGCCGCGGCGAGGTCGGCATCGATTGCGCAGCAGATAGTGTGTTCCGATGATGCTTGCGTAATCAGGATCACGTTGATAGCTCGGCTGGCTAGCGCCCGAAAAAAACGCATCGCTGTGCCCATAACGCCAACCATGCCGCTTCCTTCAAGCCGGACTAGCGCAAGCTGCGGAACTGACGAGATGCCCGTAATCGAATAGGGATGTCGTGTAGCCTGACTGCAAATTCGAGTTCCTATCGAAAGTGGATTAAACGTATTCTTAACGACCAGGGGAATGTGCGCCTCAATCGCCGGCTGAATGGTAGGAGGATAGATGACTTTCGCTCCGAAGTGGCACAGTTCTAGGGCTTCTTCGTAGCTCACTTCGGGTATTGGAAAAGCTTTGGGGACTTTTCGCGGGTCTGCAGTAAGCATTCCGTCAACATCAGTCCATATTTCAATCTCGGTAACTTTCAGAGCTGCTCCGATGATTGCTGCTGAATAATCAGAGCCTCCGCGACCAAGAGTGGTGGTTGCCCCTGACTGGGATGCGGCAATAAAGCCCGTTGCAATCTGCAGCTTCGGGTGAGATTCAAAATGTTTTTGAATGAGAGCATTTGTAGGCTCTTTGCATGGGCGCGCATTGTTAAACTTTTCATCGGTGAGTATCACCGCACGCGTATCAAGATATTCTACATCGTGACCACAGGCGATAAATGCTTCAGTAACAATCAGCGCTGAGAGGCGCTCTCCGAAGCTCATGATTGAATCTTTAGTTCTCTGGCTGCACTCTGCAAGCAGTGCTACTCCCTGGAGCAGATCCAACAACTCGTTTACGAGGGTCTTTACCGCTGCTAGAGTGCGTGCTCGCTCGGCCGGCGGCATAAGGAGGTGCACCGCATCGAGGTGGCGTTTCTCAAGAGAGCGGATCAGTGTGTTGTACTCGTTGTTGCGAGCTGCCGCGAGTTGAGCCGCGTTGATAAGCGTGTCAGTTACCCCTTGAAATGCAGAAACCACCACAGCTTTAACCGAGCCGGCAGGATACAGATTGGTGTCGGTAACAAGAGAGATAATTCCAGATATTCGCTCTGGTGTGCCAACGGACGAGCCGCCGAATTTTAAAACTTTCACAGGGGGACTACCTATCTACCTGAGCATGTCTAAGTTCATAACTGATTGAGTAAGCAACGTACCACGTAGCAGGGGGCAGCAAAAACAGGAATATTAATTATGTCACCAACTGACCATAGGGCTCGCCGAGTAAGTATTGGGATGAAAGGATGTGAGCCCTCGACCTCACGCTACCGAATTGTGCGCCCTAGCCGGGCTGAGCTACACCCCGAATTCGCCAGGACAGCAGTAAATTACAAACTGCCGCAGCGAAATCAAAGTGCCATTGATGCGCTACGCATTGGTCCTGACTCTGGGGTCATGGCGAGACCTAAGGCGCTGGCGAGCTTACGGGGCATAAGTGCGCAGCTTATAGCTATGGCACTAAAATAATTGGATAATTTAGTTAGTATGGAGGTTGGGTTAGGGGGCGCAAACCAAGAGACCAGAGGGCTCAGATGGCAAGCTCGTCACACATTTTGTCGTAGTTTCCTATTTTGTTTTTAGGCTGAAGCACTTGCCGGTGTGGTGCGGATCTGTTGGGTAGCGATAAGTTTTGCCGTGATTCGTTAGGGCAGCAAGAGGCGAGGGCGTCTTCTAAAGGTTCCTAATATCTCGACGGAAGAATCTAATGGATAACTTTTTAGTAGCTCGTAGTGGAAGGGTGTGTGTGTTTGTAGGGCGCTTGTCCTGCCGTAACACCCTTGAAGCGGGTTGATGTATGGTAGCCACCACCAAAGAGAATCATCACCACGATCACGGGCACCAGCCAAGCAGCAGTGCCAAGCAAGATGATCTGCTCTGGACGACGCGTCAAGCGTTGCAGCAGCAACCCATGCCTGCTCCTAAATCTGCTATCGGTACGATACTTGATAAGCGCTTTGCTTCGCTGTTCGATTCATTGCGTGAACGACGCAGCGGTGCAAAGTCGCAGCCGGGTGCGCAGCAAGCAGGGCAGGGTGCTGAGGGGCAAGAGAGGGGTGCCGCGCAAGTTGATATCGGTGGAAGTGGAGTAGCCTTGCAATACCAAGGCTTTGATCAGCCACCAGGGCTGCTGGCTTCAGCCGCAGGACCAGCGCCGATAGCGGGTGCGTACGATACGCCTCAATTTGTAGTTAGTGATGAAGCTCCGCGGTTTATTGCTCCGGCCGACGTACCACAGGTGGTGGATCAGAATCAGGAGGTGCTGCGCGCCCCATCTGTGCCGGCCCCGTCATGGGTGTGGATTGCGTCACAGGCCCTAGGAGCAAACTTAAAACGGTTGGGTTTTGAGCCCTCAGAGCTTGATGATATTCGAGTAAGTCTGATCAGGATGTTGGCCGGGGATTTTGAGAAGTTAAAGCTCCTCACCCGGTTGCCTGCATCGTTAAGTCCATCGGCGCCAGAGAAGGTAATTGATGATATTCGCGTTATGGCGTTGGCATACATGATGAATGAACTGCTTGCAAAGACCGTGAAAGATAAAGAGGAGAGCGAGAGAAAAGAAGACGAAAGTCAGAGGCAAGATCTAGAGATACCGCGGTCCGTTTCGAATAGATATCGAGATATTCCGGCGATTATTTACGATCCAATGGATGTAGCAGCAACGTAAAGAAGAGAAGGTGGTGATATGTTTCCGGTAAAAAATAGATACGATGAAGTTTTTAAGATAGAAATTGAGGGCTGGTGCTTCGGGATAACGAACTATCCAGGCGAGATATCTCCTCAGATTGTCCATCGTATTGTTCGAGAGCTAGGGGCCGGTTTTCAGGCGGCGATTGAACACAACGTTGTGTTCGATATAAATGAGATAGCTACTCAGTTTTCGAAGGCAGCGCGCTTTCTAGTCCACGAAAAAGAGATATCTTTTGCAATTATCGCGCAGCTTCCAAATCCGGGCGGGCTTCTTGAAGAGCAGCAGTGCGTCCTCGGGCTTGTAATTGATAGAGTTGAGCAGGTTTACCCTGGAGCACTGGAAAGCTTTTATAAGCGCTGGCAGCTAGGGGTGCGCGAGGCGGCGTAGCGGCGCCTCTGCTCGACTCGATGCTCAGCTATCCTAAGACGTCTGGGCACATGAGATATCTCTTTATCAACTACGTTTACGTTTTTTCACGATGCTAGATCAAACGGGGCGTAGCGGATGCCGTACGTCGCGTAGAGCGCTGATATCGTGGCGTGAATCTTCTCGAGTCCCAACAGCTCTGCATAGTACAACACACCGCCCTTAAACGGTGGAAACCCGATGCCCATGACGGTGCCGAGGTCGATCTGCTTCTTGGCCAGTTCTCGATCAGTTCCCGCAACGCCCTCGGTGAGACATTTCATCGCCTCGTTGACGAGGTGGCAGATGAGACGATCTGTTAACTGGTCTTGGGTCAACGTGGCTGCCGGCGCTTGAGGCAGCTTCAGCGCTTCATGCAGTCCGCTCCAGGGGGCGCTCTCTTTACCTTTGTAGTCATAGAATCCGGCGGCGTTCTTGCGTCCCTTCCGTCCTAACGCCTGCAACTTCTCTGCAAAATCTGGCACTGCCATGCGCTCGCCATATCCCGCCACCATTACTTTAGAAACGTGTGCGGCAACATCAAGTCCAACTTCATCAAGTAGACGAATCGGACCCATCGGCATGCCGAAGGCTAGCGCAGCAGTATCAATTGCTTCAACCGAATGGCCCTCTTGCAGTAGGAATACTGCTTCATTGAGGTACGGAATCAGGATCCGGTTAATAAGGAAACCAGGCACATCCTCGACAACGATCGGATATTTGCCCATCTCTGTCGAGAGAGCTGCAACTTTTGCAATTACTTCATCGCTGCTCTCTCGTCCGCGAATGATCTCAACAAGCGGCATCTTCTCAACCGGGTTAAAAAAGTGCATGCCGATGAAACGGTGTCGATCCGGTACTGCAGTTGCCATTTCAGTGACCGAGAGTGACGATGTATTGGTCGCCAGAATGCACTCGGAGCCAACACGTTGCGCAAGGTCGCTAAAAATCTTCTTTTTCAGATCCATGTTCTCAAAGACTGCTTCGATGACGATGCCAGTGCGAGCCATCGTTGGACTGGCAAACTGTAGCCAATCGATCTTAGTCGCGATTGCAGCACGTTCAAAAGAGGAGAGATGTCGCTGTTTCGAGAGCTCTTTTTTGACGTGGTCTTGGCCCCGTTGCAGGGCTGCTTGAGAGGTGTCTTTTACGATTACAGGGTGATTGTTCTTAGCCATCGTTCCGGCGATACCAGCGCCCATGGTTCCAGCGCCGACGAGCAGAGCCTGTATTCCTTCAATACTCTTTCGAGCTGCCTTTCCTAAGCTCTTTGAGGATTCAGTCAGGAAGAAGAGATGAACGAGCGCCTTACTCTCTTTGCTTGTGATGAGATCTCCGAGAGCTACAGCTTCACGCGTAAGAGCCGCCTTGCGCCCCAGCCCCATCCCTTGCACCGTTATGTCGAGTGCCTTTGGGGGAGCAGGGTAGAATCCCTTGGTTTGCTTAAGAAGGGCAGAGCGTGCCTTACGTGCAACAAATAAACGCGTAAGCGAAGTAGCCGAGAGCACTCGATCAACAAGAGCTAGCTTCTTTCGTTGTGGAGTGCGCTCTTTGCGAGCCACCTGCTCAGCTGTTGCTATGAGGGCCTCCGGGGTTGATAGCTGATCAACCAGGCCTGCTTTCAGTGCCTGGGTAGGTCGCAGAGTCTTTCCAGCGAGGATGATATCGAGAGCTTTCGGAAGCCCAACAACGCGCGGCAATCGGTAGGTTCCACCAAACCCTGGCAGGATGCCGAGCTTTGTTTCCGGTAGGCCAATGGAGCTTGTCTTGCTGTCAGACATTATGCGGTAGTCGCAGGCTAGCACCATCTCGCATCCCCCGCCTACGCACGGCCCGCCAATAGCGGCGACTGTTATGCATGGGAGGTCTTCAAGTAGGTCATAAGCTGCTTGGCCTTCATGTGCCAGAGCCGCCCCGTGCGATGTTTCCGTTACACTTTGTATCAGCGATATATCTGCACCTACGCAGAACGATTCGAGGTTGGGAGAGCGCAGCACCAATCCAGTTACGCCCCGAGCTTTTACTTCTTGCAGAGCAGCCACAAATGACTGTAGGCGTGAAGGCGTAAGTGTAATAGCCCTCTCCTCTGGTGCCCCCAGTGAAAGAGTTGCCACTTTGCCATCAGATGAATATTCAAGAGCAACAGAGCCTGACATAGAGAGCACCTTACTTCTTATGAGCCAACACTAATAGTTATCAAAGGGGTTCCGTGGGCAACGTCTTGCCCTCGAACAACATGAATTTTCGATACCGTGCCCGAGCGATGGGCTTTGATTGGGTTCTCCATCTTCATCGCTTCAAGGATTACAGCGACTTCGCCTGCCTGAATAGCTTGCCCCTCGCAAACCTTTAGCTCTGATACGATTCCTGGAATGGGAGCGCATAGGTCAGGGGAGCTTGCGCTAGCCGCCACCTGCGGCGCTGTGCTGGCCACAGGTTGAGCTGTTACAGCGCTTGATGAGCGTGCCGTTGAAAGCTGCGGAGTCATGTTGACTGAGACCGAATGTTCAACTCCGTCAATTACGAAGCGCAGAGAAGTTCCGCGTCTCTCACGAAGAATAACTGAATATACGACCCCGTTTACCGTAATCTGATAGCTGCTCATAGCCGGCTCCGTGATATGCCTTCTAGTCGAGCCACAGTCTGCCAAGTTGGTGCCGCGGCCTCTTGAATTAAGATCTCCCCAGTCGGAGAGACGCATAGATCGCCCGCAGGAAGAAGCGCATTGAGCGCAAAGCCTATAGCGACAACAGTTTCAGGTAACAGCTTTTCTGACGGTGTTCCAATAATGAAAGGGATCTCTTCATGAGAAGCTGGTGGGGATAGTGGTGGTTTTAATGAGAGGGCTTCTGTGGTCATCTGTGTTTTGGTGTCTTCTCTGTTTTACTCTCTCTCTCTCTCTCTCTCTCTCTCTCTCTCTCTCTGGAATTCTGGTTGGCGTGCGACTGTACTAGAGCGGGATGTTTCCGTGCTTTTTCTTAGGGTTGCTTTGACGCTTAGTTGAGCACAGCTCAAAAGCGCGAATGATGTGCGCGCGCGTCTCTCGCGGATAGATAACTCGGTCAACGAAGCCGAGCTCAGCCGCCTCCCACGGATTTGCGAATTTCTCTCTATAGTCAGCCACAAGCTGCTGCCTGCGCGCTTCAAGCTCTCCTTGCTTCGCAGCCTCATCTAACTCACGTCTAAAGATGATGTTGACCGCGCCCTCTGAGCCCATTACCGCTATCTCGGCGCTTGGATATGCAAAATTCATATCTGCTCGCAGATGTTTAGAGCTCATTACGTCGTAGGCGCCGCCGTAGGCTTTGCGCGTGATTACGGTAACTTTTGGAACTGTGGCTTCTGCGAATGCATACAATAGCTTCGCTCCGTGGCGAATGATGCCTCCGTGCTCCTGTTGAACGCCAGGCAGAAAGCCAGGGACATCTACAAGGGTCAGTAAGGGGATGTTAAAGGCATCACAGAACCGAACAAAACGAGCTGCTTTTACGCTGGCATGCAGGTCAAGACAGCCAGCCAAGGCCATCGGTTGGTTGGCAACAACCCCTACTGCGTGCCCGTTTAGCCGGATGAATCCCGTTACGATATTCATCGCATAGTTTGGCTGAACCTCAAAAAAAGCATGTACATCTGCTACAGAGGTGATGATGCGTTTGATGTCGTAGGGGATGTTCGGCTGCTTTGGAATCAAGGTGTCCAGCGCGCTGTCTTCGCGATCTGCAAGATCGCCATACATGCAGCGCGGTGCACGCTCTAGGTTGTTCTGTGGCAGAAATGTGAGCAGAGTTCGACACATTTCAAGGCAGCTTGCTTCGTCATCCGCTTCAAAATGCGCGACGCCACTGATGCTAGTGTGGGTATCTGCACCTCCAAGCGTTTCTTTGGTTACTTCCTCTTTTGTTACCGTTTTAATTACGTCAGGACCGGTAATAAACATGTGGCTGCGCTCTTTCACCATCAGGATGAAGTCGGTGATTGCGGGGGAGTACACTGCTCCGCCTGCGCATGGCCCCATGATGAGCGAGATTTGCGGAACTACCCCTGAAAGGAGCGTGTTTCGCAGGAATATATCTGCGTAGCCG
>JBIKWG010000076.1:0-11678 GCA_044356425.1 Bdellovibrionota bacterium | reverse complement strand
CTTCCAAACAACTCCTCCAGCGCGGCAACAAACAATGCAAATTTTTTGAGGCTTGAAAAATACGCGGTGACCCAAAGCGCCTCGTTGTCTGCTGTTGAGAACTATCTAACACCGGTAGGTGACTTCGTTAATTCGCCCAGCGCTTACGGCACCTTCGATCAAGGAGGCAACGTAGACGAGTGGACCAGCTCTACAATGGAAACTGAGCACGGGACTTCATTTATTACCCGTGGCGGCGCTTGGAACACCGGAGGATTAAACAACAACGCTTCGCCAAGATCGACTGCTCTATCCACTGATCGGTCTAACAAGATTGGATTCCGCTTGGCACGATTGGCGACGCAGGATGGTGAGCCGGCACTATCGGGAAATTTCGAGGTTACGATTAAGAACGGCTCGGCTCCAGCAAAAGCACTACCTCGAGAAGAAGTGAAACAATTCTCAGTGCGACGCGGACTATTCACCGTCGTTGCATCTGATGCATTAAATGCTTCCCTAACTAATGAGAAAACTTTCAATACTGGGACAAAACGGACAATTCGAATTACGGTTTCTGCATCCAACGATGAAATCATCATTGCTGAAACGACCGAAGAGTTTTAGTGCAGATTAAAGGCTTAAAGATCACACCCACCTGTGGCGATCGTTAAAACCATCTTATCTGCTGCTATTTGCTCGGCCGGCATTATGTATCCGCAGCTTTGGCTGCTGGTATTTCCGGGTCTTGCTCTGTTCTATCATACCCTGCATAGCTGCATACTAAGCAGCCCACGGGCAGGATGTATCGGATTGATTTTTTGAACCATAACTGGATGTGCTGGAACTGCGTGGTTTTTAGACACCCTGCCACTGGACTTCCTAGGTATACAAAACAGGACAGTACAAGTAGCCGCTGTCGGTATGACGTGGCTTTATGTTGGCTTGAGCCTTGGTGCTCCGATCTCTCTTGCAGCTGTCGCCCTGAGGTCCTGTAAACACCTGGGCCTATTTCCAATTGTAGCTGCAATTATCTGGAGCATCGCCGAGAACGGTCGCATGTGGTCTTTTGCGCTGACGACATGGGCGCCCTCATCCCTGCTTGGTGCTCACTTCTCAGTGGCTTCTATCGGCTATCCACTAACTGAAAACAAAACTCTCCTGCAGCTTGCACACCCGTTGGGCATAGACGCGCTCAATTTTTTTACAGCATTTGTGGCGGGGCAACTTGCTATTGCCCCCTCTAGCCTCAAGAGCGCTCGCGTTAAAGTAATTACCATTTCACAAGCTCTTTTGACTATCCTGCTAGCAACATCTCCCCTGCTACGAGAGACAGCATCATCGACAACCAAAGCGCCTACGCTGCGATTTGCTGTGATCTCAGAGAATATCGCTGCAGTGAGAGATCCAGACTCGCATGAAATTGTAAAAGAGCTGCTTTTGCAGGCAGCCCAGGCGCAACCACCTGTTGATGTAGTCCTCTTGCCTGAAGAGTTTAGCCTCACTTCAATCTTCTGGAGCAAGGAAGAGGCAAAGGAATTTACCTCGCAGCTTTTTGGAACGCGAAATGTTCTGATTGTACACTCTCGCAACGAGGTCTTTCCAGCAGAGGATACGAATTCAGGCATTGACCCAAAGAAGCTGGTATACGAAAGCACAAACTCAGGCGAACTTGGGCGCTACGTTAAGTTACTCTTAATGCCACTGGGTGAGTATGCACCAGCTTTTACAAAGAGTTTTTTTTCGTTGATTGATGATCCTGAACTTCAGATGTACCTAGATGACGTACTTCAGCTTCCCCCTCCTGGTCAAAACGTAGCTAGCGTGAGGTTTCGCGGTATTACGATTGGTGGTTTGTTGTGTTCTGATATCCTGTCGCCGCGCCTTTACCGCAAGCTATCCAGCGACCATCAGCCGGACGTTTTGATTAACTTAGCCAATCAATTCTGGTTCCATGGTTCTCGCATGCTGCACTTTAAAACTCTTCAGCTAGCACGCGTGCACGCAGTGCAGAACAGGGTGCCATTTTTAATGGCCAACAACATGGCCCCCTCGTTTGCTCTTAACCCCCAGGGCGCTATCATCTCGCAGTCTTCGTGGATGTCGCGCGAGGTTATCTATATAGACATACCTCCGCTGTATCTTACGCAGTAATTCACCCGCAGCTTGCAGATCTTCGTCCCGCCTAAGATGCTCCTTGATCACCTGAATAGCGGTCAACAGACACGTCATTAAGGGACTAGGTCATTTTCTGTGCCAGATGTTGCTAATCCAGACGATCGTTTAAACCGATTCGACACGAAGAGCGCCTCAGCCGTAGACCTGATAGGTCGGTTAGGCTTAAGCTGCTTGGTGCTGACCTTTCCAGGTATCGGTGAGATGGCTCAATCACATCCGCGCGTAGGTCTGCAACAAGGCTGTCTGACCAACTATTTGCGGTATGTCCTGGCTCACCTGAGCTTGTTTTTTCTCTCTTTTCGTTTTTGCGACCTCTACAGGTTAACTGACTCATATTGCGACCGCTCCCCTCTGCTCTGATTTGTTCTTTTTTGACCGGCGAATCCGACTGACCATGATTTTCTGATGCCACTGGGGTGTACCACGATCGGAGAGAACTCTGGGCCAGGATCTAGCAACCCGATTGATAAAGTCATCAAAGTACAGCTGTTTTTGCAGTGATGTAGGCCAAAGGCATCAGTGTTTTGGGTGGACTCTGCTAGGTGGCTGTAACGGGGCTACTTTTGCAAATCCAAGTAAGCGCGGTTTGTCGCCCTACTCTGCCCTGCTAGCAGCTCTAGACTATACAACCCCGCACGACCCTACTTCGACTGGCCGTCAACACGTAGCAGTGCCCTTCCAAATAGTGCCTATTAGTATCCTGTAACTTTCTGCTCTTGCTAACCATCTGACTTCAATGGATTTAATCTCGGATCCTCGCAGCGGACTAAGGTACATGGTACCCAAAATCAAATCCTCAACCCGACAAGCTACCAATCGAACAAAGCAGGTTAACTTGCACAAAACCGCACCCAGGTGATATCATAATATCATCATGAGCGATTCTCAAAAAATCCTACTTCGACTGCCAAAGCCGCTCCATGATGCAGTAAAGGCTCGCGCATTGGCCTCAAGGGTCTCAATTAATTCCCTGCTTGAGCGGTACATCTCTCAGGGAATCGCCAATAAAATTGAACACGACGCATCATCGTGGATTATTAGTCAGGCACGCCGCGATTTTGGCGAGGCCTTCAAGGGCTTACTACTTTTTGGGTCTCGTGCCCGCGGCGACGCACACGACACTTCAGATTCCGACTTATTACTGGTGGTGGATAACGAGGTGCGAATAGAGCGCTCACTATACCGAGCCTGGGACCAAAGGCTCCCAGACCAAATATCACTCCACATATCACACCTGCCGCAACTCGCAGAGGATGCAGGGTCTCTCTGGCTAGAATGCGCCCTCGATGCGAGGATACTCAGCGATCCCAGTGGCGAGATCGCCGCGCTGCTCTCTAAGATCAAAGAGTACATCACCTCGGGAAAGGTGGTACGTAAGGTAGTTCATGGGCAGGGATTTTGGGTTCCAGTATGAAGAATAGGTCACTAACGCGAGATTATGTATTGAGGGCTACTATTAGGCTTGATGCGCTCAAGGTGCTTTTTGATAAGGGCGGATACGCAGATGTAGTGCGAGAGGCGCAAGAAATTGTTGAACTCACCAGTAAGGCGTTAATTCGGCATCTAGGAGCAGAACCGGCACGGGTGCATGACGTCAGCTCACAGCTCTCAGAGCTTAGAGATAGACTCCAAGCCGAGCACTCCGAAGAGCTCGACCACCTCATTGCCAACTCCCGAGAGCTACGTCGTGATAGAGAGCTGGCTTTTTACGGCACTGAAGATCTAACGCCTAGTGAATTTTATTCGAAAGACGATGCCCAACGCGCCTTTGGTCATGCGGCAAGAGCGGTTACTTTCGTGACAAAGGCAGTAAACCTCGCCTTATAGAACACGAACCAATTCCCTTATGAGCTGCGCTGGAAATCACCCAACGTAACTCCTACGGATTTGCAGACTGACAACCACAAAGGCGCAGGGATGCAGTATGCGCAATTCAACCATGTACCGTGGTTCATTCCGCCTACTTTACCTCTACCGTTACGACGTTGATTGGTGTCAGCTTATCCCTGGAATCAATCCTATTGAGGCTGCTCTATCCCTATTTTGTCGACTTTCTTCAACAATACAAAGGTCGTCCGTCTAGATTTATCGACTACCGAGTACCCGTTAAATGTCAACTGATTAGCCCTTATTGCCTCCCAAAGCCACTCTTAGAACCGTCATATCGAGCGTGTTTCACGGGTCCGTATACTTGTTCAGACGTTGAGATCGTGCCACGATCGGGGCGTTGCGTTTAGTAAGGAATAGTCATGTATCACGGCGACGTAGAAGCAACTCAAGATAAGTTCGAACTGATGAACATTGTGAAGCAAGGTGTGTTCTGGTTAGTGCACCTCACCTGCGGACTGGTGTTCTTTGTGGGTTTCTCATGGGTGGCTTTTGCTGTCTGCTTGGCTCTGTACGTAATTCGCATGTTCGCGATTACGGGAGTGTACCACCGGTACTTCTCTCATAGGTCATACCAAACAAGTCGCTGGTTCCAATTTGTACTCGGATTTCTCGGCACTACTGCGGCTCAGAAAGGCCCGATCTGGTGGGCGTCACACCATCGACACCACCACAGGCATTCTGACACAGAAGAAGATATACATTCTCCGATAGTTCATGGCCTGTATTTTTCTCACGTTGGTTGGGTTTTGTGTTCGCAGTTCGTAGAGCCGCGACTGGATCTTGTTAAAGACCTAACCAAATTTCCAGAGCTCATGTCACTCGAAAAGTACTACCTCATTCCGCCAATTCTGCTTGCATTTGGAACTTTCTTTCTTGGAGATTATCTTGCCATCGCATATCCGCACCTTGGAACCGGCGGATTTCAGATGCTTATATGGGGCTTTTTTATAAGCACAGTGCTGCTCTATCACGGTACGTTCTGTATTAACTCTTTAACTCACCTAATCGGAAAGCGCCGTTTTCCATCGACCGACGGCAGTCGAAATCACTGGCTGCTAGCCCTGATAACGCTAGGTGAAGGATGGCACAACAATCACCATTACTATCCTGGGTCCGAGCGACAGGGGTTCTACTGGTGGGAGATTGACATCTCGCACTACATCCTTGTGGGGCTTTCATGGATGGGACTCGTTTGGGATCTGCGAGTGCCGCCCCCACGTGTTTACCAAATGGCAGGGAAAGTTTAGCCCAGCTTCATGATGTGATCTGTGTCATCGCAAACAAGGCGATACTTCGATACAGTACTTCTTACGAGGTTCCGAGAGTAACTACACGACAGCTAATAACTGCACTGTAGAGACTTAGGTGTTCTCAACAGAAATGGAGTGAACATCGCTAAGAAGCCTCATCGTAGAGATGAGGCCACAACCTAGTGATATACGTCACTCAAGTACTGCGAAAGCAGTCACAAGTGCCGTTTACCTAAGCGGCTTGGTTCCCCGACGCCCAGCTTGTCGAAAGACGGCTGGGTTTTTTTATTTAAAATGCGCTGAGCGGCGAAACGTAAATGACTACTTCAGATTTTCGTTGACTTGTGAGACTAGACACGGCGGCCAAACAGGCCGCCGTGAAGATGCAATAATCTAAGACTTTGATTATTAATGTGCTGCTGAAGACCCCTCTGATGAGGCTTGTCCACGAGTTGCCCGAGATGGCTGCTGCTCAAGCTGAGGAGCGCCTGTCTTAATAGCAATACGTCGTGCCTGCTGCCGAGCTTCTTCGCTCTTTGGCACAGTAATCGTCAGCACTCCACGATCATAATTCGCTTGAATCTGATCCTCTTGAACCTCTGATGAGAGCGGTATCCGACGCTCGAACGCTCCGTAACGGATCTCCTCATAGCGCCCACGACCCTTGCGCGTCTCTCTGCGCTCTTCTTCACGTTTCTCTCCACGAAGAATGAGTGCTCCTGGCTCATAAACGATCTCCACGTCACTTTCTTTTAAACCAGGTAGCTCAGCAACAATACGCACCTGCTTCTCATCTTCGTCAACATCAACCATCGGCTGAAAAGCTGCACTCCATGCAAGTGGCTGTTGCTGAAGCATGTTTTCAAATAGACTATCGACTGCCCGCTGTACCGATCGCGGCGTAGCAAAGACATCCTCAGAAAACAGTCGTGGTCGACGCGATAAGTAATCACTCAAGAACATAGATCCTCCCGGTAATACTGTGGGACCCCCCCACAAATTTAAAGACCGTAGCCTAGCGCTTCTCAATCGGCCCACTGATGACAGGTATCACCTTAAAGGGCTGCCAGGACAAAGAGCCGCAACCATCATCATTGCCTCTCTAACCGCTCAGCTTTAGCGGGTTTCCGAGGTCCCACTAAATGCTTACAATGTTGTAATGGCTTCCGCAGAAGGAGAAAACAAGAAGAACATCATCATCATAGGCGCTGGCTTCAGCGGGACACTGACCGCTATCCAACTCCTGCGACAACACCTTACGCCATTACGAGTGACTCTTATTGATCAGCGTGGAGTCTACGGTCCGGGACTCGCGTACTCAGTTCCGAGTGACCGATTTAAGCTAAATGTCAGGGCCAAGGCCATGGGCGCATTTCCTGAAGAGCCAGAACATTTTCTTCAATGGCTTGTTGCTCATGACCCTCATAGACACGGCGAAGAGTTCATCTCGCGCCGTCTGTACGGCCAGTATCTTCAGCAGCTTCTAGCAGACACTGCGCAACAAGCAAAACACCACACCTTGGCCTGTCTGCAAGAAGAAGCGATTGAATTAGCGGTAATAGACGAGGGCAACACCGTCGCGGTAGCCTTCTCTTCAGGAAGAAAAATCTCAGCGGATGCCTGTGTTGTAGCGATCGGCAATTTGCAGCGAATAGCCCCAGAAACAATTGAGGCAAAAACCCTCTACCGCTCGCCCTACCACAGCAGCACTTATGCGGACCTTCGTGAAAGAGATTCGATAGTAGTCATAGGAAGCGGGCTCAGTGCCATTGATGCTATTATTGAGGCGGAGGCGAGTGGTTTTAGCGGAAGCTATCAGATAATTTCGCGACATGGCCGCTTTCCGTTAGCGCATGAGGAAAGCCCCCACACATCTGTTATGCTGCCTGACAAATGGTACGAGCTGGGTTCTGCTCGCCAGCTACTTCGTTTGATTCGTCGCCTCTCTTGCCAGATTGGCTCATCTCAGCCCGTCTTTGAAGCGATGCGGCCGCACATCCAACAAATGTGGTCAAACCTTTCTCTCAATGAAAGACGTCGCTTTCTGAGACATGCGCGACCGATCTGGGATATACACCGACACCGCACGCCCCGCGAGCATCATGATCTCATATCT
Organism: Bdellovibrionota bacterium; assembly: GCA_044356425.1. Lineage (GTDB taxonomy): Bacteria > Bdellovibrionota_C > UBA2361 > UBA2361 > OMII01 > OMII01. The sequence goes on along the minus strand of JBIKWG010000076.1, from coordinate 4,268 downwards.
TCGCTAAAAATCAGCGGGCGACTTAGTATCCATTCTGGACGATTGGTTACGGCAGATCGCACTGGCGATCATGTTACCATCAAGATCAACAGAAAAGGTATCGTACGCTCAATAGAAGCATCAGTTGCGATTCTCTGTGTTGGACCTGAAGGGAATGTTTCCCGCATTCAACACCCCTTCGTAAGCAGCATTCTAAGGATTGGCCACCTAAAACCGAGCTGTTTAGGGCTTGGATTCGAAGAGCTTCCTAACCACTCAGCTGACCGAGTCTTTACCATCGGGCCACTTCAGCGACACATGCGCTGGGAAATAACGGCTGTCAGAGAATTACGAGAGGCGGCAGCTCAATTGGCGCATCAAATCGGAGTTTCTTTGGAGTTAACACGATTCGTGCTAGACTAACATCCGCGGATAGCCGCCATATCACTTTGACATCCGCGGCTAAGGCGCCGCCTTAAAAACTCAAGCATGCTTCTAAGCCCCTCATGTCTACTCTCCCCGCTATAATCGATCCGCGCAGCTTGTCTCCTGAAGATTTTATCGCACGGGCAACCAGCCTCGGCATCTCACAAGATGCGACGCGCCGCTGGAGCGGGGCCGTTGTAGGTCGCGGCGAATACATCGCTGAAACTATTATGGCCACAAGCCACATCCCCAAACGCCTTTCGCACCACCTCGCTAATCTACCAGCGCTCACGCTGACCCGGCGTCAGCGATCTGAACGAGATGGCTTTGAAAAGCTACTTTTTCATACCCATGATAATATGCCTCTTGAAACTGTACTGATTCCACTGCAGAAAGAAGGTGCTGTCAGTCTGTGCCTTTCATCGCAGGTCGGATGCGTTATGGGGTGTGTTTTTTGTGCTACTGGCAAGATGACCCAGCGTCGCAACTTGCAGTCATGGGAGATCATCGATCAGTTCATCCAGGCACGTAAGATCATTCAGTCGCAGGGTCGTCGTGTCACGGGTGCTGTCTTTATGGGGATGGGCGAGCCGTTCCTTAACTTTGACAACGTAATCAAGGCCGCCAAATGGCTTCGCTATCCCGTTGCGCATGCGATTTCAGGAAAAGCAATTACCATCAGCACCGTTGGATTGGTTCAGGAGATAAATCGGTTTACCGACATGAACCTTCCATTTCGCCTCTCGATAAGCCTTGGTGCTGCGACTGACGAGAAGCGGGCAAAACTCGTTCCTGTGGCAGCGCGGACACCGATATCTGAAGTGCTCGCTGCTGCTCGGAGACATGCGCTGGCCCGTGGCCAACGAATAAATTTATCCTATGTATGTATCAGCGGTGAAAACGTTGCAGTGGAGGATGCTCAGGCTCTTGCTGATCTCATAGGTGACACACCTGTACGCCTTGACCTAATCGATGTTACCGACCATTCAGGGCGCTTTCATCCCCCAACAGCAGACGAGCTAACAGGATTTCGTGATGCGCTTGCGAAATACCTCAAACAACCAGTCGCGCGAAGATATTCAGGCGGCGCTGATATTAGGGCGTCATGTGGGTCACTGGCGGCTTCCTAAGATTGCTCTCAACCCGGCTTTCCTACTAGGCCTCTGTTTATTGAATTTTTTCACAGTCCTGCTGGGCAACGATTGCGCTACATGTTTCATATACTACTCGCAGCATCCGCCCTGTTACCGCTTAAATAGCTATTCTTCATCACCCTCGTTTTAAATCTGCGAACTTTCGATTTCAGCCTGGACAGGCAAAGTCCTATTTAGTACATCCTTTTCCATACGCTGCCACATCAAATAACGCCGACGGCGTTCGGGATTTTCACAACGATAGCTCTTAATCGGGCTTGCTGTATTCAACGCAGACACCTCGGCGTCACGTTTTCCAAACATCCAAGCACACAGCGCTGCGCCGCGAGCGCTTGCTTCTCGCTCTGCCATGCGATGAAATATATGCCCTGAAACATCGGCTATGTACTGAACAAGAAAATCTAGCTCCGAACCACCACCTGCAATATCGATCTCGCAAGGGAAGGAATCGCCCAGCAATCCTTTATCACCGAACTCCTCAAGCATGCGTACGACTAAATTGCCGACGTTCTCTACAATCGCTCGTGCACGGTCAGCTTCATTTGCACCTAGTTTGCAAACCGTTACGTTAGGTACTCCGTCAGGATGCGAGGGCAATACAGCTCTGTGATTTACAAAGTATGCCGTCGCTAAACCCGCAGGATTTGTAGCGGCTGCAGCTTTACACATCTGATCAAGCGACTCACTTGTAGTTGCCCAAGAGCGTCGTATTGGCTCGAGAAGTACCGTGCCAGTAACTGGGGAGGTAGTTTCAACAAGATATCGCATCTCTCGACCGCCACCGAACATGCGCTCTTGAGAGAAAAGAACGCTTGAAATCAGACCGGTCTTGCGAACAACCTCGGCACCAGTATCAACTGCCAAAGATGCTATTGTACCGAGGTTAAGAAGCGGGCGTTTTGTCACTCGACTGCGTCCGAGTAACGCTGCCTGCTGGTCGCCTATACACGCAACTATTGGCACCCCTTGATACGTTGCATGGTGTGCAATCGAAGCACTTATGTCTGGCAAACGCTTGCGGTCAACGCCGAAATCCCGGCACAACTGCTCGTTCCATCCGCGATCATCAAGGGCGTAAAGCATCGTACGCGCTGCCATCGTATCTTCGGTAATGTATGACCCTTGTTTTGTTAGATGAGACAGCAAAAATGTATCAAGAGTGGCAACGTGCACAGAAGGGTTTAGGAACCTCTTTTGTAGGAGACGAACCTTACCCGCTGCAAAATGTGCTATCGTAGGAATACCTGTCATCAGCGAGATTCGCTCTGCGCCCCGACCTATTTCATCAATAATGATGTGGGTGCGTGTGTCGGCCCAAGTAATCATTGGGCACATCGGCATACCATCTCTAGAATTCCACGCAACGACACCAGAACGCTGCACTGACAACCCTACAGCTGATAGAGAAATATTATACTGCTCCGTCCATGTGCGCGCGGCGTCAAAACAGTTAAGCACTGAGTGCAGCAGCCCCTGTGCGTCCTGCTCGACTATCCGGTCATCCTCGTGCCGAGGCGGGGCCGCTATTTGCACTGTATAGAGCGCCTCACCCTGGTCATTGAGCAGGACAGCTTTGGTTGAGGTCGAGCCTTGATCGATACCGAGATAGGTCTGCATAGCCCCTTGAGTGTATCACGACTGGCCGCTGTACCGGGGCTACTTTTTTTGCTGAGGTTGCATACCGGGACTCCTCGGGTGGATGTACCGGGGCTACTTTGACCTATCTAGCAGAGTCATTTTTATCCTTTTCAAAGCAACTTCCATCGAGCCTGCCCGATTACAAGGGCATGACTAAAAAGTTCAAAAGAAAATCGAGAAAAAAACTAAAGTACCACCCTAACGGAAGCGTCTTGTTTTGTACATTTTGCGTAGAAGAAGGGCTATTGCTTCTGGCAAATCCTCTGTGCGAAATGATCATCAAGAGCTGCCTCGCGCGAGCCATGACACTGCATCCAGTGCGGCTGTGCCATATCCTGGTAGAGGCGACCCATGTGCATATTATCCTGGTAGTTATAGACCCTGAGGATGTCGCTGGATTTATGCGAAGCTTTAAAACAGAATCAGCCCATATGATTAACCGCATCTTGGGAAGAAAGAAGCGCACTCTATGGTGTGAAGGCTACGACAGTCCAATCGTACTCACCCCAGTAAGAGCATTAATCGCGATTGCCTACCTATATTCCAATCCAGCCAAAGATAACCTTGAGAGCTCTATCGATAGATACCCAGGATTCTCTTCGTGGCCGTTATTTCAGGCAAAAGCATTTACACAACGATGGAAACGAGTGCGGCGTTCGGACTTCTTTGAGATCCCACAAGGAGCCAATAATCTCCGCGGATACACCAAGATTGCTGCCGACATTCTTGAGCGCTCAAAGGAGATACAAACCTTTGAGCTTGAACCAAACGCCTGGATGGATGCCTTCGGCTACCGTTCACCAGAGGACCAAAGCAAAATCAATGATCGCCTTGTTGCCCGCATTCGACTTCTAGAGCGCCGTGCCGAAAAGGCGAGAGTTCGCGAGAAGAGGCAGGTGATGGGCAGGGAGCGCCTTATTTCACAAGTTTTTAACGCGACTTATCGTCCCGCACGAAGGGGGCGGCGCATGTGGTGCCTATCTGAGAAGCGCAGTGTACGCGTAAAGTTCATCCACTCATTTAAGGAGCTGATGGACAAGGCAAGAGAAGTAAGAGAGATGTGGAAGAAGG
>JBIKWG010000297.1:0-3346 GCA_044356425.1 Bdellovibrionota bacterium | reverse complement strand
CGGAACCCCATACTGCTGTTTGCATATAAGTCATCTCTTGCCTCCCGTTCACGCTGTTGTATCCTCGCTGCATGAACACCGAACGCTGTATCTTTGGATTCACGTCCTACCAATGGCTCGTGCTTTTTGCTGCTTGGCTCGGCTGGGGCTTCGATGTCTTTGATGCCCTACTTTTTAACTATGTATCTCGACTCTGCATCCCATCACTACTCGGTCTTTCTAGCGATGCCCCGGGCATTCAAGCAACCATTACGTTGTGGACCGGCATAGTTACCAGCGTCCTTTTGGTCGGATGGGGCATCGGTGGAATCGCTTTCGGTATGTTAACCGATAAGATCGGGCGCTCAAAGACGCTGCTTATCACCATGCTCACCTACTCTATTGCAACAGCTGCATGTGCGCTTGCGCCAAACATCTGGGTTTTGCTGATCTTTAGGTTCATCGCTAGCCTCGGCATTGGAGGAGAGTGGGCAGCAGGCGCTGCACTTGTTGCGGAAACAGTACCAGAAAAAAAACGCGTCACTGCGGGGGCACTTCTGTATACAGCGGCTCCAGTTGGGCTATTTCTTGCAACTTTTGTTACTGACCTCTTTACCCGCCAGCTCGATACATTAGCATCAAACACCGATCTCGCGTGGCGCGCAGTGTTTCTAACCGGTCTTATTCCGGCGATTGTAGCAATTATTATCCGCCTGCGAGTCCGTGAACCCGAGGGATTTGCCATTCAAGCTGAGCTTCCTCAGTTGCGAGAGCTTTTTACGCCTGAACTGCGCAGCAAAACGCTCGGCGGGCTCGGCATGGCAGCGGTTGCGTTAATTACATGGTGGAGTGTAAGTGCCTTTATTCCAGCAATCGCAAGCTTTCTAGCAGCTGAAGTGGACGCTCCGCACCTCGCTTTAGCTGCAGATACAAAGGCGTACTGTTTAACGCTGGGAACCACGGCGTTTAATCTTGGAGGGCTTATCGGAACCCTGCTAACGATTCCGAGCGCTCACTTACTCGGCCGCCGCAAGATGTTCGGCCTATACTTTCTGGCAGCAGCTCTCTCTGTGTGGCTTTCATTTTCAGGAGAGTTTGATGTCCACACCCGTCTCTACCTTTTCTCCACGATGGGCCTTTCTCTATTTGGTATATTCGGAGCGTTTACATTCTACCTCCCCGAGCTCTTTCCCGCGCGATTACGCGGGACCGGCAGTGGATTCTGCTACAATGTAGCCCGCTTTGTTACGGCATTGGGGCCGTTTCTTGTTGCATCAATCGCACAAAACTCCACGTCTACCGCCCAAATACTCTCGATTGTTCAATGGGTTGCTATCGTTCCGGCTCTCGGATTCCTACTTGTGGTGCTGGGTATGGGGCATGAAACGGGGGCTCGAGCCTAGCTCAACAAACAACCGGCAGTGATTGATCTCAAGGGCCCGAGTCGACTATTCTTAAGCGTTTGTCCTATGAGCCTAAGTCCAAACGAAGAAGAAAGTCTCGTCGCAGAGCAAACAATTTTTAACACAGTTACCGCTGCTATTTTCACCCAAGTGAAAACTGCAGAGGATCGACTATACCACGAGAACCAACGCGCCCGCGCCTTGACAGCTGCAATCCATGAAACCCGTCGAGCCGAAGACAAAGCGTTACTCGCGTCGGACGAAGCAGTCTCGCATGGAATAAAAGATTCCAAGCGAGAAGAGATTGACGTCTTAAAGAAGCAGCTTGAAAATCCATATTTTGCGCGCATTATTCTCGAAGAAGACGACACAGCAGCCTCTAAAAAAATAATCGAATACAAACTTGGCTTCTCAGCAAATCCGGACCTCCGAATCATCGATTGGAGGAAGGCTCCCATTTCGAAGCTGTACTATGAATACAAAGAAGGTGACGAGTATCTTGAAGAGATACTTGGACGAGAGCGCTCCGGAACTGTAACCCTTCGCAACAGGATCGACGTCGAACGCGGCACCCTCAAAGCCGTCCACAATCGATTTGGAACATTCTACTGGAACCCTAAAGAGAGCCGTTGGGAGACTACCTCCGGCAACGCTCACCGAAGAAAGTCGACTGACAGCCAGCTCCCTGAGATACTATCTCTCATTAGTGCTGAGCAGTTCCGCTCAATTACTGTTGATGCAGAAACAGCTATTCTCATTCAAGGCGTTGCTGGATCTGGAAAGACCACCGTTGCTATACACCGCCTAGCCTGGCTTTTGCATAACGACAACTCGCCCCTTCAGGCCGATGAATGCGTGTTTCTAATGCTTAACCCCGCACTGCGACGATACGTTGAAAACTCGCTACCATCTGCCGGCATCAAGGGCATCGGCGTAAGGACCTACCACGAATGGGCCGCAAGAACCCTCAAGAAACTCCAATCCCCCCAGCCCCTATCTATAAACCGACCTCCTTCATCTCCACCTGCCGCAGTGCAGAGAATTAAGCGCTCACTAGCTCTCTTGAAGGCGCTCGAAAAGCACTGCACCACTCATCCAGCCGGCACATCCTGCACCCTCATATCTTTACAAAAAGATCTGATAGCGGTGCTAAACCAACCGGAGCTACTACTTGAGGCGGATGAAACAAGGTTGATATCTCGCGAAGCTGTTCGTGAAACGCTTGATTGGACAGCCTCTAACTTTAGTGCCGGAGTATACGACTGGAGCGATGATGCGCTGCTGCTGCGTGCCTGCCAATTGCGAGCTGGTGGGATAATGACCGAGAGAGATACATTCGGCTCATACGGACACATTGTTGTAGATGAAGTGCAGGACCTATCTCCCATTGAACTGTCAACGGTGATTGGCGCAGTAAAACACCAGAAAGATCTTACGCTCGTTGGAGACACCGCTCAAAATATAGACCAGCACGGATCATTTCCGGGCTGGGAGCGACTGCGTAAGCACTGGAACTTTACCGGGGATATGTCGCAATACATCTCACTAGAGGTTAGTTACCGGTCTACGCAGCAGATAATGCGCCTCGCCAACCACATTCAGCAGGCCACAGAGATCAAGGGCGGCCGCTCGGGACGTACCCCGATCTGGTTTACCTGTAGCAACGAGTCTCATGGAATCGAGTATGTACTCAAATGGCTTAACAAAGCAGTTGAGCTCTACCCTACTACGGTTACCGCAGTAATATGCGCGACTCCCGAAGAGGCAAAGATTGCCTACAAAATGCTCCAGCCCACCTTTGGACCACTTGTACGTCTGGGGGATGCTTACTCGTTCTCGTTTGATGAGGGCATTTTGGTTACGGACGTAAAGCAGGTCAAAGGACTGGAATTCTTCTCTGTATTGCTCTGGAATCCGACAAACCATAGCTATGGAGCAAGTGAATACGGCCGCAACCTTCTTTA
>JBIKWG010000296.1:0-3347 GCA_044356425.1 Bdellovibrionota bacterium | reverse complement strand
AACGCTAGCCAGGGCAACACGCCTTGTAACGGCACCAAAAATTCAAAAAAGAGCGGCAGTGGGTATTGAGAGCCGTTGCAACCGGTTGGGTCAGTGCATAACATACTCACATCCCAGAGTGGGGGTACGGCATCAGTTTCGATGCGTCTAAGCATAATCTCGTATGTTAAACGAAGCTCTCGTTTCTCTGCACCAACAGTATCAACCCCTGCTTACTGAAGCAGAAGGGTATTTACGGGCAGAGGTTGAGCGAATTGCTTCAGAGTTTGGCGGAGAGGTTCAGTTAATTACAAGTCGATGTAAGTCGCCTATGAGTTTGCAGCGCAAACTCGCCAGGCCTGATAAGACCTACGGTGCCTTGTGGCAGATTACTGACCTAGTCGGTGTTCGTATAATCGCTTATTTCGAGAGAACCGTTGATGCTCTCGGTGCAGCGCTTGAAAATGCGCTGCAGGTGGATTACCAGCACTCAATCAACAAACTAAATCTATTCGATGCCGCACAATTCGGATACCGCTCGCTCCATTATGTGTGCCGGTTGTCTCAACAGCAAAGGGAGATGACGCAGCTTCCAGCCGATTTTCGGTTTGAAGTTCAGGTTCGAACGGTCTTGCAGCACGCATGGGCAGAGATTGAGCACGATCTGGGATACAAAGCGAACGATACCATTCCCTTGGCTATTCGACGTCGCTTTAGCCGCGTAGCTAGCCTTCTTGAGGTAGCTGATGAAGAGTTTGAGTCGATACGAGGTGCACTCTCTGCGTATACAGAAGAAGTACAGAGGAGGCGAGGGGATGCAGAGAATGTTCTCGAGCTTGATAGAATTTCGCTTCAGGCATTAGTTGAGAGTGAGCAGGTGCGTGAACGTGATAATTTACTCTCAGAGATTTTGCAGAAGCCATGCCGTAACGAGCTCTTCTTCCCAGAGTACCTGCTAAAGATGCTCTCCCTGGTTGGAATTAAAACGGTGGCAGAATGTCAGCTAGCTCTCAGGCAACATGCGCTGCGTATGAACGCATTTGTTCCCGCCTATTTTCAGTTTGCTCAAGAGGCGTGGCAGATGGATGCAGGGCAGGTATCGCACATACAGGCGGGCTACTCACTGTTCTTTGTGGCTCATGTTACGCTGCTTGAAAAAGCATACAGTGAGGCAATCGTGTTAAACGGTATCACTACCATTGCACGTTTCTACCAAGCCCTCGATTATCCAGACGAGCCAAAAATCGCTACGCGTGTTGCCGAGGGTTTATATCGAGCGGTGTGTAGTCTCTTTGTAGAGCGATAGCTCGGTGAGGTAAGTTCTGGCTCTCGCTTGCGATCTGATTATCCTCGTGAGGCTGTTGTAAGATAGCCTTTGCGTCGAACGTAGTTGAGCGTTGTCGCAAAGTATGTGCCCGTACAGCACAGCCATACAAGCGTCAGCAGAAAAGCCGAGCCCATTAATCCCCACGGTATGCCGCCATCTCGCAGCACAGCCCGCATCCCTTCAAATATGTAGGTACAGGGAAATATCTTAGAAAAATATTGGAGAGCTGGGGGGAGCGCTGATACTGGATAAAACACCGCCACAAAGGGTTGCACCAGAAAAGGCACAATCCAGGCCAGTGACTCGGCAGCTTCTCCGTAGCGCAGTATCAGAGCTGATGTAAAGAGGCCAACTGTCCACCCAAAAAATAGTAACAGCCCAAAAAGTGGCACTAAGGCTATTCCAAGACTGAGTGCGTTGAATGAGTACAAAATATAAGCACACAGTCCAAGGCCCGTGGCCGTGATAGTTGAGCGAATTAGCCCCACTATGGCTGTTGATAAGATTAGTTCGTGAGAGCGGAGGGGGGAAACAAAAAGGTTAAGCGTATTACCGACCCACATCTCTTGCAGCACTGACATGCCGACGGCCTGTTGGGCTCGAAAAAAAACATCCCACAGGATAATTCCTCCCAACATAAAGAGTACGACCTTGGATTGAGTCACCTGCTCAAGATACAGCGTAACAAAACCCCATACGAGGAGGTCCATCAGCGGAAAGAACACGAGTTCCGCGATTCGAATTGATGAGCGCTTGTATATAAAGAGATATCGAAGCACCATCGCGAGCACACGAGAGATCATGATAGCTTCTCCTGTTGGACATCCCGAAGTTCACCATCGCGGGCGATAGAGACGAACACCTCCTCTAAGCTACCGAGCTGTGATCGTGACCGAATCTCTGCCGGTGTTCCGGTTGCAACAATGGTACCTCGAGAGAGGAAGATGACACGGTCGCACAGCTCTTCCACCTCTTGCATGTAGTGCGAAGTGTAAATAATCGTAACATTGCGGTTCTTGCGAAGCTTCTTCAGTAGGGCGCGAACCTTAATAGCGATATCAGGGTCTAGACTCGCGGTCGGTTCATCGAGAAACAACACTTCGGGCTCGTTAAGTAACGCCTTGCAGAGATTTAGCCTGGTCTTCTGGCCAGCCGAGAGCATTCCGATGAGGCTTTTTGGGTTTAGATCAACCTCTAGCTCATCAAGCACCTGCTTAGCTCGCTGCGCAGGATTTTTCACATTGTACAGCTTGCCATAGACGTACAGGCTCTCTGCGATGGTAAGGTTTCCTGGTAGAGATACGTAGGCCGAGGCGAAGTTTACGCGCTGCAGAATCTCATAGCGGTCACGGGGCATGCTGCGTCCGTTAATGGTGATAGTGCCGGTATCTTGAGAGGTAAGACCGAGCAGCATGTGAATCGTGGTGGTCTTTCCGGCGCCGTTAGGCCCGAGTAATCCAACAATCTCGCCAGGAGATGCGTCGAAAGAGATCCCCCGTACTGCGGGGAGATTGCCGAAGCTTTTTGTAAGATTTTCGACTAGAACTGATTGCATATTACTTTATTGCCGCTTGCGGCAAGAGTATAGGTTAAAGGCGCTCATAACCGCTAGAGGTGGTCGGGCTTTAAATCAACTAAAAAAGTGCTGGTTCAGGGTGTTGTAAAGCAGGCGTTCGTGAGTGAGCTGCATAGTACCGCTCAAGCACTGTCTGCACTCTCATGAATTAAACGTCACTTGGCAAATGTAGTGCAAAACAGTGCGTTGCCGTTATTGAGATTTTGGGGGAGCAGATCACGAGCCCTAATAACAACCTAGTCCTTTAGGTCATCATTCTGCGAACCCTACGAGCAACATAGTCCTTTAGGTCTACCGCTAGCCGAGCAAGCGGCCCCCTCTGTGCTTGCTCTAGTGATCTCAGGTAAGCGTCTGCAAAACCTAGGGCGTAGCTGTGTGTGAAGCCTGAGTATTCCATAACTAGATTCGGCACCAATCTAATTTGGAGACCCTCAGGTAGCTGGTGATACGCGCGGAGGTTCGCTC
>JBIKWG010000074.1:0-11722 GCA_044356425.1 Bdellovibrionota bacterium | reverse complement strand
GAATATTAGAGATTTCGCCAGTCCACCTCACCACAAGGTCGACGATACGCCTTACGGAGGCGGAGCGGGCATGGTGATGTTGGCTGATCCTCTAGTTAAAGCCGTGGAGGGTGCAAAGAAGCGCCTCCCTTCCGCGCGCGTTGTGCTGCTCTCGCCTGCTGGTCAGCGATTTACGCAGAGTACAGCCACTGATCTTTCACAGCGTGAGTCGCTGATAATAATCTGCTGCCGCTATGAAGGCCTTGACCAGCGAGTGGTGGACCTTGTTGTTGATGAAGAGATCTCAATCGGTGATTTTGTAGTAATGGGTGGTGAGGTGCCCGCAATGCTCTTGCTTGAAGCATGCCTGCGACTGCGCCCCGAAGTCTTGCACAACCCAGATTCAGTTTTACAAGAATCGTTCTCGCCTACAGCCACAGAGAGCTGCTGCATTGAAGCACCCCAGTACACCCGACCGGAGGTGTATCGTGGCTTAGCTGTGCCAGATGTTTTGCTATCAGGAAACCATAAGGCGATTGCATCATGGCGCGAGGAAGAGTCAGTTAAGAGAACTACTAAGGTGAAGCGGGGGCAGAATGGATCCAGCTAAAGGTGAGCTCTACGTAGCACTTCTGCATGATAAGATGGTGGACAAGACCGGCCGACTAGTTACCACCTCGGTGACTTTGATTGATGTTCACGATATCTCTCGTAGCTCACGCACATACGGTGCGCGCGCGCTCTTTGTAGCCCACCCCTCCCAGACGATAAGGGCGCTGGTGCGGACGATTAAGACGCATTGGGACGGGGATTTCGGTTCAAACTACAACCCCAACAGACAGGATGCGTTAGGAGTTCTATCAATAGTCTCTGATCTTGACGAAGCGGTTATGCAGATTGAGCGTCACTCTGGAAAGCTACCTAAAATTATTGCAACCTCTGCGAGAGATGGCGACGACCGCATTAGCTATCGAGAGATGCAGCGCACAATCGCAGAGAGCAATGAGCCGTTCTTACTTATGTTCGGCACTGGCTGGGGGATGAGCGATGAGCTCATGAAGCGGGCCGACTTCGTGTTGAAACCGATCTTCGGGCCAACCCCTTACAACCACCTCTCGGTGCGGGCTGCGTGCGCCATTATCTTAGATAGATTGCGCGGGGCATAGGGACGACTCGCCAATCGCCTCGAATAACTTTACGAGCGCCTTCATCCGATGAGAGGGGAAGCCAGCCCCCTGACGCATTAACACCGAAAGCGACCTGCTCTCGTTCTCTGGGTAGAAAAAGCTAGAGTAAGGCAGTGAGGTATCCACAACAATCGCACTCTCTGGCGGCACAATCAGTGTACCGTCTAACGCGGCCGTTACGGCCACCACTCGCCCACCTGGCTCTGCAAGCGCCATACAACACCTAAACCGTGCGCGATATTGCACCCCTGGTGTAAGCTCGGCGAATACTCGCGCAACGCCGTAGTGCGCGGTATACACACCAGGCAACCCCCGCAGCTGCTCCACCTCAAGCCCCGAATCATCACTCAGCGCTGTGACACCCGCCCATACTGCATAACGACGAGCTTTAAGCACGGCATTGGCTTCGTATGTTGAACCGGTTTCCGGCACCTCAGGCGCAGTACAACCGACCGATCGAGAGACTTCCTCCAGCCCGACTATAGCGATATTAAGCTGCGCAGCAATGGTGCTTACCTCAGCCAACTTTCCCCTATTCCTGGTGGCGAAAAGAAACGGGCCTCTAAGCATAAAACGACGATTGAGAAAATGAGTGGATTACGCCACAGCGGCACTAGTGCTACAGTATAGAGATGGATCAAACGCTGCTGTCAATTCTCTTTAATGGATTCAATTTTGAGCTTCTTCTAGCAGCTTTTCTCGGCGCCCTCATCGGAGTAGAGCGCGAATTAGCCGGCAAGGATCCCAGCATTCGCACCTTTGCCCTTATAAGCATGGGAAGCTGCATCTTTACCCTATTGTCAGTTGATGTTGTTCGAGACTTTCATTTCGGCGATCCAGGGCGCATCGCGGCTCAGGTTATTCCAGGCATAGGATTTATTGGCGCTGGAACGATCTTTCGATCGAAGTACGGAGTCTCGGGCTTTACAACAGCCGCCCTGATGTGGATTACCGCCGGCATCGGCATGGCAGTCGGATTCAATCGTTCAGACCTCGCCGTATCAGCTACATTGACCGCTATATTTCTGACGCTATCGCTTCGAATTCTGCATCGCTGCATTCGCGCCTATCGCTATACGGCAGCTCCAGAACCGCACTCTGATGAGTAGCACCTTGCTTGCACGGCGAGCTGACCGTTTGCATGGCTATTACTGACTACTGGTCGGTTGGATTAACGGCTTGACGATAGCTGACTGCATACCACTGCCACGCTGTCGGCAACGAAAAACAACAACCTCCCTCCTCGAATCAGATATGAGGGTAGCTCTGCGCTCACGAACCGTTCCGAGCACCCCTAGTGACAGCGTATCGGGCAGACGATTTTCGCTGAACCATTTAGCGTGGGTAAAATAAACGTCGCGCTCGTCACACTGAAAACTCTCAACAGCCGCGGACTGGACGCGCACTGGCTGATGAAGATAGTAAAGGATAGGATCGAAATATTCATCAAACGTATCTTTGATAACCACCAGTCGACCTGAATTACCAGAAATAAATCGGAGCTCATCCGACATTCCGCGAAAGCCCTTAAAACTGGCCTTAAGAGTGCTGCCACAAGCCACTATCAAAGCCATCAGGGTAAAAAGCGCGGCCCACGCCTGAAATACAACTCCGGTTCCACTACCCCGTGGCAGCACAACACCAACCAACAATCCAACAAGCGCTGCAAAAGCTCCTGGTAACAATATTTGCAGCAGCGCCTCTCTGCCCACAGCAGTTACTGGGTCAACATGCCAGCGCCCTTGGATAAAAACGACCGCAGCCACGAGAGATCCGACCAGCAAACCGGCCGCCAGATATCTCATCCGACCTACTGCCACCACCATACGCGCTGACCATGCAGCAACTTTTCGCTCTCGCACCTGTGCAAAAATGAGTGCAACCTCGATAGCCACTAATGGCATAAGAGGAAGTAGGTAGGAGTGCCGTTTCCCCGAGGCGAGGCTCAAGAGCGCAATGCCAGAAAGAAGACAGAGAAGCGGCGCTACAAGCACTGCGTGCGGAAGGCCTTGCCGTGATACCCCCCGCCCCTTCAATGACTCAAGCACTCCCATCAACAAAGCAAGTGCGCCCCACGGAAGGGTGGTGCGCAAGAGCGATGGTCCATAAAACCACCACGCCTCTGTGTTAATATTTTCGCCACCGGTAACTCGCTTCACATTCTCAAAGAAGAGTTGCCGCTCCAAAAAGGCTTCGCCGCCTCGGTCATAAGCTAGAAGATACCAAGCAAGTGGAACCGCAAAAAACAGCCACCCAATGCTCGGACGTAAAAATAGCAGAATGGCTTTGAGCGGCCCTACAGCAAGCAGCGCCGCCGTTCCTGCGACAAGCAGGGGCAGTATCGGTCCGAGTGGGCCACGAGCTAAAACCGATAACCCACAGAAGATCCAAAATAGGGCTAGACTTACGCCAGACACCCTGCGCTCACTCAACCATAGCCGTACATCGCACCAAACAAGTGCCGTAAGAGCGGCCCATACGCAGAATGTATAGGTCATATCCACCATCGCTTGGCACGACATCTGGTGAAAGCCGTAGGTAAGTGAGAGGACGCCGCTAGCGATGAGTGCTGTGTGTTGTGGTCTAACAACTCGCCAGGGCTCACTGCACCACGAAGAGATGCGAAAGGTTATAAGCCCGGCACAGAGAATAGTAAGAAGCCCATACAGCACCGAGGCAGCCCGTACAGAGAGCTCTGACACACCACCCATGGTGGCTGCAACAAATGCGCCGGTCCAATGAAAAAGCGGTGGCTTTGACGGGATATTCCCGTTTCGACGCGGCAGGATCCACTCACCCTGCTCTACCACCTGAGAAATAATGTGGGCCTCACGCGCTTCGGAGCTGCCACCAATGTCAGCACATCCAACGAGTATCCAGTGAACAGCGAGGTAGACAAAGGCTGCGAGCAGAAACAGGCGCCACGGAAATTTTTCAGAGGAACATTCAGCCACGAGCTCAACCAAAAAGCTTGCGGGGCACTCACTGAGCCCCTTTGAGCCGCCCGCGCGTGGTCGCTAACTTTCTTTGACCTCGAGTGAAACAGCCTGTTGTAGCCCTGTTTTTACACGTTGTGCAGGATTCCTCAACTCCCCGTGTAACACCGACGCCGGCACCACTCGCTGATACCAGCTAACCTCATGGATACTACCACTGATAAAGGCGGACTTCTGATGAATCGACTCTGGAACAACCGAGAGGATTTCTTGCTGTCCGTTTATTGAAAGCCCTCCGGCCTGCGCCATAATGAACGCAAGTGGCATACACTCGTACAGCAATCGTAGTCGCCCCTGCGGGCGCTTTCGATCTGCAGGATAGAGAAAGATACCCCCCTTCCTCAGCGTCCGATCAAAATCAGCTACGAGCGACCCGACGTAACGACTGGAGTACGGCGCCGTGCCAGTGGCCCGCTCATCTTTAAGCTCAGAGACGAACACCTTCACGTCATCGCTCCAGAAGCAGCTATTTCCCTCATTTACACTGTAGATCGCCCCCGAGTCTGGAATCCGAATGTGTTCGTCAGTAAGCACGAACTCCCCAATACTTGGGTCGAGGGTAAAACCATGCACCCCCTGCCCGGTTGAGTAGACGAACTGGGTCTTAGCTCCATAGACCGAGTAACCCGCAGCTACGATATCGGCCCCACATTGCAAAAAGTCGCGCTGTGATGCTGGTTGCAAGGTATCCCTCTTTCTGAAAATGCAGAAAATTGTGCCTGTTGGAATGCTCGATCCAATGTTCGACGAACCATCAAGCGGGTCAAATGCTATGACATACTTACCCTCATTCCGTCCTGCATCAGTCGCGATTACACTGTCTCGCTCCTCAGAAACGAGCAGGCCAAAATGACCAGACGATCCAAGCAGTTCAACTAACACCTCATCAGCTTCAGCATCAAGAATTTGGGTCTGGTCGCCGTGTATATTACTGCCCCCGGTATACCCGTGAAGCCCCTTAAAGCCGGCCGTTGCAGACATCTGACTAATTAACTTCACACCAACTGATATGGAATCAATCAGGTCAGAGAGCTCTCCTGTGCTATCTGGAAAGCGCCGCCGTTGCGCGTGCACAAAACGGCTAAGCGTTTTAGTTGGAATCATATACGTTGCAACCTTCTGGCTCTCTGCCCTGCAGTAGTGCAAGCTAGCACATGTGCTACAAGCTCATGGAATCAAGGGCGAATAAATGAGCGCATAGAATAAGAGCGCCCGCGCGGCCTAAGAACACTGCAGATAGCAGACACCGCACGTAAAGATCGTGCCAGAACAACAGCTGTGCCTTACCTCAAGTATACAGCCACCTAGGAACATGCTCAAAGAAGAATTGCTTAGCTGGTAGCAAGAATATCTTGAAGCTATGTATTTGCTCAGACAACCCGCAGCTTCTCTCGCAGGTTAGCGGCTAGCCGAGATGAATAAAACCAATAGCCTATAGTCATTAAATGGTGGGCAACAGCATTTTTACCTCTCCGTTGTCGACAGGAGGTGCACCATGGAGATCTGCTCAGCAGTGCTTGTGCACAGCACATTTCGCCCTACGGTACGACGTGCCCCGCGACCTACTCGTGCCCTAGCCGCGGTCAGGAGACGGCGACCTAGGTTAAAAGCTTACGCGCCGTACTGTGGTGAGGATACTGAGGCAACGACACGATAAAGCGCGTGCCTCGCGGCTTATTATCAAATATTCTTAGCTCACCCTGATGATCCGATATTACTGAGCTAGCAATGGCTAAGCCCAGCCCAGTCCCCCCCTTCTTAGTAGTATAGTAGGGCTCAAAGATACGATTTTTATCTGCTGCCGGAACCCCGGGACCGTTGTCAGAAACCTCAATGGCTGCACGGCCGATTTGTCGGTCAAAGGACACCAGAACAGCCACCGCAGGAGGATCTCCGCCTGAGTCGCTGCGAACCGCAGCGACCGCGTTGTTAAGAAGGTTGATGATTACACCTCGAATCTGCTCCGGATCGAATAGCATTTCAGGGATCTTCCCCTCTGCTGATAACAGAAACTTAACATCAGGGTGGTCAGCTCGAAACGTATTCACAGAGTGCGACAACAACGCTGGAAGGTCTCCAGCTAGGTATTGCGCTGTGGGCATACGCCCATACTCTGAAAACTCATTCGCAAGGCGCTTAATAATCGCCACGTGTTCAACAATTGTGCGTGTACACTCAGCTACTGATTCGCTGACTTCGCTGCGTTCGAGCAGCTTCTCTAGACGTTGGGCAGAGAGCTGAATTGGCGTAAGTGGGTTCTTAATTTCATGCGCGATCCGACGAGCAACATCGCGCCACGCTGCCAGGTGCTGAGAACGAGACAGCTCAGTGACATCATCAAACAGCAGGACAAATCCTAAAGACTCGCCACTGAGCGACATAATTCGACCACCGGTGCAGACGAGTAACAGCTCGCGGCCTCCGCTCTGAACCCGAATATCAAGCTCAGCAACCATGCTTGCGTCACTGGCATTTTCACCCTCGAGCGCACTAACAAGGGGGGCTAGAGAGGCGTAATCATCCGCACGCAGCACCTCCTCTAGAGCAACGCCGGCCTGAAAGTGGACGTGATCTATCTGGAGCAATGCACCAACTGCACTGTTCACGGTGGTCACCCGCTTACTGTTATCGAAGGCGATTACGCCAACTGCCAGATTAGAAAGAACAGCCTCGATAAAAAGCCCGCGGCGCTCGGCCTCTGCCTGCGATGATTTGAGGTCGCTGAGCATCTGATTAAACGAACGCACCAGAAATCCGATCTCATCATCGCGAGTGGCCTCAAGCTGAAAATCATACTCACCTCGGGCAACGCTCCTGGTGCCCTCAGCAAGCTTCTGAATCGGACCGGTAATCTGCTTTGAAACGAAAAATGATACCCAGATCGCCCCAAACACCGACATGAGGTTAAAGAGAGCGAGCACAATGAAGAAATTAACCTTGAGGGGAGTCTTATTTATCTTAAGCTGCTCATACCCGCTAAACGTCTCATGCACCGCACCTTGCGCCTCAACGAAGTCAGGATCAACACGATACGACGTCACAACAATATAACTGCCGGCAGCCTCCTTTCCGACTGCACTGTAGTAGCGTATGAATTGGCTGGCTCCGCGCTCCTCAATTTGCAACGCCGGGGCCCCCGCGAGCGCACGCCGAACAGCCTCTGGGTCTAACGGAGGCTCCCTAAATGAGTCGACCTCTGCTGTTGGATGACTGGACTCTACAAACACACGCCCATCCGGCGCTACAACACGCACCGCATAGAGGTCATTGCTTTGTCGTAGCACCTCAGATTGTCTTTTGAGCGCGCTAATATCGCGCTCATTCACCCCCGTCAGGGCAATCTGCTTTACCACACGCTCAGACGCCCCTCGCACGTGGGCCTTCAACGCTTGAAGATGCTCACGCGCTATGGTTACTGCGCTGTTAACCGAAGCCTCCATTTGAGTACCGAACCACCCATCCATGGCCTCGTTAATCAACCCACTGGCGACGATAAAAGAGAGGGTCATCGGCACACTTGAAAGCAGCACGAATGCACCAACGAGACGCGACCGTAGCTTGGCTCCAAGAATGCCGCGCTTGCGCTCAAACATGAGCTTCACGACGTTTCGGCCAACCATGATGATCAAAACTAGCAGGGCGAGGATATTGACTTGAACCAGCGCAAAGACAACTAGATTATTTAAAAAAGATTCGTCGTCAGAGCGAATGCTGAGGTAGATATACGTTGCCAGTGCAACCAGTAAGAAGGCGCTGGCGGCCACCAGAGGACGCAAGCTCCTTGGGATTTTTAGCAGCCGCCGCATCAGATTACTCCTTGTTCACCGCAGCACGGGGACGTCTCTCAGTCTTAGATTCGGTCGGTGGCGCAGCCACGTCAATCGCCTGCGAGCCATCTGTATCAGAGCTAAAAAGGTCGAAATCATACCACGCGGATGTCGACTCAATCACGTTGACGATCCCCAAGGTAACTACCTGCGACAGTCTGGCAAAAGTGCGGTTTACAGCCCCCTTACAGCTAAAAACCGTGCGAACCTGAAGGTAGGTATCGGCATCGTTAAGCAGCTCACTTTGCTCACGAGCAAGAAACGATAGGCTTAACGCCTCAACGCTTGATGCCGACCGAACAGCCTCACGAAGTGATGGAATTCCAACCGCCAAGCGGTCCTGCCCATCTCCATAGCGATCGGTTACCACACGATAGCTTTCAGTAATCGAGTCAAACTCCACAGTGTGCAGCTCAGAACGAAGCAGTTCGCAGCTATCGAACCAGGCCGACTGTCGAGCGCACAAACGGGCCTCGAATCGAACGCGCGCCTGCTTCGAGCGATCTAGGCACTCAAGGATCTCCTCGCCAACTTCGTTAGCGCGTATACTGACCACATCCCTTTTTCCGAGATCGCTCCAACGCACCTCTATCGGCAGAGGCGCAGCGGCCGCCAGCAGTACAAGAAGTGTCGCAACCAGGTTCACTATTCTGACTCCCGAGAAAAGAGAGGCTGCTGCTCTGGACGGCGCAGTGGAGCTGCCTTTCCAAGGTGCAGATATGAGCGCTCAGTAGCCTCACGCCCCCTCTTCGTGCGCACAATAAACCCCTCCTGCAAGAGATACGGCTCAAAAACATCTTCGACCGTATCGCGGTCTTCTCCGAGTGCCGCAGAGATCGTCTCGATTCCAACAGGCCCACCACTAAACTTGTCGATAAGTATCGCCAGATAGGCCCGGTCCGTGCGGTCCAGCCCACAAACGTCGATCTCAAGTTGGTCAAGCGCCTCGCGCGCGACAGCTGCCGTCAATACACCATCGGCGAGCTCCTGGGCGTAGTCCCGCAGCCGCTTCAGGAGGCGGTTCGCTATTCGTGGCGTTCCGCGCGCGCGCGATGCAACCTCAAATGCTGCATCTTTCTCACAAGGAATATTCAAAATCCCACTCGATCGGATGACGATCTGACACAGAGCCTCAGGCGAATAAAGATCGAGTCGGTGCACAATTCCGAAACGGTCTCGTAACGGCGACGTGAGCATTCCCGAGCGGGTTGTGGCGCCAACGAGAGTAAAAGGCTTAAGGGGTATCTTGACCGAACGCGCAGCGGGGCCCTGTCCAATAACGATATCGAGCTCAAAGTCCTCCATCGCCGGATACAGAACCTCTTCAACCACCCGAGAAAGCCGGTGTATTTCATCGATAAATAAAACGTCCCGCTCACCTAGAGAGGTAAGAATCGCTGCCAGATCGCCTGGTCGCTCAATCGCCGGACCAGAGGTGCTCTTAAACCCCACACCAAGCTCCCCAGAGAGTATCCTTGCCAGGCTCGTTTTTCCTAGGCCTGGCGGCCCGTGCAGCAGCACATGATCAAGCGACTCACCGCGGCGCTTGGCCGCGTTACAAGATATCTGCAAGTTACTACGAACGTGCTCCTGTCCAATGTACTCGTCAAACCGACTAGGACGCAGCGTATTTACAAGGTTATCTTCTTCGTCTTCACGAGCGGGGGCTTGTTCCACAGAGCTAGAAAAAGCACCTTCTTCAGGCAGTTCGCCCCACAGCTCAACACTGCCATCGATGACGGGCGCTTCACCATAATCGCCACCGGCGTCAGCACTGAATCGATTGAATTGCTCGCCTCTCGTGATGTTGGGGTATGCCTCTTCTCGTTCAGGCGGCGTCTTGCTTTTCATCTATTTTCCATCCCCCATATTTGACCCACGACTATCGAGCGACTCTGAACATCCTATTGACTATACGAACTTAAGCGCCTCTCGCACCAGTGCGCCAACTTCAGATACAGCTCCTTGTGCTGCCATAGCCCGCGATACGGCCGATTCAGCATCCTTGGTGGGAAAGCCCAGCACCTGAAGCGCGGCTACGGCATCCTGAGAAAGGGACGCGACAAATGCCCCCCCGCCCTCAACCGATACCATTGAGCGCAACGATGATGACCGCAGGGATGATGAACGTTCGCCGGCCATAGTAGCCACTAAATCTCGCAGCTCAACAACGATGCGCTCAGCCTTCTTCTTTCCGACTCCCTTGATGGCCATCAAGGCGTGCACATCTCCAGATCCGATTGCGCGCAAAAGATCTCGAATAGGAACATTCGATACCACGTCGAGAGATGACCTAGGCCCCATACCCGAAACACGAGTGAGGAGCAGAAACATGTGGCGCTCAGCCTGCGAATCAAAACCAAAAAGGCGAATGGCGTCTTCGCGTACATCGGTGTACACCACAACCGTGGCCTGTGCGCCAAGTGCCAGTCGCGATACGAGGGCCGCCGTACAGGTAAGTTCGTAACCGACCCCACTAACGTCGATAACTATGAGATCACCCTCAACATCAACCACCTCTCCCCGCAATCGACTAATCATACCTTTATGCTATTCCTTTTACCCCCGGGTATTCTTGCTACCGCCAGGCTTAATTTTGGGCTCGTTCGACCCTGCTCGCTGTATCAGCTTAACGGCCGAGTTAACGGAGCCAGCTGCTTGTGGTCGTTTGTTTGGTTATACCTATAGTTGACCTCTAGGGGGATCCCCGATTGTAGAAATTTTATCTGTATGGACCCGAAGCAGCCCCAAAAACCGCGTAAAGCGCCCCGGAAAAGGCCACCAACTGCCGGCAAACCTCGCCCTTCGCGCGGTAAGGAACAGCAGAAGTCTAAATCTATCAAGAGCGCGACCGGAAAACCCTCCTCGCGGAGCAAGCGCAAGAAGGCAGCGCTGCGGCAGAATCCACTAATACTGAAGCTTATTATCGCCTCTTCACTCTGTTTTGCTGCACTGTTCGGCATCTCTTACCTGGTAATGGACAGTCGCGTCACATCACGCCTTCGGCAGCTCGAATCAGGAAACCTACCCGTCATGTATTCGAGCACCCTCAACATCAACGCTCTGCTTCAACGGCTCTCAGGGCCACCAGACGAGCGGCGCCGCCTAATAAAGGCCGCGCTCTCGGATAGACGGTATTCAGAGGTCCAGAGCTCACCGTCACGCCCGGGTGAATACGCACTTGGAAATGAGGCCTTAACTGTTTATACGAGAGAGTACCGCGCTGCCTCGGGCGAGCTTGTTCTGCCCCGTAAGGCGTCTCTACCCCTTTACAATACCGATACGTCTGAGCGGCCCCAGAATGCTTCTGCTGCGGTTGTGCTTGAGCCGCAGATAATTTCATTTATCGGTGCCGGAGAGGTCCGCGCTAGTAAGTTTACGGCACTAGCTGAGCTGCCGCAGGTCATTCAGAACGCCGTAATTGCCACGGAAGACGAGCGCTTCTTTAACCATGGTGGGGTAGATATACTCGGAATCATACGCGCGCTTTTTCGTAATATCGTTGCCGGCAGATTGGTTCAAGGAGGCAGCACAATAACCCAACAGCTCGCCAAAAACCTATTCCTCTCGCCAAAGAAGACCTTTACCAGGAAATTTCTGGAGGTGCCCACAGCTCTGAGCCTCGAACGACACCTTAGCAAGCAGCAACTTCTTGAGCTCTACCTCAACGAGGTTTACCTGGGACAGGAGGGTGCGGTTGCGATTCACGGTATGCCACAGGCTGCCGGGGCCT
>JBIKWG010000295.1:0-3364 GCA_044356425.1 Bdellovibrionota bacterium | reverse complement strand
ACGTGACTGCGACGAGAGTTTGTCACTACAGCTAGTCCGCATTCCGTTCTTTTTAATTCTGAAAGGAGCTCAATAACTCCCGGGTAAGGCTCGAAAAGCTCTATGCGCTGCTTTACTTTCTCCCAAACATCTTCACGAAATACAGGCTGATCTGATATCTGTAGCCGTTCGAGAAAATCACTAGAGCGCGAGCCGAAGCATGCAGCTAATAGCGTACTTCGCTCAACAGACTTTCCTCGCATAGCAAGGGCGTCTGAGTAAGCATCCGCCCAGTGTGGTAAGGACTGAGCTAGTGTTCCGTCAAAGTCAAAAAGATAGCCGCGTTTTGCAAGAGTTTTCCCCATACTGGCTTATGAGTCTATCGCTTCTATGCAGCGGGCGCGAATAAAAAACGCTACTGATTTCTTTTGGGGACGCATATCCCGTCCCTGGTTAAAAGTTCATCAAAGTCACTCTGGCAGATCGATGTATCCGAAGTAGGCGCCTGAACTGAGCAGACCTCAGACCCTGAGCGGCACGCACTCTCAGTGTCGCCCCACCCGTACTTTTGCGGAGCAATTTTACGGCATACCTGTGTGCAGGTTCGCCCATGAGTTTTCTTTGTTGAGCTGTGCGGTGCTCCGGCAGTCGGTCGAGAGGGTGAGCTGACGAGCTGCTCTTTGCCTGGATTTTCTCTCGAGTAACCCCCTTGATGAGAGGCGGCCGATGCTTCTAAAAGGCCTAAGTGCAGCGAGAATAGTGTGATAAAAACCAGCGCCGGAGCGCGCAAAACGTACGACATACTAGCTCCACATCCGAAATACACGAGCCAAGGCTGTTGCACTTGGCTACAGGTGTTATCGGCAGAGAGCTGTCAGACATAAAGTACGACTTTACGCGCTAGGAGCTATTGCTGAGTTTCAAACTCGGGAAAGAGTCCCTTAACGGAGAGGTAGCGCTCTCCGGTATCGTAGCAAAAAGTGAGAACGGTTGAACCCGCAGGAATCTCGCTCAGCTTCTTGCTAACCGCTGCGAGTGATGCTCCGGATGAGGCTCCAAGAAATATCCCCTCCATCGTGGCGCTCTTACGCGCATATTCAAAGGCTTCTTCGTGTGTCACGGTGATAACACCATCAAGGAGATTGGTGTGCAGATTTTTGGGGATAAACCCGGCTCCTATGCCTTGAATAGGGTGAGGAGCTGGCTGGCCGCCACTAATAACCGGTGATGCCGCTGGCTCAACGGCAAATACCTTTATGGAAGGGAATCGCTCTTTAAGGACAGCGGCGCATGCTGAAAT
Source organism: Bdellovibrionota bacterium (assembly GCA_044356425.1). GTDB lineage: Bacteria > Bdellovibrionota_C > UBA2361 > UBA2361 > OMII01 > OMII01. Next base: position 2,085 of record JBIKWG010000295.1, on the reverse strand, counting down.
GTGCCCCCCGGTTCCCACTCCAGTGATCAGGTAGTCAATGCCCTCGGGAAAATCATTTAGGATCTCCACAGCAGTTGTCTCAGCATGAACTTTGAGGTTTGCGGGGTTTTCAAATTGCTGGGGAATCCAGGAGCCAGGTGTTGCAGCCTGCAGTTCGGCCGCCTTCTCAATCGCGCCGCGCATTCCCTTTTCGCGCGGGGTAAGAACGAGCTCTGCCCCGTATGCGAGCATCAAGCGACGTCGCTCAATCGACATCGATTCGGGCATGACAAGAATGAGCTTGTATCCCTTCACCGCTGCAACCATTGCAAGACCCACCCCGGTATTTCCCGACGTCGGCTCGATGATGGTAGCCCCAGCGCTGAGCAGCTCACGCCCCTCAGCGTCCTCAATCATTGCGAGAGCTATGCGGTCTTTAATGCTACCCCCAGGGTTTGATCTCTCAAGTTTGATCCAGACGGAGGCGTGTTCGCCAAATAGTTTGTTTATCTTTACGTGTGGGGTGTGCCCAATAGTTCCTAGGATGGTGTGCGCCTTCATTGGGGGCCTCTTTGATGTTTCTTAGTTCGCGGTTAATTTTGTTTGTTGGTAAGTATCTTGCGGTGAGTTCGCCTGCATTTAGCAACAGACCTCTAGAGCGCGCTCCAAGTCTTTGATGATATCTTGCGGATGCTCAATTCCTACGGCCAGGCGTATTCCGCCCGGATCTAGTCCTCGGGCGAGCTGTTCGGCGGCCGAATACGCAGAGTGAGTCATAGAGGCCGGGTGTTCAATCAGGGTGCGAATTTGCCCTAAACTTACAGCGAGTGTAATTGCATAGGCGTTATCGGCGATGAAATTCATCATCTTATTACCACGCTCGCGTGACTGCTCTGGCGTACCTTTGAGAGAGAAGTAAATCATAAAGCCTGGTGCAAAATTTCCGTAGAAATCCACCATCTGGCGGCGAGCTAAGTCATACTGTGGAAACGATGATAGGCCAGGGAAACGCACAAAATCTACGCGCGCATCCGACTCCAAAAACTTTGCCACTTCGTACGCATTCTCCTGCTGTTTGGGGATACGCAGTGAAAGTGTCGGCAGTCCGTGCACGAGGATGCTCCAGGCGGTCGATGGAGCCAGCGTTCCGCCAAAGTCCTTCCGATGCAAGATGAGCGGCGTAAAGAACTCTTCACGTGTTACAACTGCTCCACCCATCTCTATTCCAAATCCAGAGATTCCTTTCGTTAAGCTGTGCACTACCATGTCGATACCGAGCGTAATCGGCCGTTGCGCGAAAGGGGTGCAGAAGGTGTTGTCAATGATGGTAATAATCTGACGCTCTTTCGGTCTGGTTGCGTTGAGCGCCTTCACCACATCCGCCACAGCTTTTATATCAACGAGCTCTAAGCTCGGATTTACCGGGCTTTCTAGGTATACGACTCGTGTGTTCTCATTTACAAGTGGAGCAATGCAGCCCGCATCGCGGAGGTCTGCGAAGTGAGTTGGAATTCCGAAGCGTGGCATCCAGTTTGTAAGGAGGCTGTATGTGCAGCCGTAGAGCGTGCGGTGTGCGATGACCTCCGAACGCTCGTGTAGCAACGAAGTAATTGCGGCGTGGACCGCCGCCATGCCGGTTGCAAACGTAACAGCGCACTCGCCGCCTTCGGCTAGCGCGAGCGCCTTTGCCAGCATGTCATTGTTTGGTTCACCCATCCGGTCATAGACGTAGATTGGGTCATGGCCGGCGGGGACTGAAGCTATGGCCTCAAAGCCCTGCGCTCCGCGCTGCGTAGACTCAAGACGAAAGGTGCTTGATGTTGTCATCGGAGGCACCACATGGAACTTGTAATCCCAAGATTGCGAGAGCGATTCGCCGTAAATGAGCCTGGTTGGGACAGAGTATGTTCGGTCGTCGAGTTTTTTAAGAGCCATAGCCTTTGAGGATCTCACTTTACCGAGGGCGTCACAAGAAAGAATATAGGGGCTAGGATTGGGGTTGCCCAGGTAGCTAAGAAGGGCACAGGTTCCGACCGGTATTTTGATAGGTAGAACGCTGCAGTAAAAAGATTTATTAGTTGCAATCTATTTTGACACAATAGCATC
>JBIKWG010000294.1:0-3372 GCA_044356425.1 Bdellovibrionota bacterium | reverse complement strand
CTACTACAAGACGTAATTTTTCTCGTAACGACGGCACTCCTTGTACTCGGCACTATGTCACGTAGCGGAATTTTGAACTACGCCACCGTGCTTGCTATCTTCGCCTACTACCGTTTTGCCCACGGCGGAATAGCCCTGAGACCAGCGCTACGGTTTGCAGCTGGAGTCGCGACTACTATCATCGCTGTTGTGTTAATCGGAGCAAGAAACGACGAAAGTACCGCTATACTCTCAAAAGAGAGTCGAATCACGCGTTTCCTCAACAACGAGCAGGTTGACGACGGCTCGGCAGCGAGCAGGCTTGCTGCTGCAACAGACTCACTGCGATTGATCAACGAAGCGCCGATCTTTGGTCACGGCACAGGCCATGCCCGCACCATGCAGGAGCTACCTCACAACCTCTACCTGCAGCAGTGGGTAAACAACGGAATCTTTGGCCTAGTGAGCTACCTACTTTTACTACTGACAGCATTTTATACGTTTACCGTACGCCGTTGCCGTCCGGGACAGGCGCTCATAGCGGTTGCTGTGATTGGTAGCCTTTTTAGTCACAACATTCTTGACCAGCGACCATTTCTTATCTTGTTTGGATTCTTGCTCGGAGCTTCGGTGAGCAGAGGGCCATACCCCACCCCTCTAATGCCTAAAGTGCGCAACCTCATCTCTCAACAAGCGTAGAAAAACCTGTCGCTTGTGCGAATGCAATCGCTAGCTGCGCTTCACCAAGCGAACTCAGAGAAAAAGCGTATCTCTCTGCACAGCTGCTGACCATCTCTGAATTCTCATCAGCATACGGGCTTACTGACCGTGTAGTTAAATGCCGCCTTGAATTTCCCTTCGATAAAACCGGATTGAACGATGCGGCGTGCAAACAGGTAGACAGGCCCTATGACTAATTTATCAAACTCACAGGTAGTAGCAACGCGGGAAGCTGCGCAAGCATCTGGGGCTCTGCCTTCAGCAAAAGCGGACACTCACGATAGACGCCGAAGCATCCTCAGTAAACTTGCGATATGCACGGCATCCACACAGCTCATGGCGCACGATGGACAGCCGCACCTCTCAGCAGTCACACCAAACAGAGATATTCCCCGCGAAAGCGCGAAGTATGCGGTGCAGCTTAATCACACAACCGTGCTACAAAATCTGCCGACGCTGCATCCGTCCAATTCAGAAGCTTCAGAGCTCAAGTTGCAGGCATTCAGCATCACCTCATCTGCCACCGAAAGTTTCGACAGCAAGGCATATCGATCACACGGCTCGAATACGGCCCAGCCGCGGGGGGACCACGCCTTGCGGCCCAACAGAAGCATTACTCCTACGATGGCTACAACGGCGCAGCTTCCGCAGGGTAATGATCAGCTGGTTGACCGAACGTTGACTAGGCTAAAAATTCCTGTGCTTTCTGATTCAATTCAGCCACACGAAGGAGCGCCGAAAACTACCATAGCTGTCCAGGATACCTACCTCAGCTCCACATCGTGGCTAGCAGCCAATTCCCTAATTGGATCAATTAAAGCCGCTGCGATGTCAACGTTTAGGTTCATAAAGCATTCGATATCGCTGCTTCTCAGAAAGATACTCAAACCAAAGGTGCAAGACAAACCCCTTGATGAACTGATGAGGGAGTTACAGCGTCAGAAGATGGCGCGTGCCCCTAGCGGAGGTCCTACCGCGCCGCTCAACGGAAAGCAGCAAATACAGAGCCCGCTCGGCGAGCAAGAGGCCAACGAAATCCTAAAATCAGCTGACAAAAAGAACTTTAAAATAGGTGATGACCCCGCAGACCAAGCGGGCCCAGACAACACCCGTCCCCTCGACCTATCAAAACTTTCACCTACCACTCAGAAAGAAATATCAGACCTTTTTGATAGCCTAACCACAGAAGCTCAAGAAAAGCTGATAGAACGCGCCAGACAGCGTGCGCTAATCAACCCAGGAGCATCTGCAACTCAAAATCCAAAGCAAGCCCAACAACCTGCCAGCGCGAAACAAGCGGTGTTAAGGCCAGCTAGCGCCTCTCCAACGGGTAACCTTACCAACAATCCTGCGAGTGCTGCTGGTTCAGCTTCTCCGGCTACAGCTCAAGCAATTCAGCAGCAGTTTCATGCAGCAGTGAACAAGGACCGTGGGGAGTTTGCCGAAACGGTCAGGAAGGTCTCTTTAACTATCAATAAACTAGAGCAAGACCTTCGTTCGATTTTCCAGCGACGCCGTCAAAGTCACCGTGAAAGTGGTCGTCGCACCGGAACCTCCATAAAAATTAGCCGCTACATCAAAGAACGAGCCTCTGGTAAGCCGGCGATTGAAACCAGAGCGTTTGAAATAAAAACCCGCCCGCTCGAGCGTGACTATGCTGTCTCTATTCTGGTCGATGCTTCGCTCTCGATGGAAGATAAAATTCAACACGCCTTTGCTGCGACTGTTGCGTGCACAGAGGCTCTCTCTCGCCTTCAGATAAAGCACAGTATCTACGCCTTTAACAGGAAGCTTTACACCTATAAAACCTTTGCTGAAAAAACCGACCCAGAAAAGCTCAAACAGCTCCTGGGAGATATATGTGCTAACAACAATGACGGCTGGGCAATTCAGCAAGTCGCAGAGAAACTAAAAAAGTCTCCCGAAAAGGAGCGTATTCTCATCGTTCTCTCGGACGGGGAGCCGGCTCCCATCCCGCCTTACCACACGCCAGAGTACGAACTCAAAAGAACAATTCAAGAATTAGAGGCCGAGGGCAAGATCAGACTTATCGGGCTAGGAATGGGTCCGAACACTGCCCATGTAAACGACTACTACACAAATGCACGCTCAAATATCCCCATTGAGCAACTTCCCGAAGCGCTTCGAACCGTATTGAGAGAGGCCATCGATGATCACTAACAAACCCTGAGATAGGTCGGGCGAGTAATAGTTTTTTGAAAAGGGAACAAGAAATATGACGTCAGTTGTAGTTAATCACCAACCACACCAGGTACATCCACACAACGCCCCTATTAAACTGTCAGAGGCACGACTGCCAAAATCGCAAGGGCTGCTCGATCTTGGCGATAGAGTGAGTTTCTTCGGTGTGGAGCTGTTCAAAGGAGCCGGAGGTCCACGAACCCCTGACGTTAAGCGCTTCGAGAAAGAGGTTTTAACGGCCTGGGATCTTGAACTGATGCAGAAGATAGCGGTCGGTTTAAGGCTCAATCAGCCGATTCTGCTTGAGGGAGGTTCTGGAATAGGAAAATCATCCACAGTGGACATGATCTGCCCCCTCAGTTAGCACCAGCTCTGATTAGAGTTTCCTGATATTTTTCCTTCCTAACATATTTATCCATGGCTGTCTTGCAGTCCCTTGGGGTGGTTGAGATCCCGAGAGAGCTGTGGGGC
>JBIKWG010000072.1:0-11828 GCA_044356425.1 Bdellovibrionota bacterium | reverse complement strand
CGTCGCGCTGTACTACTGCCGCTGGGTTTGCGATCCGAATCGTTCCAGAAAAACCACTCCGAAATGCTTTTACGTAGGAATGGCTTCCACCTACCACTGTCTGCCACTGCGGCCGCTTGCTCATCTCAAGCATGCCGTGATTCTTGAAGAAGGTAAGAAACGATAACGCCGGGAACTCTAGCGCATTTGAGTCAGGCGCAGACCAAATAGAGCCAATCAGGGGTGCCAGATAATTATCAAAGAAATAACGGCTGGTGCCGAGCTTTTTTAAATAATCACCAAGCGGGATCTCTGCAAGGCGTTGATCCTGAAGGTCCCGCAACGCAATCCTGTTAAACCGCTGCTGCTCAAGGATCATCGACACGAAACGAGGTCGAAGCAGATTGCCTGGAGCTTTAAGAAACTCCCTTACCGATGGCCCCATATACTGAAGACCTGTCTGCTCGCAGGAGAATCCAAACGACATGTCCGAGTTCTGCCGTTTGATGCCCAACTGATCAAGAAAGGTATAAAAGTTCGGATAATTACGGGGATTACAAACGATAAAGCCCGTATCTACAGCAAGCTCTGAGTTCTTCGGATCCTTTACAATCCGCGTGTTCGTGTGACCACCAAGATAGCTATTTTGCTCGAGCAGCGTTACATCGTGCTTTCGAGACAAAAGATACGATGCGGTAATACCAGCGATGCCGCCACCAACAACTACGATACGTAAACGATCCCCTTGCGCTACCACAGCCTGTCAACAATCCTCTCATACAGTGGAGCCGGCAACATTCGCGCGGCTTTTAGTATCCAATTAAAAGGAAACGGGAAAGCGACCTCCCGCTTGCCACGCTCGATGCCGACGCAAATTATCTCTGCTGCACGTGCAGAGCTCACGAGAAACGGCATATAAAAATCATTTTTATCGGTCAGCGGTGTCTTTACGAATCCAGGATTCACTATCGAGATCGTAATCCCCTTACTCTTTAAATGAAACCGAATGCTCTCTAAAAAATGGATCATTGCTGATTTACTAGCACCATACGCAGCAGCTCGAGGCAAACCACGATATCCAGCCAGGCTTGCAATCGGGGCAAGCCACCCTCTCTTGCGCTCTAACATGCCGGGCAACACCGCCTCAATGCAGTGCAGCATCCCTCCGAAATTAAGCTGCATAATTGAGAGGTATTCACCACTATTGAAGTTCTCAGGAATGGTAAAAAGATGGGTGCCTGCGTTTGGAATAGCGATATCAATTGGGCCCATCTGCGCTTCGATTGAGGCAACAACCTGCTTCATCTGAGCGAGGTCCGTAACATCTCCTGCAAAGGCGGCTGCGCGCCCTCCGGAAGAAGTGATAGTTGACACCATCTCAGCAAGAATAGATTCCCTGCGTGCCGTTAGGGCAACCAGAGCCCCTCGCCTTGCCAATTCAAAAGCTAACGCCTCCCCGATCCCACTGCTTGCGCCCGTTAGCCATACGACTTTTCCTTTCATAGTTACGCGTGCCACACGGATTCATTGCTCCCAAAGATAGACCCTTTCGCAGACGGAAGCTTACCCCCTACAGTGTAGTAAGCGAAAGGCTCAAACAGCTGTATATTATCAATAAAAACAACGGAGATCCGCAGCCCTATATGAATACTACTCTTAATCGCTCAAAGCTTATTCTCTGGTCGCTCTGCGGCTACTTTTTCTTATGCGGCAGCTCTGCACTTTTCTATCCAGAGAGCTGGCTTATTCTCTCTGGTCTTCCCTCAATCGTCAGCAGAGAGATGGGACTTGTCTTTGGAACACTTGGCGGATTTTTACTAGCTTTATGCTACGGAGCCGGCAGAGCCGCTCTCTCTCCTTCCTCTAACGTTGGGGTGCTGGCGGTTCTGTTGGTTGCAAATCTGCTGGACTTTTTAGTGACGTTGAAAGCAATGATGGCGCAGACACTTCCGTTTCTGCCCGGAGCACTCTTTCTCATTGTCACTATAGTCTGGGTGACCCTACTGGTGCCGATATATCTTCGAGCTTTTCGAAGCGCTGGCGCATAACGATCTTAAGGGACGTAGGGTCCCCTAAAGCTCTCTTGAGCAACAACCTTCATATGAGTGGAGATGGCCTCTACCACCTCATCCGACATAAATCCGTCGTTCATTTTCAGAAGATCTTGGATGGCGGTAATGCATACCTTTGCGTGATCCACTGTTGGACACTCTTCTCCGCCAACCTCTATCTCGATAACAACACGTCGCCAGGGAGAGCCCGACCACAGCCGCGAAAGCTTTGAGCGCTCATCTACAGCCGAATTTACAGGCCCAACAAGGGTAATGCGGCACGTGCCTTCAATTGACTCTGATAGTGATTCTTCTGCGCTCATGCTTCTGTCTTTGGTGTAAACGCACATATCATCTGAGTCGAACCGATTCGAACATTCAAGTTCAAATCATTAGGACTCGTTCGGATTGCGGGGCTAGTTAACCGCTGTAGGTCAAATTCCGGCCCAGCCTGACCCAACCCGGAGCCGGTTGTTTTTTGATTCTCGACTAATGCCACCGGTGCATCTGTTGGTTTCTGATAGCCTGCCATATTAGAGCCCTCTTTAACTTAGCTACCTACGGTTATGCCACCGTAGGAGGATCGGAATACTTAACGGCTTCCTTTACATTTGATGCTCAAGAGGCCCCAGGCGGTGTTCTAAGCATAAAGCCAGTATTTCGGTTGCAACTACTGACTCCAGGCAAAACATAACCTCCTGATTAAGCTTGGTTTTCAGGTGCTTATCGTACTGTGCTGGCCCTAGCTCTGCTGCACCATCTGCCCAAGAGAACGTAACAGCTCTCCTCCGTCAAACGGTTTTGGCATATGACGGTCAAACCCCGCAGCCAACGCACGCAAGCGCTCTTTTTCGCCGGCAAAAGCAGTAAGTGCGAGAGCGGGGACTTGCCTAAGAGAGGAGTTAGATTGCTTGCGCAGCTCTCTAATAAAGTCATACCCGTCCGTAATGGGCATCCCGATATCGCTAACTATAAGCTCAGGGCTCAATTGCGCCGCGACCTTCATCCCGTCTGCCGCGCTGGTAGCTCCGACTGCATGAGCCCCACGCTCTCTCAACAACTCGAGCACGAGTGCAAGCGAGTCCGGTTCATCATCAACAACGAGAACACGCTTACCTCGCAGAGCTTCTACATCATCACTAGAGGCTGATGACTCATCTACAACATGTCTATCCATCAAGAGCGGAAGAGTAACCGTGACTTGAGCGCCTCGTCCTTCCCCTGCGCTGGATACGGATATCTCCCCGTGATGCAAATCAACGAGATACTTAGCGATCGCAAGCCCCACCCCCATACCCCCGTGACGACGAGCGGGCGAAGAATCGGCCTGGCGGAATCGGTCAAACAGATGTGGCATAAAGTCTGGCGATATACCGACGCCATGGTCTGATACGACCACTTGAATAGCGGACCCACTGCGCTGAATAGAGATGCCTACATCACTCTCTGCTCTCGAGAAACGGAGCGCATTCGAGATGATATTGCTAAAAACTTGACGCAAACCGTGACGGTCTCCCAACACAAATGCATCTGAAAAATCAAAACCGTGTCGAACGAAACGTATCTTCTTGTCGTTAGCCGAAGACTCTAGCGATTTGACGACAGATTCAATTACTTCGACCACCTGCACTGACTCTCTAGCTATACTAACATCTTTAGCTAACATGCGATTAAGAGTAAGCAGATCGTCAATAATGTTGCCTTGCGTGCGCGCACTGCGCTCGATCGCACCCGAGGCTTGTCGTACCTGCGACTCAGACAACACACCTTTCGAAAGAACCTGCGCCCATCCTAGAATAGCATTTAGTGGCGTTCGCAACTCATGAGACAGCAAAGACAGCAGCTGATCCATCGCCTGCTTAACCTGCTCTGCGACAACGAGCTCAGCTTGTGCTCGCCGTCGCTCAATTTGAGAGACGACCTGTCGGGACAGAAGCTGCAGCGCTTCCCGCTGATTCTGATCGAGGGTGCGCGGAATAAAATCAATCACACACAGACTGCCCAGAGCATGGCCCGCAGCAGTAATCAGGGGTGCTCCGGCATAGAATCGAATCTTCGGGTCAGAAACGACCAGCGGGTTACAGGAAAATCGCGGATCCTCAGCAGCATCCTCTATGACCATCAGATCTTTCTGCAAGATAATATGATTGCAAAACGCTACCGATCGGGGCGTTTCACTTATATCGATGCCTTGCTTTGCCTTGAACCATTGCCGAGAAGCGTCAACCAAACTAACAAGCGCGACCGGCGTATCGCAGACAATTGAAGCTAGCCGCACTAGGTCGTTAAACTCGGCTTCAGGGGGCGTATCGATCAGATCATAGGCCCAAAGCTCTTTTAGTCGAGCAACTTCATCATCTGGTAATACGGACACGTAACAACTCACCCTCAGCGTTCATAGCAGCTAAACTCATTTGACGGCGCTACGAACAGTTGCGTTGGCTATAGCAGAGATATTTGAGAGGAAGCAAGCGACAACCGCCGAGGAAACGCGCTCAATCTTTCAGTATGACCCACGTCAGGCGTCACGCGACTGGCTGATTAAGCGCAAACGTCATAATAAAACGGGCTCCTCCAAGCGGCGACACATCAAGACGAATATCTCCCTGGTGCATTTCGATTATGCGGCGCACCACAGCTAGCCCCACACCAAGACCCTCTGCAGTATGATTTGCAGGACGCCCTCTTGAGAACATTTCAAAGATCTGGGGGGCATCATTGGACGCGATCCCTGGACCATTATCATCGACAAAGATCTGAACACGCTCTGTGCTCCCTTTTACCTCGGCTTCAAGAAAGCCAATAGCAATTCGAATTGAAGGTTTATCGCTATACTTAATCGAGTTACCGATTAAATTGATGAAAATCCTCTTAAGCAGCCCCGGACTTCCGACTATGGTCGGCATCTCACCAATTTCGACGCAGACATCACGGGTGTCATCTACCACCAGATCATCTGCAACCATTCGAACGAGCTCTGAAAGCGCCACACGCTCATAAGTCACACCAGCCAATCCAGCTCGCGCGTATCCATACATGGCTTGAAGCATAGCAACAAGACGCTCTGCCGAATCATAGGATTTCTGCAGCATTCCCGAACATCGGCTGTCTGTTCCCACGGGCAATACACCCATGAGGTATTCAATCTTTAGCATCAATCCAGCTAAAGGTCCGCGTATGTCGTGAGCAACAGTTGCACAGAACTCATCCAAGCGCCTGTTCTTCTCTTCAAGTCGACCGTTGAGTTCAGTCAAGCGAGCACGGACGAATGCCATTTCTTCTTCCAATCGTCGAATGCGAAGCATATCGCGAATCGCATACGTAACCTCGTCACCCCAGTTACCATCACGAACTACGTAACGTTTTCGAGCAGAAGCGATATTTTTAGCTTTTTGAGGACTATCACAGGAAGAAACAAGCAACACTTCGGGCTCATGGTCACGCAGCTGAAGCTGCATAAGAAGCTCTCGACTGGCAACCCCCGGCATATCATAATCGATGACGATCACATCGAAATCTGTGGCCGTTAACGCGTCACGATAGGCACGCAAGCTGTGAACGTGCTGCACCGCTGCAGTATCAACTTTTGCCTCAATAGCAGACATATGCTGTACACTCTCAGCATCACCTTGATGAAGCACAAGAACGCGGCCGCTGGCTGGACCATTTGAGTTTCTTGACTGAGTTGCCTGCTCGAGTTGTTCTCTCATTATCTCCTACGCCCAGTGGGCGAGACCTGGAGCTGCCTGACGGCTAAACAACAACTACTACACAGCCTTCTTTAGGTAGTTCTTCAAGCGAATTAGAGCACGAGACCGTATCTGCGATGCTCGAGACTCTGTTACACCAAGAATTTCACCAATCTCCTTGAGGTTTAGCTCCTCATAGAAATAAAGGCTTATGACAAGACGCTCTTTCTCTGGCAAGCGATCAAGCGCTCGAGCAATTACACTCACCTTCTCATGTCCGAGAAGTCTGTTAAGCGGGTCTTGCCCTTTGCTAGCAAGCCAGTCTTCTGCCTGAAATCGCTCCTCACCGTGACCGAAACCTAACTCTTCAAAGCTGAGCATCACAATACTTCCAACTTCTCCGAGAAGCTTCTGTAGGTCGTCAACTGAAATGCCCAGCTCATGAGCTACCTCTTCATCAGAAGCAGGACGACCTAACTTCTGCTCTATTCGCTGATAGGCGAGCTCAATCTTATGAGACTTAAAACGCAGCGAACGAGGCAGCCAATCTTGAGAACGAAAGCTGTCAAGAATTGCTCCGCGTATACGGAATTGCGCATAGGTACTAAAATTTGTTTCGTGCTTCGGATCGTATTTCTCGAGTGCATCTACGAGGCCGATAATTCCCGAATTTAACATCTCTTGGATGTCAATATCTTTGGGAAGTCTTCCTGATAGGCGATGAACGACCTTCTTAACGAGGGGAAGATAGCTTCTAATAAGCTCTTCTTTCTCGAATTCATCGATGCTTCTATATGCTTCTACGGCCGAACGCTTAGGCTTTGCCACCGTTTATCTCCTCATAACTCGCCATCGCACGAATTACTGCCCAAAATGCCATTCCAATTACCAGGGAAACGAAGAGACAGTTGTACACGATTTTACTCGTACGAACGCCCTCTTGTATTCCGCCAATAAACAGAACAAGGCATGCGACCAAGATAGTGAGGTTACACAGAGTCTTAATGAACAAAAAGCGCGAGGGCCGTTGCTTCGCTTTAGTATCTTGTTTCTTCGCCATACGACGTCAGCTCCAACAATTGGCGGAAGAAAAACTGCATGCCCCCTTTAACCTTCTGAACCGGCTTCTCAGCATCAAGCCGCCGAGCAACTCCAGATAGAGCTACCGCTGCCTTGCTTGACGGAAACTCCAACGAAACCGGGCGCTGTTGCATAATGCACTCGCGAACCACGGAATCACTTGGAATCCATCCGAGATACCTCACTTCGACTCTTAAAAACCTCTCTACTGCCCGCGCTAGTTTATTGAAGGCTGACACCGCCTCTTCTTCAGAAGCGATATTATTGACAACCACCGACACATCCTTTTCTCCGTATGTTGAGCTCAATACTTTGATGAGCGCATACGAATCAGTGAGTGACGTTGGTTCACCAGTAATTACACAAACTACTTCGGCAGCCGCACTGTTAAAATACATCACGTCAGAGCTAATTCCTGCTGGTGTGTCTATCAGAAGATAGTCGAATCGGTGCGCGACCCGCTCAATCTCATGAAGTAGCAGCATTTTCTCTTCCGCTCGAAGAGCTTGAATCTCCTCGATACCGCTGGCTGCCGGAATAATGGTAATCCCTCCCGGCCCCTCTAAAAGAATGTCGTCAAGACTGCACGATCCCTTTAGTACATCGTGCAAAGTTCCTTTGGGCTTTAGGCCTAGCAGCACATCTACATTCGCAAGTCCTAGATCTGCGTCGAGTACAAGCACTGAAAGGCCCTGTGAAGCCAATGAAATCGCAGTGTTAGTTACTGTATGCGACTTGCCTACACCGCCTTTGCCGCTCGTAAAACTGATGACTCTAGTCACCTCCTGCTTTTTCATGCCACATCCACCTGCTGCCACGACAATCGACTTGCTTGACCTAGTTTGAAAACTCTCTCGATCCTTCACATTTCACTCCCCTGTTTTGATTCACCTAAGCTGCTGATTGGCTCGTTAATCTTACCTAGTCACTTACTTTTTTGCTTACGCTGCGCGAACCTAGCCTAGTTACCTGAAATTAATGCATCCGCCGCAAGAGCAATCCAGCGATACGGCGCGCTGAAGCGGGCTCGATATCCTGAGGAATTCGGTCGCCCCCCGACAGAAATCCGATTGGCACCTCGCATTCGTGTGCCACGTTCAACGTTGCGCCAAGCAGCCCATTCTGATCAATTTTACTGAGAACAATCCGAGTGGCACCAAGGCTGTCAAAGCGCTGAGCTTGAAGACGCATAGTTATCGCATCCTGAGAAGCCGGCAGGACGAGCAGCTTCTCCATATCTCGGCACGGATCAAGTAGTGCCACCAAATGGCTCCACTCTTTTTGCTCTCGTACATCAACGCCTGGTGTATCGATGAAGATCAGATCACATGCCTCAAGCTTTGAAACCGCCACTGGAATACGTGCTTCAACCTCGAGCGATCCATCCGCGATCTCAATGGGAATATCCAGAAGCTCTGCGTATGCTAACAGCCGAGCATGGTGCTCGTCTGATTCTCTCTCAGCTGATACGATTCCGATCTTACACACCAACGCCTCCTGCAGACGAGCAGCAAGCTTAACAATTGCTGTGGTTTTTCCACCCTGTGGAGGGCCCATCACCACTACACAGCGCGATGAGAAGGGAACCTGGCCATCAAATACCACAACTTTCGACAAAGCCTTAGCTAGTCTTTCAACCGGCTCGCCCTTCTTTGGCATAGAGCCATCGCAGAATAGCTGAATGTCAGCGCTAACACCCTGTGCAGATAAAGCACCGAAGATGTCTGTTTCCATCGACAGATCTGCTAGCAGCCCAAGCGCGGGCTCTTCAGCTGCCAGCGCCTCCTGAGCTGCACGTTTAGCGGCCATCACACCAACTTCAATCTCTACCTGCCGGTATCCTCGCTCTCGGGTAGTAATAATAACCACATCGTCACCACACTCTTCTCGAACCTGCAAAAGCACCGCCGGAAGACTCTCTCCTCGAAATATTCTTGTTCTCATCCGCTCCTCTCTAGTCTCCAGCCCCAACTACACCAAGCGACTGCACCTTGGTATTCGCGGCAATCTCATGATGGCTTATCACGGAATACCCTGGCGCAAATCGATTAACGAAATTAAATACTGCCGCCCGCAGATGGCCTGGCGCCAACAAGATCGGTGACTGCCCGATCTCTCCAAACCGCTCTGACGCGCGTGCAAGCTTATTGATAATCATTTGTGCTACGCCGGGCTCAAGTGCTAAGAACGAGCCCTCGTCGCTTTGCTGCAGTGCCTCCGTCATTGCGCGCTCCACTTGCGGAGTAAGGCTGACTAGAGGCAATACCCCATCTGGAGTAACAAACTTTGAGGTAATCGCTCGAGCAAACTTTCTTCGTACAAACTCTGCTAGCTTCTCAGGATTCTTTACATGCGGACCCCAATCAGCCAAAATTTCTAGGATCGACCTTAGGTCGCGAATGCTCACCTGCTCACGCAGCAAAAGCGCTAGTACCTGCTGCACCCCACCCACGGTAAGAACTCCGGGGATTAACTCCTCTACTACCTTCGGCGCCTGTTTCTGAACCGTATCAATGAGGTGCTGCACCTCCTGGCGCCCTAGCAGCTCGGCCATGTGGGTGCGCACGAGCTCGGTGACATGCGTCGTAATAACCGTTGAGAGATCCACCACCGTGTAGCCCGCGAACTGAGCTCGCTCCTTATCACCCTCAACGATCCAGAGGGCATCCAATCCGAAAGCCGGCTCTTTTGTTGGCGTTCCTTGAACAGGATTTGACACGTTACCTGGATCCATCGCCAATAGGTGATGCGGTTTAAGTGTGCCGGAACCGATAACTGTTCCCTTGAGCATGAAGCGATACTCATTCGACTTAATTCGGACATTATCGCGGATATGAATCGCTGGAACGATGAACCCGTAATCGAGGGCAAACTGCCGGCGAATAGAACGAATACGTTCAACCAGATCTCCGCCCTCAACAATCTGCACAAGCTCATAACCAACCTCAAGCTCTAGCGTATCAACTGCGAGCAACCCGGTTACCTCTTCGGTGCTGCCAGGTTTTGGTGCATTCGGATTAGCTTCTGGCAGCTTCATGCGCTCTTCAGCCTCCTTCTTAACTTTCAGCTCTTCTGCAGCACGTTGCTTAGTGAATCCGACAGCGGCTGTGCCGATACCCAGCAACATAAAGGGCACAAAAGGCAGTCCAGGAAGAACTGCCATGGCAATTGCAACCCCCGAGGTAAGAAAGAGAGGGCGAGCACTTTGCCCCAACTGCTCCACCACTTCACTACCAAGGTCGGCACCTGACGCCGCCCGTGCTACGATTAAGCCCGAGGCTGCTGAAATGATAATTGACGGCACCTGAGCAACCAGACCTTCACCGATGGTTAAGATTGTGTAGGTTTGAGCTGCCTCCTTCCAATCCATCTGGTGCTGGATGATGCCGATCAAAAGACCGCCCACGATATTTATGCCCACGAGAAAGATGGCGGCTGCGGCATCACCGGCTACGAATTTAGCGGCACCGTCCATTGCTCCATAAAACTCGGCCTCCTGCGACAGTTCCTTACGACGAACCTTTGCCTCTTTGTCATTAATCAGTCCAATGTTGAGGTCCGAATCGATTGCCATTTGTTTTCCTGGCATTGCGTCGAGGGTGAACCGCGCTGCTACTTCCGCAATACGGGAAGATCCTTTAGTTAACACTTTCAAGTTAACGATGTTGATACAGATAAACATCACAACTCCGATGATGTAGTTTCCACCAACCACAAACTGGCCAAACGCCTGAATGACATGCCCAGCAGCATCCATTCCGCTGCCACCGTTAAGCAGAATCAGACGCGTAGAAGCGACGTTCATAGAGAGGCGAAACAACGTTGTTACTAACAAGACAGCCGGAAAAGATGAGAACATCAGCGGCTTATCAATGTATAGGGAGGTAAATAAGACAACGAGTGAGATCGTGATATTGAGCGCAATACAGACATCCAGCACCGCCGTCGGCAAGGGAAAGATAAGAATCGCTAGGATCGCCACGAGCGAGAGCGGAATGATAAATGTAGTGGGCTTAAAAGTGTTCTTAACAACCTTCGATGCTACTGCTGCCATATTTTACCTACCCTGTACCCCAAGTGAAGAGACGCCTCGAGCTACTTTGCTCTTGAGGCGATACACATATGCGAGGACCTCGGCTACTGCCTTAAAGAGGTCACGAGGAATTTCACTACCTATCTCAGTCGATGCATACAGTGACCGAGCGAGCGCCTTGCGCTCAAGAACCGGAATATTATGTTCGCGCGCTATCTCTCGAATTCGAGCGGCCATAAAATCAGCGCCTTTGGCGACCACAATAGGCGCAGCATTTCGAGAACGATCGTATTTAATTGCAACTGCAAAGTGCGTAGGATTAGTTACCACGACATCAGCTGTTGGAACTGTCTTCTTGAGCCGCTGTATCGCACGCTGCAATCCTTTCTGGATTATCTTTCGGCGCATCGACTCGTCTCCTTCGATTGCCTTACGCTCGTCTTTAACTTCCTGCTTAGTCATACGATTAGTGCGCAACCACTGCCATTTGCCGTACGCTACATCGAATATTGCGAGCGCAAGCAGGATGTACATGATTTTCCAGAAGACACCCTTCACTGCGAGGCCAGTCAGGTTCATAATGTCAGGAATTGAGGTGTGAATAAGTCGCACCATCTGTGGCGCGTAGCCCTCGAGCGCCCAATAGCCAATCGGCAGAATGAGCGTCAGCTTTGCAACGGCCTTTGCTGTGTTGACAAGACCCTGAACCGAAAAAATCCGCTTTAATCCATTCAGAGGGTTAAGCAAATCCCAGCGAAGCTTGATCCACTTATCTCGCCGGTTCCACTTTGTTTGGAGCATTACACTCACCCCTGCGATGAGTGCCACACAGCCGGTGATAATAAGAATATCCGGCAGCATCAGTATCAATAGCCGGATGAACCCATTTGTAAGCTCGCTAACCGTTAATGTGCGCGTGTCTTCAATCATCCGAAATGAGCGGGTGAATACATAGCACATGTCACGATACAGTTTGCCCCAGGTTGAACAGAGCAC
>JBIKWG010000293.1:0-3388 GCA_044356425.1 Bdellovibrionota bacterium | reverse complement strand
ATGATGTTTACGCCGTGTTGACCGAGCACAGGTCCAATCGGAGGGGCTGGATTTGCCTGCCCGCCGGAAACCTGCAACTTAATTACAGTACTAATCTCTTTTGCCATTTTGTCCACCTATCACTTGAAACTGCTGCAACCACTCGCTTTTTTCAGAAGCTAGCGACGGGGCGCATCAGAGTTAAAACGACCTTGTTAGGCCTTCTCTATCTGCATGAAATCGAGTTCGACTGGAGTAGCACGACCAAAGATGCTTATCAACACTTTGACCTTGCCCTTTTCCGGCCTTACCTCTTCGATTGTTCCGTTGAACTCTGCAAACGGACCATCGATAACCTTGACCGCATCTCCCTGCTCGAAGTTCATCTTTGAGCGTGGAGAAGCAGCCCCCTCCTCCACCTGACTGAAGATACGCTTAACCTCTTCCTCTGCTAACGGTTGTGGAGTAGTTGCATCTCCCAAAAAGCCAGAGACCTTTGGGGTTTCCTTAACCAGGTGCCAGGTCTCTTCGTTGAGAACCATCTGCACGAGTATGTATCCAGGGAAGAACTTTCTTGTAGACGTCTTCTTTTGGCCCTTTACGAGCTCAACGACTGTCTCTTGAGGGACATGCACCTCTCCGAAGAGGTGTGTCAAATTGTTCAAGCGGATGCGCTCCTCGAGGGCCTGCTTAGCTTTCATTTCAAAGCCGGCGTAAGCCTGAACAACGAACCAATTCATCTTTTGCTCTGCGGTGCTTGTTTCCATAGCTTCCTGACAAAAATCCAACTAGCCGATCATTAAAGACATGAGCCAGTTGCAGGTGAGATCAATAACAAAGAGACAGATCGAGATAAAAACTATGATTAGCAAAACGCCACCCGTCATGCGCATGGTTTCTTGGCGCGTTGGGCTTTGAACTTTCTTCAGCTCAGCAACACTATCAACAAAGTAGTCTTTGGTGCGCGTCACGATTGAATTCGCTGGTGCCTGCACTACTTTTCCGCTCATCTCGAACCTTTTCCTCTCATCTCGAGCCCCTGCAAACGTAACAAATACAGGCATTTACACATTACAACTAGCCATTTCTCGCGCCGCTGCCCAGCAACGTATGACAGAACCAGAGGCGTAGGATACGGGAAGCTATCAGAAAACTATCCCTTGAGCAAACAACAAGGCAGGCACCTTTACGTCGCCACCGCAGGTTTTATCAGAAGAAGCGTTGCGCTAGTACGCTTGCATGAAGACGTCGGCACCTATAGATAAATAACCTTATGACGAGACCCTCACAAACCCCGGATTTTACCTGCCCTATTCTGCTAGAGGGTGCAGTACAGAGCTACGCCTGGGGTAAATCCGGGGATGACTCACTAGTAAGCAGGTATGCCGGGCTATTCGATGCTACTAAGCCATCTGCTGAACTGTGGTTTGGCACTCATCCGAAGGGATTAACGCTCGGTCAGATAGCTGGGAATCAGCGCCCGCTTAGAGATATTATAGCCGAAAACCCTCGCGCAATCCTTGGAGAGTCAGTGGTTGCTCGATTTGGAGGGCAGCTACCGTTTCTGTTCAAGGTGCTCTCAATCAATGATGCTCTCTCGATTCAGTCGCACCCCAGCAAAAACACAAACCCCTGGCGCGACAAGAAAGCGATGCCAGAAGCTTTTTTGAACAACCACGCGGGATATCTGCACTGGAAAGATCCGGTGAACTATCCAGACGAAAACCATAAGCCTGAAATCGCGATTGCTCTTACGACCATATCCCTACTGCAGGGCTTCAAGCCAGTTGATCAGCTACTTGATTTACTTGCTGCCACGCCAGAGATGACCGCGCTGATCGGAGCTGCGCGAATTCAAACGGCAGCAGAAGCAACTGACAGACAGGAGCAAGCTGCGGCAGTTAAAGAGATATATCGCGCCGTTGTTAGCTCACCGCCGCACGAACGCGCTGGCCACATGACAGCATTTTTAGAACGCCTTAATGCCGGAAAAACATCCCTGACATGGGAGCGGTCGCACCTCTGTAAGATGTTCACAGCCTATGGGGCGGAGGATGTAGGTATTGCAACCTCACTTCTTATGAACTGGGTACAGGTTCCTCCAGGAAGAGCCATTTATATAGGACCCAATGAGCTTCATGCATACCTGGAAGGAGATATGGTTGAGTGCATGGCTACTTCCGACAATGTAGTGCGGGCAGGACTGACTCCTAAATTTCAAGATAGAGAAGAGCTACTGGCAATGGTCGATGTCACCCCCTCTGCGACCACCATTCTTACTGCTGAGCAGATTGAGGGATCTGCGATCCGCTCACTCTATCGCACCCCAGCTTGTGAATTTCAGATCCAAGCTGTGCGAAGCGATTGCAAAGCTTCTGAACATTTTACAACACCGAGTGTAACGCTCGTTCTATGCACCGGCGGCGCTCTAGAGATCACGACTCTAGGCAGCACACTGAGCCTTACCGAGGGGCGATTGGTATTGATCCCTGCTCAAGCCGCGGCATTCGACCTCGGACTGCTCAACGGCGAGGGGTTTGTCGTTTCTGTTCCTACCACGTAAATCGAAATTCACAACGGGAACCACAACACTACAAGACAGGATTCTCGCCTATACGCTGCATCCACGAAATGCTTCGTACGTTTTCTTTGGGGACTGTTTAGCGCTACCTGGACAGGCCGAAGTTGACATCAATCCGCTAGACCAAGGTCGATTTCGTCTGTGAAGTGCTCATTCTACCTCTCCCTCTGACGGCCGAGCTCGGGCACCAAAACAACAGGTGCCAGCTAACCGAAGTTTCTCTTACAGACATTCCGGAGAGGACCAAACCGCTGTTGCTGCAACACCTCCCCATTTGCAGGCTCGAAGCATAAGGCACAAAGCAGCTCTTCCCGAAAACCCGGCATGCAGGGATAGCTGCACTGAACGATCTGGTGGTCATTCGTCTTTATGACGGATTAGGCACCACAATGGGATTAAGCATCGCCAAATCGCTCTTTACTGTTCGCGCCGGAAGGACCTTTAACGACATCATGCGCGACCAGCTGCGCGCACTCAACCGGTCAACGGGTGTTCAAATTCCGCCTGTATACATGACAGGCTTGGCAACAAAATAAAGAGCTGCGTCGCGTTATGGATACCGCTGCTTATGTGGCCGTAGTGAATTTGCCAACAATATTTCAGCAGGACAAGCATCCAAAGGTATTTACTAACACCTTTGCCCCAACCAACAAGGCAAACGAAGAGCTGAACTGTATCTCCGAGCTGTGGTTGATGTCGCAAGCAGAACCAACGGCTACCTCCCTCCTTCGCCTATCAGCAACTGCAAGACA
Source organism: Bdellovibrionota bacterium (assembly GCA_044356425.1). Taxonomy (GTDB): domain Bacteria; phylum Bdellovibrionota_C; class UBA2361; order UBA2361; family OMII01; genus OMII01. The sequence continues at coordinate 76 of JBIKWG010000293.1, read as the reverse complement.
CTGAGCCCAAAAGAGCCGAAGAGCCCAAAGATAAACCGGAGCGAGTCGGTGATGTGCGCTGCGATAAAACTTTATG
>JBIKWG010000071.1:0-11902 GCA_044356425.1 Bdellovibrionota bacterium | reverse complement strand
AAACAAACACCTAATCATACTAGAGATTTATGGTTTCAGAAGACGACGTTCGAAAGATAGCTAGCCTGGCTCGACTTGAGCTTGATCCGTCCTATACCCCCGTCATCACAGAGCACTTAAATGCCATCCTCGGATATGTCCAGCGGCTAGACGCCATTGACACTTCGAAGGCCGAAGCCATGAGCCACGTACATGGGGCCACTAACGTCCTGCGCAGCGATGAGGCAAAAGCCCCTGGATCCAACCCCGAACCAACGCCACTGAGCGAGCCAACAATTCCGACTCAAGAGATGCTTCCCTCTGAAGCTCTTCTGCAGAACGCTCCGGACCACTCAGGACGATTCATTCGCGTACCACTGATTGTGGAGTAACAGACACCATGACCGATCTAGCAACACTCACTATCTCTGAAATACGAGCTGGCTTAGACGCCAAGCAGTTCTCCTGCGTTGAGCTCGTGCAATCGTGCCTTGCAAAAGCTGAGAGGCTAACTGCCCTGAACTGCTTTACTGAGGTGACTTCACAACCTGCGCTGGCAGCGGCTCACGAAGTAGATACCCTAATTGCTGCCGGAAAGAGCGCTCCGCTACTTGGTGTTCCGATCGGCATTAAGGATGTCATCTGCACCAAAGGCACCCGCACTACAGCGGGCAGCAATATGCTGAGAAACTTCATCCCTCCATACGATGCAACCGTAGTAAAACGGCTCAAAATCGCAGGAGCAATATCGATCGGCAAACTCAACATGGATGAGTTTGCCATGGGATCTTCTAACGAGAACTCGTGCTTTGGCCCCGTTGGAAACCCCTGGAACCCAGAATATGTTCCCGGAGGCTCAAGTGGTGGGTCAGCAGCGGCCGTTGCCGCTCGCATCTGCCCTGTTACGCTTGGTACAGACACAGGAGGATCGATTAGGCAGCCAGCTGGTTTCTGCGGCATAGTCGGCTTGAAGCCTACCTACGGTCGCGTGAGCCGCTATGGCGTCATCGCTTACGCATCCTCTCTCGATCAGGTCGGAGGATTCGCAACTAATGTGCAAGACTGCGCCCTCCTAACAAATGCAATTTGTGGACAGGATCCAAATGACGCAACCTCGGTTGCTCAACCAACACCACACTTCGAGTCAGCCCTTGGAAAGGACATCAAGGGGCTTAGAATCGGCATTCCAAGGGAATACTTCGTATCCGGGCTCGCCCCCGACGTAGATAGCTCACTAAAGAAAGCAATCGCTACCCTGGAAGGGCTAGGTGCCATTCCGGTTGAGATATCGCTTCCACACACTGAAGCAGCCGTTGCGGTGTATTACATTCTTGCTCCAGCCGAAGCCTCGTCAAACTTGGCTCGATATGACGGAATCCGTTACGGACACCGCGCTCAGGGCGAGCTTGACCTTAAGGGTCTCTACTGCAAGTCTCGCAGTGAGGGCTTTGGGCGTGAAGTGCAGCGCCGCATTTTGGTGGGTAGCTATGTGCTTTCGGCCGGATACTTCGATGCATACTACGTTAAGGCTCAAAAGGTACGCTCGCTCATAGCTCAGGATTTCAAGGAGGCTTTTGCGCAGCACTGTGATGTCATCGTCGCACCAACCGCACCAACACCGCCCTTCAGAATAGCTGAAAAGGTGAGCGATCCGCTGCAGATGTACCTAAACGATATTTTTACCATCCCGGTAAACCTCGCTGGACTTCCTGGCATCAGCATCCCCTGTGGATTCTCGGGTAACGGACTTCCAATAGGGCTTCAGATTATCGGCAAACCCTTCGACGAAGGGACCCTCTTTCAGATTGGCCATGCCTTTGAGAGAGCAACTGACTGGCACACCAAGCGCCCAGCGCTTGCAGCATAACCGCAAAGGAGACTCGCGATGGAATTTGAGACCGTCATCGGATTGGAAGTTCACGTTCAACTAGCTACCAACTCAAAGATATTCTGCTCGGCATCAGCCGCTTACGGCGGAGAGCCTAACGAATATATCGATCCCGTTACCCTTGGATTACCGGGCGCCCTTCCCGTGACTAACAGGAAGGTTGTTGAGTTTGCCATCATGATGGGGCTGGCAACCAACTGCGAGATCCGCCGCTTCAATCGGTTTGCGCGCAAACACTACTTCTATCCGGATCTCCCGAAGGGTTACCAGATATCCCAGTTTGATGAGCCAATCTGCGAGCGTGGGTATGTTGAATTTCACCTCGGAGATACCAAGAGGACGGTCGGCCTCAAGCGGATACACATGGAAGAAGATGCGGGTAAAAACATGCACGACAGCCGCACTTCAGCCTCACTGGTAGACCTTAATCGCGCAGGGGTGCCATTACTTGAGGTCGTATCAGAGCCCGAACTACGCTCGCCTGCTGAAGCTTCAGCCTACCTCAAAGCGGTCCGTCAGTTGGTGCGCTACCTCGGGGTAAGCGACGGAAATATGGAAGAAGGCAGCTTGCGATGCGATGCCAACATTTCACTTCGGCCCGTTGGGCAATTGAAATTTGGCACCCGCACTGAGATCAAGAATCTAAACTCGTTCAAATTCGTTGAGCGAGCTCTCGAGTATGAAATTGCCCGCCAAACTGCCCTCTTAAAGGCCGGCCAAGCTATTGTTCAACAAACCCTGCTCTTTGACAGCACCAACGGCACCACCCGCCCAATGCGCTCAAAGGAAGAGAGCTCGGACTACCGTTATTTTCCAGACCCCGACCTCCCCCCAGTAGTGGTGGAAGAGAGCTGGATTCGCGAAGTGCAACTGCAACTTCCTAAGCTACCTGCCCAATGGAACAATGAACTCGTTTCTGAGTTTGGACTATCACTCTATGACGCTACAGTTCTGACTGGAGAGCGCGCGTCTGCTGAATACTTTCACAACGTTGTGGCAGCTTGCAGCAACGCCAAAGCAGCCTGCAACTGGGTCACCTCCGAGCTTTTTGGAGCTTTAAACCGAGACGGGATTGAGATCCAGGATAGCCCTATTTCAGCAGCCCAATTAGGACAGCTGATAAAGCTGATAGATGACGAGGTTATCTCTGGCAAGATGGCCAAGTCGGTGTTTGAAGAGATGTTCTCAACCCGCAAAGACCCGCTCTCTATCATTACCGAAAAGGGCCTGAAACAGCTCAGCAACGACGACGAAATCCTTAAGGTGATTAACGCCGAGTTTGATGCAAATCCAGGCCAGCTAGCAGGGTTTATCGGCGGAAACGACCGCCTGATGGGGTTCTTTGTGGGTCAGGTTATGAAGGCCACCGGGGGAGCCGCAAATCCGAAGAAGGTTAACGAGCTCATCCGACAAGAGGCACTACGTCGAAAGAGCGCCTAGTGTATGTCAATTGAGCTACCACAAGCAGCTAAACAGCTAGACGAGCAGACTATTGCGTTCTATTTTGAAGTGCCTCGTGGTCAGATCGTTCTACTTCAGGCATATTTTGAGCTTTACGAAGGTGTTGGAACAGTCACGACCATCGAAGGTGAGCGCGCTCTGGTGTGCGTGTTGACGACCCCATCCTTGCAGCAAGACTGCATGGGGGTTTTGCACGCCATACAAGAGCAGGTTACGTGGAGAGCGGTGCTGGATACCTCTTCAATTAACCACTCATGGCAACTTTAAAAAGACACCCGAAAGTATCCTGGACCAACACACGCAACGGCAACAGCAACTAAGAGAGCACCGCATAGGAGCACCCATGATCAAATTTATTCACAACAACAAGCGCCTTATCGGAGTTGTTTTTCTCTTCATCGCCGTCTGCTTCATGATAAGCGGCGTTGGCCTTGACATATTACACGACGGCCCATCCACCACTCGCTATGCCGCCACCGTTAACAACCAAAAATTCACCTATGCTGATTTTGAACAGGCTCAGCGCAGAATCAGCGACCGCTACCAACAGATGTTTGGCGCCAACTTTTCGGCGCTGGCAAAAAACCTGCGGCTGAACATTGCCCAACAAGCAATGGATACACTCGTTGATGGCGCGGTGCTGACCCAGCAAGCGCAAGCAATCGGCTTCAGTGCAGATGATGCAGCAGTGACCCGATACATTCAAACCGAGATATTTACCCCTGAGCGCTCACCTAACGGCTTCAGCCCCGAAGCTTTTCGCGGGATGCTGCAGGGCATGGGAATGAACTATCGTCAATTCAGCGCTCAGGTAAAGCAAGACCTAACGCGAACCACCCTGGTTAACCTCCTGCAACATGCGTCTGTAACCACACCACAAGATGCGACCGCTCGATTTGAACAGCAGGAAACTACCTACACCGTGGTATCTGCCGAAATATCATCGGCCAAGCTGCTTAACGAGGTGCCGACTCCGACAGCTGAGGAAGTTCAGAAGTATTACGAGGCTAACGCCACCGAGTACGAAGTTCCAGCCCGCCTCGCCTATGATTATGTAGTGCTGTCGCCGAAGGAATTTATAAATCAGGTTCAGGTACAGCCTCAGGACGTAGAGCTATTTTACACAGAGAACAGCGAGCGATACACCATCCCAGAGCAAGCCAAGGTGCGCGCCATCAAGATTCTGTTCCCGAAAGAAAGCGACCCTGCAAAAATGGCAGCAGCTACCGAAAGAGCCACAAAAGCTCGCGAAGAGGCCCTATCTGGAGTCCCTTTTGAAACCCTCGTAATCAAATACTCAGACGATCTACCAAGCAAAGCCGTTGGTGGAGATCGTGGCTGGATATCAAAGGGTAAGGGCGACTCAAAGTTTGATGCGGCGGTTTTTGCAACACCGAAGGGCAATATCACCGAGATCATTGAGGCTAGCTATGGCTTTGAAATCGTAAAGGTAGACGACCGCAAGGATGCATCCATTAAGCCACTTGAAGAGGTACGTGATGCAATTATCACAGAGATTAGACGACTAGAGGCTCCCGCCTATGCCGCAGCGAAGGCGCGCGAGATAGCGCAAGCTGCTCGAGCCAGCAGCCGACCACTGACCGAGGTTGCCAAGGACTACAAGCTACCGGTTAAATCATCTCCGGGACTGCTAGAGATGGGCAAAGATCCTGAAGAAACCCTGGCAGGCGTTACCGACCTCGCTCTTAATCTGCCGCTCAGCGACAGGCTACTTCCAACCTCCCTTGATGTTGGTGATTTGGCTGTGATAATCCAGACAAAGGAATTTAAAGAGCCGACAACCGCACCTTTGGATGAAGTGAAGGGACAGATTGCTACATCGCTCAAAAACTCGGCTGCTCGCAAGCTTGCAGAGCAACGGGCAAATGAGCTGCTCGCGGCAGTCAAAGCAGCTGGCGCAGACTTCAAGAGAGAGTCGGACATTCGCAAAGCTACCGCACTGCAACCTGTAGCCATCTCACGAGCCAAGGCCGACGCTGCACCTACAAGCGCGCTTCCATCCGCCCTGCGGACATCTGTGTTTGCCACAAGCAGTCCGGCTGTCCTCGATCGAGTGTTTCAAAACAATGGATCGTACATTGTTGCTGCAGTAACGCAGATAAAGAAACCTGACGTTCCTACAGCAAAAGATGCAATGGCTAAATATCGAGAGCAAGCTAGCGAAGGAAACTCGCGTAGGGCGCTTGAATCTGCAGTTGCATTTCTTAAGGCCTCAGCAGAGCTTGATATCGATCAAACGCTTCTCGTAAATCAATAATTACTATATTACGGAAGCGTCTCTCGTAATTCATCGAAAAGCTCTAGAAAGCGCTCAAGATTTTTAGGGATGTTTCGCCCGAAACGACAGAGAATAAGTGCATAAAACTCTTCTGGGTTCGTTGCAACCACCAGTTCAATTCGCCTGTAGTGCGGATGGCGATCTAATAAGGCGCGTCGGCGTTGATAGTAGTTATCCTTGAGGTGTGCCTTCATCGCTTCGTGGAAAAGCTCTCTCTCGAATCCACCAACTGAATGAAAGAGCTTGGCGTATGCTTTGTACTCTTCTTTATTTTTAAAGTCGCCAAAGCCCTTTTTATTCTTAAAGAACCTCGCCGGGTGATATTCAAAGAGCACCCCATCAACGAAGAAATCTACCGCTAAGGTATTGCCACGACCATCCACACCAATCGGCACTTGGAACGTGACCCCGGCTTGCAGGCGAAAGTGAGGAACAAACCTCTTTAGCAACTCCGCGCAGATAGCTTCTGAACGAGAGCAGAAAGCGCTTTGTTGTGGTCGCTCGCCCCCCAAAGAAATATCAATGGTCTTGTAGTGTTGTTGCTTAGCAGGCTGCGTTCTTTCTTTTCGGCGTCGCGGTCGGCGGGAATAATGAGAGGTGGGGCTCTCTACCTCACGGTCTTCTGCCTCGGCATCCGATAGCAGTTGGTTATTGATAGCCGCGCCTATGTGTTTCAAATTTCCCCCTTTTCTGTATGAGGAGGTACCGCTCAACATCTTACTACAGCACTACTATCTATTTGGATGGAGCAAAGGGGGGCCTGGATTCTAAAAAAGATTTTAAGGACACCAAAAGACAGCTAGCCGCGATAGCTATCCTAGTGACGTGGCTTGATTTAATAGCATAATGCCGCCATTGTACCTGGGCTAAGCAGAGAGAAAGAGAAGGGATCCCCTATGACCACGGCCGCAGAGAAGTTCATGAAGCACCCCTGGGAGCGCTATGCTGTTCCTGACACGACTATTAGTGCCGAATTTCCGGACGAGCCGGCTATCGACGAAGACTTCGAAGACGACGATGAGTCAGTTACACTCTATCTTAATCACAGCTACTCAGGCATCGAAGTCAGCTTTGATCTCTCGGTTAATTTCGGACAGATCAACAACAGCGCTTCTTCGGAAGATCTCGCCAAGAGCCTCCAAGAAGAGCTGCGAGGTAACAAGGACCTGCGCATTCTGTCGGTAAAGCCACGAGCTCTCAGGGATCTTTGCGGCGCAGTGCAGCATATTGAGGTGAAAAGCACTAAGGAGATGCTCCTTCAATGGCTGATTGCCTGTCCAGAGTGTACCGTTTTTTGCGGAGTCACCCTGCCAGATGCAAACCTTCTGCCAGTAGCTGAGCGGTTTCTCGATAGCCTGTCATGCAATGACGAATGATGCGCAAAGGCTTACCAGTCTTGTGGACAGTAAGACCGCTCGCTGGCTCGGACGAGCTTACGGTCTTGGCGAAGACCGTAAATTTTCAAGGGCTACATGCCTCCTGCCACGGAAAATGACCACTCGATATCTCCGTTCTTTTGCGGCTGGTACGGGCTAGTATCAATATGAAGATAGTAGTCGCCGGGCTGATTGATATAGGTAGTTGTCTCAGCAATGGACCCACGAACGCGCACAAACGGGATGCGTACATTAGTCGTTAAGTTCACCAAATACATCGTCGTACCACCTCGAAAGTCTGTCGGATCAGCAATCGAGTATACGAAGGGCGTCGGCTTCTTGATGCGAAACGGAAGTGATACGTATCCGCCGTCGGCCGCCTCAGATAGCTCACTGCGCACGAAAATATTGTGCTTCGTGTTAATTGCTCCAGCCGCAACACCAGCAGCCTCTGGATTCTTAGCCGAGCACAGAACATCCTTTGTTGGAATGTATGACTTGAAGCCATCGGCATCGATAATCTGAGTTGGACAGGCAGTTACAGCAACCTCTGCTGCCTTAAACTCACTCGAAGCGATCTTGCCTGTGACTTCGGGCACCACGAATTCAACTGAGATATCAAATGTTGGCTGAACCTCTGCCTCAGCATCAGGCAGCGCCTGCATCTTCAAGAAATAGCTGCCAGGATAGTTCCACGCGAAGCTTCCATCTCCTTTACCTCGCACTCGATACAGCTCCTGGCGCTGCTGCCCTGTCTCGGCGTCAAACAGCATAATCCGCAGCATCGTGTTGAATGTTCCATCAGTCACGCGGTAAGAGATTAACGCTGGTGCATTACGCACTACAAAGAGATCGGTTTGAACATCACCCTGTTGCCCCACCACAGGCGAAAATGGCGAACCAGCCTCATAGCTGCCTGATAAAATAAATCGGGATGCCTTAGGAGGCTTTATTCGCACTCCCTTGAAAGCCTTACTGAGGCTTCCCGATTTCAGACATACCGTCGATGGAGATGCTAACGAACTCGCAAGCCCACTGCGAGTTGAACTCATAAAAGCTGGGCAGGCGACTACCGGCAAATTCTTTTTCTTGGAAAGCCAATCAGATAAACGGCGCGACGCAGCCGTTGGCTTAGAAAGCGCGAATGTTACGGAAGAGCAGGTAAAGCCGATAGACAGAACTAAGACCGCGGAGAGAAGTACCTGAAAGTTGCTCTTAATCTTCATATAGCTAAAGCCTGTAAAAACCTAGGGGGGCGGAGGTCTATAACGCGATCCCCACACCTCCCCTTGGGTATGCGAGACACGCGGACTCGTGTGCGCTAAAAAATCACAGAACTTCGAAGAAAATATGCAGATCAGGCTATCAGAGGATAGTAGCGGGCTACACTGCCGCAGTAAGGTTTTCTACTACGAGAACCTGGCGCAGGCCCTTGATAAACACCGACGGACAATCCAGCACCCTGGTTTGAGGATCCTGAAAACGCACCCAGGCCTCCCGTTTAGCCTCTCCTAGCACCAGCAGAATCGCTAGCTCAGCTGAGGCCAGAAGCTGCAGCGTTGCTGTCATACGCCCAGCTGGAGGCTTCGGCGAATCGAGAAAGGGCACAAAACCTGACTTAGTGTCCTCAAGCACGGCGTTTCCAGGAAACAGGCCAGCCACGTGCCCATCTTCTCCGACCCCCAACACGATGCAGGTAAATCGCCCGCCGTAGCTCTGCAGCTCGGCGTAGTACTTATTACAGCCGTAGTCAGGCTGACTTGCGTCTGGTACAAAAGGGTGAAGCTGCGATGGGTCGAGCACACCCTGCTTAATCAACTCATCAAAGAGCAGCTTCTGAAGCCCTCCGAAATTACTTTGCTCATCAGTTAACGGAACAAGCCGCTCGTCCACCATAAAGAACTGCACGCGACGAATTAGCTCTTTAGAAAGACTACCTGAGCTCCTGCGTAGCGCCTGCAAGAGCCCCACAACACTGCGACCACCGCACAACCCAAGAACAATCGCTTCATCTTTAGGCTTCCTGGCAAACTCGGTAAAGATAGCAGTGGCTACCTCATCAAATGCGGCGTCCAGGTTGTGCTGTGCAGAGAGTATTTTCATGGGGCTACTTACTACTTAGGTTCCAAACCGGCGAAGATAGCGAATCGCCCTCTTCATCTATACGTCGAACATACATCCTACTTACTGGGTCCGTCGAGAGCTCACTAAAAATCACTCGACTCTCCGTGTACCGACCACCACTGAAAAGCGACAGCGCCTGTTCGTAACGCACAACCTCATCGGCCCGCAGCTCGCTGACGGCCATCGGCTCAAATACGGCTACTATGCTATCCTTACCGACCACTCTCACCTCTCCGAGCTTTCGACACGGAAATTCAGGTGCACGAACGCGAGTCTCACCTGAAATAGCAACGAATGAACCGAACACCTTATTTACACCCTCAAGCCGCGAAGCAAGATTAGCCGCATCCCCAATCATGGTGTAGTTGAACCGGAAAGAAGACCCAAAATTACCCACCGAGACGACACCTGTATGCAAACCGATGCGCATTTTAAGGGGCTGTCCACACTCCTGCACAAAGACATCCTCAAGCTCTCGTAACTTCTTATGGCAAGCAATGGCTGCGGCCGTTGCCCTATACGCATGCCCTTCAACTGGCAATGGAGCATTCCAAAACGCGACAACTGCGTCGCCCTGATACTTATCGATGGTTCCCCCATGCGACAGCACTATTGCACTTACCTCTGATAGAAAGCGATTGAGCAGTCGTGTCAGACTTACCGGGTCTGTCCGCTCTGACAACGACGTAAAGCCCTCAATATCGCTAAAAAATATAGTCAGCTCGCGGCGCTCTCCCCCTAAGGCAAACGACTGCGGATTAGCGATAATCTGATCAATTACCTCAGGCGAGACGTAGTGCTTGAAGGCGCGCTTTACAAAGAGATGCTGCCGCCCTTCAACTAAGTAGCGAAGTAGCAATACTAAGGTTGTTGCCGCAACAGCTGCGACGCCAGGCCACAACATCGGAATCCACCAACCGAGATACGCGGCTAGATAACAGGTACCGATCCATCCAATAACTAAGGACACTGATAGCAAGGCAAGTCGTGCTATCGATACAAACGTTAGAAGCGCTGCGATAGAAGCTACGATACAGGTAATGGAAACCGCTCCCCATCTCGTTACCTCTCTCATAAAACTATTGGTAAGCAGATTATCCAACACAGTTGCATTCAGCTCTACGCCCGGGTAGGCGCCCTCGAACGGTGTCGGACGAAGATCAAGCAAACCCGGCGCGGTTGCACCGATAAAAACGTAGGCATCCTTGAAGTCTGCTAGTGGCACTGGCGGCTCACGCCCCTCAGACAATCGTATAGAACTCTCGATTAATGCACGGATCGAGTATGCGTCGTAGGTCCCAGCGGGCCCAAAGAAACGTATTAGGTGATCGCCGTTAGGCCCTTCATTAGCTCGGATCTGCTCGCCCTGAGTCTGGCTGCCGCCCGTCGCATGAAAGAGCGAAAAGGGAAGCGCGAGCAATGGAGTCTCATTTAAGAAAGCCCCTGGCCATACTCGTCGATACACCTTATCGCCGTCCGCATCTGCTGTAACACTTCCAACATACGTAAGGCTACTCAGCAGCTCTGAAAAGGGTAAGGCACCACCCTGATAATGCCGCTCGGTAGGCTTCCTGACGAAGCTCTTCAAATAGCCAGAGTGCTTGGCTTGTAGCTCTCTTAAACGATTGAGGTCCTCATCCCTAACAACACTTCCCTGCGCTTGAAGCGCTACCGCACCTACTACTGGCAGTGACTGCTTTACCGCCGCCACAAACTCTCTATCATCCTCTACGTAGCTTGAGTTTTCGGTAAACAATAGGTCGAACGCAACGCCCTTAGCACCAGCTTGATGCAAAAAAGACAGCACCGGATTGTACAGCGACCGCGGCCAGGGCCAATATATCTTCTCGTGCCGCGCAAAATGCTCAAGAGATGATTGATCAACCGCTACAATCTTAATTTTAGAGCTATGTAACTTCGCATTTGCAGCCACCCGCATACGCGAGTCCCAGAGACGGCTCTCCACATCACGAAAGAGATCAATACACACTGCTGCCGAGGCAAGCCCACTCACACCTACTGCGATGAGCAACGCACCAACCGCTTTTTGAACCGATACCTTCATGATTAAGGCTCACACTACGAAAGCTGGACTACTGCGTGACCTTGGCGAAGCGCGACGTTCGGATCGAACTCATCATCTGTTGCTCGGGAAACCTGAAATCATCCTGCACCGCTTCGATGCGATCGTCTGGTGATGGATGAGTCGAAAACCACCCTTCTGACCCAGAGGATGCTGCCATCCTAAGCGCTTCAAGAGCCTCTAGCAGTGCGCGAGGATCATAGCCAGAACGCTCTAAGAGCTGCGCAGCGTACAGATCGGCCGCATACTCCTGCTTGCGATCAAAGCCCGTAGTGAGCAGCGTATCGACAACTCCCATTACACTTTCGCCAAACAAAGAAGTTAGGGAGCCAAGGTCTGCAGGTGCTCCTGCACCACCTGTTGCTGCAACCACACCCTGCTGTGATGCCTCGGTAAGAGCAGCAAAGAGGTGGTCATTCGAAATTGCATTTACACCGTGGCGCTTTACTATATGCGCCACTTCGTGGGCGAGCACAGCTGCAAGGGCATCTTCACTTGAAAGTATCTTCAGAAACCCGGACGAGATAAATATGAAACCACCAGGTGCCGAAACTGCATTGATTACCGGAGAGTCAACGACTACGAAGTGATATCCAGCAAAGGTCTCAGGAAGGTCAGAAGCAGAGACAACAACACTGCCTACCTTATTGACATAACGCTGAAGCGCTTCCGATTTACGAAGCGGATACTTT
>JBIKWG010000292.1:0-3420 GCA_044356425.1 Bdellovibrionota bacterium | reverse complement strand
AGTTAACTGACATATTCATTAAGCGCCCCGTTCTCGCCATATGTGTGAATGTGCTGATACTGATTGCGGGGTATCAAGCGATTGAACACCTAACCGTTCGGCAATACCCGCGCAGTGATAGTGCTATCGTTACGATTAAGACGGTGTATGTTGGAGCACCCGCAGAGCTCGTTCGAGGGTATATTTCAACGCCACTTGAACGCGTAATTGCAAGCGCGGATGGAATTGATTACATCGAGTCTGCGAGCAAGCAGGGTTTAAGTGAGATAACAGCGCACTTAAAGTTAAACTTTGACGTGAACGCTGCGTTGACTCAAATTCAAGCCAAGGTCGCCCAGGTGCGCGGAGATCTTCCCCCAGAGGCTGAGTCGCCGATTCTAGATGTAGAGAGTGCTGATAACCGGTTCGCGTCGCTTTACATTGGATTTACCTCAACGGGAGAGCTTGAGCCAAATCAGCTAACCGATTACCTGACGCGAGTAGTGCAGCCACAGATCTCTGCCGTAGCTGGGGTTCAAAAAGCAGAGATTCTTGGTGGTCGCACTTTTGCGATGAGAATCTGGCTTAAGCCAGACAAGATGGCGGCTCTGGGCATTAGTGCCACCGAAGTGAAGGCTGCGTTGGCAAAGAATAACTTCTTATCGGCAGTTGGAAGCACAAAGGGCTCGTTGGTTTCGGTTAATCTTATCGCTAATACCGATCTGAAGAGCGCCGATGAGTTTAAAAAATTAGTAGTTAAGCAGAGTGCTAACTCAGTTGTGCGGCTAGAAGAGATTGCGGATGTCGTTTTGGGAGCCGAAAACTACGATGAAGACGTGCGTTTTAGTGGTCAGGCCGCAACGTTTATGGGTGTTTGGGTTTTGCCGAATGCAAACTCTCTTGATGTGGTGCAGGCTGTTCGAGATGTGCTCCCTGCGATTAAGCAGAATCTACCATCAGGGATCTCGTTGACCGTTCCGTACGATGCAACGGATTACATAAAAGGGGCGCTGCGCGAGGTTATAACAACGCTCTCCGAGACTATTGCGATCGTTATCGTTGTAATATTTCTCTTTATCGGCTCATTTCGTTCGGTGCTCGTTCCTGTCGTGGCGATCCCTTTATCGCTCGTAGGGGCTACTATTGTGATGGTGGCCTGTGGGTTTACCATCAATTTGCTAACACTGCTGGCAATCGTATTGGCTGTTGGGCTCGTGGTTGATGATGCGATTGTGATGCTTGAGAACGTTGAGCGCCACATCCAGGAGGGCCGTGAGCCGTATGATGCTGCTATAAAAGCTGCGCGCGAGCTGGTTGGTCCAACCATAGCGATGACGATTACTCTGGCTGCCGTGTATGCCCCGATCGGGATTCAAGGCGGTCTTACTGGGGCGCTGTTCAAGGAGTTTGCTTTTACTCTAGCAGGCGCTGTGGTGATTTCAGGGATCGTTGCCTTGACGTTGTCACCTATGATGTCGTCAAAATTGCTTGCAAAATCGGGCAATGAGAGTGAGTTCAAAAAGAAGGTTGAGGCATTCTTGGCTAGTGTGTGCGATCGATATCTTAAGGTGCTTGAGATCACGCTTGAGAAAAAATATTTCGTTATAACTGCGGCAGCATGCTTAATGTTTCTGCTTTTTCCGCTGTATATGTTCTCGATGAAAGAGCTTGCGCCGCGCGAAGACCAAGGTGTCTTGTTTGGTATCGTACAGGGTGCGCCAAATGCAACTCTTGAGCAGATGCGCGGGGCTACAGAGCAAGTTCAAGAGGTATACAAGAGCTTCTCTGAGTATAAGGGCTCTTTTCAGCTCACGAGCCCAGGCTTTGGATTTTCAGGGATGGTAGTAAAGCCCTGGGCTGAGCGCAGCCGCACGGTCGAACAGCTAGAGGGTGAGGCGTGGGGCAAGCTGTCTGCGGTGGCTGGTGCTCGAGTGATTGTAACATCTCCTGCGCCGCTTCCGGGCGGCAGTGATTTTCCGGTTGAATTCGTTATTTCTTCAACCCAGGAACCCAAAGAGGTAGTGGCATACGCACAGCAGCTTGTTGGGGCAGCCTTTGCGAGCGGCAAATTTATGTTTGCAGATACAGATCTCAAGTTTGATCTGCCTCAAAGTGAGATCGTAATTGATCGAGACAAGGCAAACGCAATGGGGATCTCCCTCGCTGATATCGGCGAAGATATCGCAAGCTTTGTCGGTGGAAATTACGTAAATCGGTTCTCGATTCAAGGCCGCAGCTATAAGGTGATTCCTCAAGTAAAGCGCGAACAGCGACTTAATCCTGAACAGCTTCTCTCGTTTCACGTCCGGGGGCCGCACGGAGGTCTTATACCGCTTTCTACAGTGGCCTCTATCAGTGATACGGTGCAGCCTCGACAACTTAATCGCTTTCAGCAGTTAAACTCTGCCAAAATTCAAGGGGCGATCGTCCCGGGCGTGAGCATTAATGATGGTCTTAAGGTTCTAGAAGATAAGGCCAAAGAGATTTTGCCCTCGAGTTACATCATAGATTATGCCGGTGAGTCGCGGCAGCTGCGCAAAGAGACAAGCAGCATGACGAGCTCTATCTTTCTTGCACTGATAGTAATCTTTCTTGTGTTGGCGGCCCAGTTTGAAAGCTTCGTTGATCCTCTGGTTATCCTGCTCGGGTCTGTGCCGCTTGCGCTGGCAGGGGCGCTGCTTTTTGTGTTTCTTGGCGCCACTTCGCTGAATATTTATTCTCAGGTAGGGTTGGTAACGCTTGTTGGCCTGATAGCAAAGAACGGCATCTTGATTGTTGAATTTGCCAACAAGTTCCAGGAGCGGCACGGGGCTTCGAAAATTGAGGCTGTTACCGAGGCTGCTAAAACCCGGTTGCGGCCGATCCTTATGACCACAGTGGCAACAGTTGTGGGCCACTTTCCGCTGATTCTAGCATCTGGAGCTGGAGCAGGAGCACGTAATAGCATCGGAATCACGCTTGTTACCGGTATGATTGTCGGGACAGTGTTTACCCTTTTTGTTGTTCCTGTGTTGTATGTTGTCGTCTCTCAGCCTAAAAAGAGAGTGCTAGAGAGTGAGGAAGATGGCAGCTCGATCGTTGCAGGAAGAGTCGTCGGGGTACTTCATTGATTGAAGACGTGCGAGCACACATGAGTATTATGATTCGAAGCACAGCGTCAGCTTTAATAGTTGCGGCGGTGGCATCAGGATGTGCAGTGGGGCGGGACTATGTAACCCCAGAGACTCCAATGCCGCAGGCCTTTGCAGGCAAAGAGGGTGTCGGAGCTACTCAGGAGCCAGCAGTTGATCGGTGGTGGAGTAATTTCAAAGACACAGAGCTGGACAGCCTTATTCTTGAGGGCGTTCGTCTAAACAACGATCTGCAGGGGGCGCTAGCGAGAGTAAATCAATCGCGCGCTATTCAGCGGCGCTCGTTGCTCGATCTTTTTCCTACGGTAAC
>JBIKWG010000070.1:0-11953 GCA_044356425.1 Bdellovibrionota bacterium | reverse complement strand
AACACCACCAGAGCCCGCTAGCGCAAATCGCGTTTCTACCATGCTGCCACGCTGGACCACTAAAACCGCTGCGGCTGCTGCGCTCGACCGCTAGTTAACGTGGACCACTACCGCGCGCTCTCTGAGAAAAATGGACCCCGGGACCACTAAAACCGCTGCGACTGCTGCGCTCGACCGCTAGTTAACGTGGACCACTACCGCGCGCTCTCTGAGAAAAATGGACCCCGCGCTGAGCAGTCTCTGAGCAACGAAACCCACGCCAACGGCGTTAGCTCTCTGCAAGCACCACCTGTACAGCGAATCGTCCCCCCTCTGTTGATATTACTGGCTCCAAACGAGTGCCGTTATCTACAACACTTCCCGCTCTCACCACGTCATCAAGCACAGTTGACAGAAGCTTGAGGTCAGATTCCAAAGCTTTTATCTCCAACGAGGTAACGCCAGTTCGCTGACCCTTCTGAGCCATTGTCTTGGTTGCTCGAATTACAGATACCACCTCAACTGCCGCCTGAAACGCCGCAGGATTACCCTCAATGCCAGCAACCTCGCGTTCTTCAGGCCAGTTTGTAAGGTGTACAAATGAGTCCTTACCAACTCCAGCAAATTTCCAGGACCATATCTCTTCAGTAATATATGGCATAAACGGGGCGAACAGCCGCACAAATGTTTTCAAGCACCAGTACAAAGTAGCATGGGCCGAGTCTCTGCCTACTGAGTCAGTCTCACTATACGACCGCCCCTTCACAAACTCTACATAGTGATCACAGAAGTGCCAAAAGAGCTCCTCTGTAATCTGAAGGGCCTGTGCATAATCGTACTCATCAAAAGCTTTCGTTGCACTCCGTACGACCTGAGAAACGCTCGATACTATGGCGCGATCCATCGCGTGCGTAATCTTGTCTATCCCTGGCACGGGATCAGTAAGCTGCAGCAAAACAAAACGGCTTGCATTAAAGAGCTTCACCATCAATTTGCTTCCGATCTTGAACACCGCCGGATCAGTTGCAGTATCAGAGCCAAGTCGCGCACGAGCAGCCCAATAACGAACAGCGTCAGAGGAATACTCTTCAAAGAGGTGCTGAGGCGTGATTACATTACCCTTTGACTTACTCATTTTCTTTCTCTCTGGATCGAGCACCCAACCAGAGATAGCGATGTTCCTCCAAGGAATTTCATTCTCGTGCATCCACGCTTTTACAATCGTGCTAAAGGCCCACGTACGAATAATTTCGTGCGCCTGGGGTCTTACATCAGCAGGAAAAAGTTTCTTGTGCTGCGTTGGATTAAGGAGCCAGTGACTTTGAATCTGTGGTGTAAGGGATGAGGTTGCCCAGGTGTCCATAACATCAGGATCCCCAGCAAACCCCCCGGGTTGATTCCGTTGAGCCTCGGTGAATCCAACGGGGACATCAACATACGGATCAACTGGCAAGCTTTCACGGGAAGCAAAAATCGGCTTGCCGTATTCAATCTCGCCGTTCTTATCAACTGAGTACCAAACGGGAAATGGTATTCCAAAAAACCGCTGGCGACTGATACACCAGTCAGTATTAAGCCCCTCTACCCAATTCTCATAACGGTAGCGCATGTGCTCCGGTGTCCAACGGATCTTACGCCCCTGGCCTATGAGAGCTTCCTTATGGGTCATCGTCTTAACAAACCACTGACGAGTAGTTACGAACTCCAAAGGCCGTTCACCTTTCTCATAAAATTTTACAGCATGAGAGATCGTACGAGGCTCTCCTTTGAGCGCTGCGCATACCCCATCGGTTCCGGTTCCAGGCTGCGCCAACATCTCTGCAATCTTCTTCTTTGCCTTACGAATATCGAGCCCTACAAGCGCGCTGTAACTCTGCTGCGCCAAGGCCACATCGAGCGAATCAAAAGGGGCTACTCCGTATTCCACCTCACGAAGAGTACCTTTGAGCGAAATTATCGGCTTTGCGGCTAACCCCGAGGTCTTCCACCATTCAACGTCGTGGGCGTCTCCGAACGTGCACACCATCAAAATACCAGACCCTTTCTCAGGATCCGCGTGCCCAGCCGGAAGGATAGGAACACGCGCCTTGAAGAGCGGAGTAATTGCATACTTTCCGAAAAGTCCCTTGTAACGTTCATCATCAGGGTGCGCCACTACGGCTACACACGCCGGGAGCAACTCTGGCCTCGTAGTTGAGATAACGAAACCTCCCCCTCCTTCAACAGCGAACTCGATGTCGTGAAAAGCTCCTGGAATCTCTCGATCCTCAACCTCAGCCTGAGCAACAGCACTCTTAAAATCAACATCCCACATCGTGGGCGCTTCTACGTTGTAAACCTGATTCTTATCGACAAGATCGAGGAACGAAAGCTGGGAGATGTGTCGACATTGCTTGCCAATTGTTGAATACGTGCGCTCCCAGTCCACCGATAGCCCCAAGTGCTTAAAGGTGTCTTCAAACGCAACTTCGTCTTCTTTGGTGAGCTGCTCGCACGCTTCAACGAAATTTTGCCGAGATACTTCGGCAACAATCGCTTTCTCTTTGCTATTCGGATCTGCCTTCTGAGGCGTCCAAGTCGAATTGTACGGAAGCTTCGGATTGCATTGGATACTGTATACATTCTGCACACGGCGCTCAGTTGGAAGGCCGTTATCATCCCACCCCATAGGGTATGAAATATTTTTTCCCCGCATTCGATTATATCGCACCAGAACATCAGTCTGGGTGTAGCTAAACACATGTCCAAGATGAAGAGAGCCTGAGACTGTTGGCGGCGGAGTATCGACAACAAACGTCTCTTCTCGCGGGCGACTTGGATCCCATTTGTAAGCGTTCGCTTCCGACCAGGCTTTTATCCAACGTTGCTCAGCGCTCTTGTGATCATATTTATCGGGAATGGTCTTGCTCATAATAGCCAAACAATCTCGCATAAAAGGCTTAAAATCAAGTGGTTAGCCACCAACTCTATGTATACAATCGTGGGCGCTCCAAACCGCCGATTAGTTTCCAGTTTTTTCTAGAAATCTGCCCGCGCATTTCCGAAAAATCCCCAAAAGCACTTGAAGTACAGAAATTGTTTATCTGAATCCTCTTCCAGACGCCGCTCTGCCCCACTCTAGGATACTCTTCGCCAATAGCGCGCTAGCAAACGACTAAAGTGTCTTACCTTATGAATTCGACCGTTACTAAAAAGCCTCCCGCCGCTCATACCCGCGTGCCATCGTGGCTCCAGCGACTTCTTGATTCGGGCTATGAACCCTACATTGCTACCTCACGCCACATAGCCTCAACACTTAATACCACGCCGTTCGGATTGAACGCGCGCTGTCACCTGTTAGACGATGATAGCCAGCTGCCATTTTACGAGGCTTACCTTCTTTCAAACTCACTCAGCTTTGAATCGACTAACTTAAAAATGCCGCACTGGGTCATGATCGACTGCGCATTGATGCAGTCAGCAATCGTCGGCTTCACTAGATCAATCGCTGCATGTCCTGCCACGTTACTGCGCCACTACAAACAGGACCAGCGCATCAACTTTGACCGCCTTGAGCGCATACCGATATCAGGACAGATAGCTTCACCAGCAACTGACCGAGATCTACTTGTCGGCATCTCGCTTTTTAGCCTTGGCAAGAGCTATTTAAACGATACCGGAATAGGAACGTATACAAAGGCCTTAGCGCTTGAAGTGTACAGGGCCAAACAAGCCGGGCGATTCTGTGGAATCTCGCAGTACGACAATCCAGCGCTAAAAATACACGGCCGTTTCGGTTCGCGAATGAAGATTGTACAAGCTACAGTCCCCCTACACCCCAAGCGTGACATGAGCCTGATCTATGAGATGGATATAAACTACGATCCATACCAGCTCGATGAGCGCCTACCTCCAATTGAGCCTAGCTTCTGGCTACAGGCGTGCGATCTTGCCGTAAAAGAGCAGATCCAAGCGGGCATCCGTGCAGGCCGCAACTATTACGTCGTTCCACCATTTACGGTGCAGCGTGGTGGCTTGACTTTTCTACCAATCATTGAGGAGTAAATAGAGATGACAACTGTGCTAATAGCATTTTCGGGTGGACTAGATACCTCATTTCTTACCCGCTACTGCCGCGACGCTTACGGGGCCACTCGGATAATAACCTGCACCGTGAACACTGGAGGATTTTCGGCTAGTGAAGCAGAAGCAATCGCAGCGCGCAGCAAAGAGCTGGGTGCCGATCAGCACCTGTATCGAGAGGCCGCCCAGCACTACTACGATAAAATCATCAAGTATCTTATCTTCGGCAATGTGAGTCGCGATGGATATCCGCTGTGTGTCGGCTCAGAACGAATGATCATCGCTGAAGCATGCATCGAGGCCTGCAAAGAGTTTTCAGCAGACATGTTTATTCATGGCTCAACAGGGGCAGGAAACGACCAGTACCGCTTTGATGTTGCAGCGCAGGTGCTCGGCCAGGGAGCGATCCTGTGCCGCGCTCCTATTCGTGAGTTTAATATTACTCGATCATTTGCCACTCAATATCTGCAGGAATGCGGTGTTCGTGTATCTGAGAAGGAAACTAATTACTCTTATAATCCAGGTTTATGGGGAGTCTCAATCGGAGGAAAAGAGACTCTGCGCTCAGACGGACTGTTGCCGGACGACGCATGGCACGGCAAACCTGTATCCAGTATGCACGAGATGGAGCTGGTGCTGTCATTTAAGACAGGCACTCTTGATAAGCTCTCATATCCTGGGGAGTGCCTTTCTTCTCCTGTGGCGATTATTCAACGACTAACCCAGATCGGGAACGCTTTCGGTCTTGGACGTCATTACCATGTTGGAACCTCTGTACCAGGCAAGAAGGGTCGCTTAGCATATGAGTCCCCTGCTGCGGATATTATATACGAAGCACACCGCACGCTTGAGAAGATCGTGCTTACTCAAGCTCAAGTAACCGGAAAGAAGCCTCTTGCAGATTCTTTTGGCCAGATGATTCACGAGGCCAAAATGTTTGATCCTTTCGTCGATGACCTGCGGTCTTTCCTAGAAAGCACACAACGGCGAGTCACAGGTGCATGCACTGTACGACTAATTCCAAATGCAATTAAAGCAATCACGGCAACCAGCCCCTTCGACTTGCTCTCTGTTAAGGGCAGCACCTACGGGGAGGCCTCAACCGCCTACGATGGCACCCACGCCGAAGGAAGCGCCCTACTGCATGGATATGAACAGCGGCTGTACCATTCGCTAAGCTCACAGCCCAGCCAACTCTCCAGACAGTAGCAGCAGCACGTGAGCGACGATGGCGCAGCACTGTTCGGTGGTTACATAGAAAGGGTATTTACCTCGTCTTAAGAATTGTGTACCCATACCCTAAATGTTGCTGGCAAGCAGCCACTTTGGCTTCGGCTAGACAGAGCTAAAAAGCGAATCAACGTCTGAAACAAGGAACCGAACTCTCATGAAAAACTGCTATGCAAAACTAATTCTTAGTTGACTCGTAATGGCTCTGGCATCGGGTTGTGCTTCTATTATCAACGATAAGAATCAAAACATTAATATCGTCACCTCAAACGGCCACAAAGCTGAGGTTCTGATCGATGGCATGCCCTTTCAAGCGCCAGGAGTAGCCTCAGTAAAGCGCACCAAGGCGGATAAGATTATTACCTCAAAAGATCCAAAGTGCACGCAGACAACTGTTGCACCCAGCACAGTAGACAATATTTTCTTCATAAACATTCTCACTGGCGGAGTCTTTGGATCTACAACTGACTACGCGACTGAGAAGATGTGGAAGTACCAAGATACTGTAATGATCTCTTGTAGGGATTAGGCAGTTGTTCGGTAGTGGCGTAAGGGGAACCCTCTGGCTCCCCTTTTTTTTACTGCTACAGCTACTATGGCTCTCGCCCAGCGCGGCTGAAGAGCAAAGCACTGCGCTTACTAAAGCTAAAGAGCTGCGGCTCGCCCAGGATCCAACGTGGCTAGCGCTGCTGCACTTTACCAACAACCGCTGCTACATCACCGACAAAAGCTACTATCTTGCTGAAAAAGAGTGCTCTCCTCAAGACGAGCTACACCAACTTATAGTAGCGCTATTTTCACACGAGCAGGCAGTCATTCATGAAGCTGCCTGCAGATTTCCAGCACGAATTGAATTTATCCGCCAGCGACTTACCTCTGAGGGCCTCACAGTTCCAGAAACCCGCTGCGCAGCATTTGAAGAGTTCAAAGAAAGAGCTCCTGCCGACGTTATCGCCCTGGTGTTTGCTGCTGAAAACATAACAAGCCCAATGAGCATGATGGGGCACGTCTTCTTGAAATTTGAGGGGAAGACTTCAGCAGGCAGCGAAGTTGAGCATGCAGCCTCGTTTTTTACCAACATCAATACGTTAAATGTCCCCGCCTTGCTGCTAGATAGCCTCTTATTGGGGATGCCGAGCACGTTTGCTCTCGTGCCGTATGCAGAGCAGGTGCGCAACTATCAGGTGCTCGAAGGAAGAAGTATCTTTGAATATCCGCTGAAGGCCTCAGAGCAGCAGCAGAGGCTCATTCACGCCCACGTGTGGGAGCTGCGAACTATCGACTCGCCATATCTTTTTGTTGGCTACAACTGCGCTACGGTAGTTTACTTTCTCGTAGCACTCGCCAATCCCAGCCTACTCGATGATCTCGGATATTGGATCGCTCCAATTGATGTTGTCCGGAAAGCTGAACGCAAAGGAGTCCTTGCCTCTCGTCGATTTATCCCTTCTGTTGATTGGCAGGTGCGCTTCTATGGCCACCAACTCGGACGTTCCGCTGCCGACTCTGTAGTGCAGCTTCTGCAACACGGCTCTCCTGATGATTTTAAACAGGGTGCGTCAACAGGCTACACCGACCTGCACCTAGCATTTGCGCAAGCTCTGCTCCAGCGCGAGCACCATGCTTTACAGCTAGCACAACGCGACACAAGAGAGCTCGCGGATGCTATTACAAAAGCCACCTCTCCTGGTGTAGTTTTTGAGGTTGAAAATCTTAAAGATCCAGCAACGGGACCCCTCTCAAGTAGGATCGCAGTTGGCGCTACCCACTTTCGCGGTGAACGGTATGGTAAAATTGAGATACTCCCCGCATCTCACTCACTATCTGATGACAATCGACGGTCAAATTCTGAGTCGATGTTAGAGCTAGGTCAGCTCTCTCTGCTCTTCAATCCAGAAGGCGAAAGACCCATAGTCGAAAAAGCAAACATCTACGGCCTTGACTCTCTAGTTCCGCACGACCCGTATCTTGGCGGCACATCTTCTCGGTTAATTATCGGGGTTGAGCGACAATGGGATGGATCACTTTCTCCGTATACGGCGGGGCACGTAACAGTAGGACTAGGAAAGACCGTATCGTTGAGCGAAGACGCTCGCATCTATACTCTGCTTAACACCGCTGTAAATTACGGTGACAGCAGAACCGCCGCCACCTACTTTCCCGAAGTCGGCGGAATTTTATACGAAGTCCTGTCGATGAAAACGGTCGCGCACTATCGCCTAGTCTGTGGTCAGCATGGCGCTGACTCGTGCTATCAGGCCGCTCGCGTCACGCAAGCTTTGCTTCTTAACGATTCGTTTTCGCCCTATGCTGCATTTGATACACTCTGGAAAGATACTACTTCAACCCAGATCTTCGAGATTGGCCTCAAGTTCTATCTGTAAAAAGACCCGGCAAACTGTCGGTTGCAGGTCGTTTTATCATTTCTCTATTGTACGTAACGAGGGCAATAATTTCGACATAGACTTTTGTCACTTACTATGTTGAGTTGGGATAAGGGACCCGAAACCTTTTACACAAAATGCCGTAGGAGCCGTGATGTCTGCCAACCCTCAACCAGAGCGATATAACGAACTCTACGGACAACGGCTAAGCACTACTGCCATGCGCCTGCTAGTGCAAGATGTAGCGGCTCTCTCTGAAACAGTTGATCGCTTGCTTTCAGGGAACCTTTATCCTCAATACTCTGGCACACGGGGCAGCGGTGATCTTGAAGCATATTGGGTTACCCTGTTTAAAAAAGACCTACGCGAGGTGGTACTCAACATCATGCGACATCACTACTACACCGAAGCAGACGCAGAAACAGCGGCCGATAACCGAATGGCGCAGCTCGCTGCCTGTACTCGCGAGCTTCTCATTTTTGGTGCTCTGTACGATGGCGCGTTTTTAAAGAGAGCTCGTGAACTGCTACCCCACTTTTCAACACCCTTTGAAATCTTTGAGACAGGCGAACCCGTTCTTGCGCCCACAGACAAATTAACGCGTCTGCTTAGATTAGGCGCACTTTTTGGAGACCGCAACAACCGGAGAGATGTTGTAGACCTTGCGTATATACCAACACTAGAGTTTGGAATTGTTACGATCGTAAAATGGAGAGACAATTTGCAAAGTGATACGGACCGCTTTGCTCTCGGTATAAATTGCCAACGGGCAGAGTGGCCTGCTATGACCTACACCTTCGATGCACAAGGAGAACCTGGACCTCTGCGACTGGTGAATGCCCAAGGCAACACGACTCACATCTCCCCTAACGTTCGCACTCCAAGCGCCCACTCGCTCTACGACGCTATCATGAATGCAATGAGCCACGACCCGTCGGTGATCAGCTTTGAGCAACCAAGCCAACCAAATACCAGATTTCTCGGGGCCTAACACTCGCACAGAAGACGAAGCCGGGTAGAGCTACTCCCCCCCGCCCCCCCGTCTACATTTTTGAGGCCGGGTTAGCAAACTCTCTCTCTCTCTTGGAAAGGGTCGCATTCCTCAAAAAAACTCAGCTACCCTAGCTGCATAAAAAGGGGCTACCTATCTGCGACCGTATCGTCGTGACCCGCCAAGGCGCCGGCCTGTATGGCTGCGCCCCCGGTTAGGACGGCCCGCGCTTAACCGTGATACTAGCTGCTGAAGCGGTCTATCAACGATCGCTTGAATATCATCACGAGCTTCAATCGCACTCAACACTTCCGCTACTGTCTCAACAGTCGAAAGACAGCCTCTGCGCGGCTCTTTACGGATCTTGTCATAGAGCGAGTGTCGCTGAGGGCGCAAAACTAGCCTCTTTAACTTGAGAAGCCATGCATTCCGCCACCACAATGTCTTCGCTTGACTCCAGGTGCCATCCAGCACGATAACGCCATCTAAATCGGCCAATGCTGATTTTTGATCAGCGACAGGAGCCCCGTGTTTATCGACCACGTAGAGCGTGCCATCTTCTGGCAGATGCTCTACATGCACACTTCCTAGATATAGAACGCCCCACCGTTTATTTTCAGCGGAACCTCCCACAGCTTTAACAAGATTGGGCCATGAAAGTCCTGTTCTTACCGAAGCGTTCACAAAAGTGCCGGCAACAATTGGAACCGTACCAATATCAACTCCTGGCTCTTGCGGATGCTGCAGTACGACAATTTTTAGCCGTGTGGTTACCTGAGTTATAAACTCACAAACACAGTAGCGTGGACTTCGATTGCAGCTTGAACACGGCTCATGCACAGCCTCCGGGTCGGTTTTACTTTCAATCGTCATATCTAACCCTTTAACAGCACATCCTGAATAACTTTAATCGAATCACGCAACTCAGCGGCTTTTTCAAATTCACGCCGCGCTGCAGCATCAAACATCTGCTTCTTCAAAGATTCAAGCAGCCGCTGCTGCTCTCGTGGATCTTGCGGAATAGTGACTCCCGCAGCTATCGATGCGGTTGAATCTTCAGTCTGCTCACCGAGCGAAATCTGCTCAGAGCGCGCTGCGCTACGGGGAGTGATGCCGTGGCACTTATTATACTCAGCTTGAATCTTTCTACGTCGCGTTGTTTCGGCAATCGCTTCTTTCATCGATTTCGTCTCGCGATCGGCGTATAGGATCACCCGACCACTTATATTACGCGCCGCTCGCCCCATAATTTGAATCAGCGATTTCGTTGAGCGCAAGAATCCCTCTTTATCAGCATCGAGGATCGCGACAAGACTTACCTCAACAAGGTCCAAACCCTCTCGCAACAGATTAATGCCTATCAAAACATCAAAATCACCCCTTCGTAGTCCGCGAAGAATTTCGACCCTCTCAATCGTAGTAATATCCGAATGCAGATACCGCGCTTTCACTCCTATTTCACGGAGATACGCGGCAAGATCCTCTGACATCTTCTTCGTTAGGGTAATTGCCAGCACCCTGTTACCGGCCGCTACGGTTTTTTGAATCTCGGTGATGAGGTGATCAACCTGGTGCGTTGCAGGATGAATAGCAACCTCTGGATCTAGCAAGCCGGTAGGACGATTAACCTGCTCTACAACAAGACCCGCGCTGCGCTCTAGCTCAAAGTCTGCCGGAGTCGCCGACACAAAGATCGTTTGTCCAACCCGCTGCCAAAACTCATCAAGACTTAGAGGGCGATTATCAAGAGCCGACGGCAAACGGAATCCGAAATCAACCAGGGTCTGTTTACGCGCCCTGTCCCCACGATACATACCTCCAAGTTGTGAGATTGTGACATGGCTTTCGTCTACAACGAGCAAAAAATCTTCCGGAAAATAATCGAGTAGTGTTGTTGGAGGCTCACCTGCTGCACGCCCTGCGATATGCCTGCTGTAGTTTTCAATTCCAGGGCAGAATCCGATCTCGGCTAGGAGCTCAAGGTCGTAGAGCGTACGCTGCTCTAGTCGTTGAGCCTCTAGGGGCTTTCCTTCTCGCAGGAGTTCCATCGTACGCTCTTTTAATTCAGCTCGAATTGACACAATCGCGCGGTCAACTGCCTCACGCTCGGTAACAAAGTGGCTCACTGGGTAAACCGCGCACGAGTCAGTTTTACGAATTGTGGAACCAGTGAGAGGGTCGATTATACGCAACTCTTCAACCTCGTCACCGAAAAATACTAGCCGTGTCGCAGCAGCATCCTGATCTGACGGAAAGATGTCTATATAATCACCGCGCACGCGAAACGTGCCACGCACGAACTCAATGTCAGTGCGCTTATACTGCATATATACCAGCTGACGAATCACCTGCTCGCGAGAAACTACATCACCCTTCTCAACATAGAGCATGAGCTTGAAGTAGTCTTCCGGAGCGCCGAGGCCGTAAATACAACTTACACTTGCAACGATGATCGTGTCGCGCGATTCGAGCAGCGCCTTGGTGGCGGCATGGCGCATCTTGTCGATCTCTTCGTTAATTGCTGAATCTTTCTCGATGTAGGTATCAGTCGAGGGCACATACGCTTCAGGCTGATAGTAATCGTAGTAGCTCACAAAGTAGCGCACATGATTTTCAGGGAAAAACTCAACAAACTCGCCATAAAGCTGCGCAGCCAAGGTTTTATTCGGCGCGATTACAAGCGTTGGACGATTCTGTTTCGCGATGACGTTTGCGATCGTGTAGGTTTTTCCAGATCCCGTGACACCCAGCAGTGTTTGAAAGGGTACGCCTTGGCGCAGATTTTCATCAATACTTGCGATAGCACTCGGCTGGTCCCCTGCTGGAGGAAACTTGGTACATAGCGCAAACGGATCGGATAGCGGAGTCGGCCGAGTTCCGGCTGGACGCTTACTGCTCACAATTCCCCCTGGCCCACGAAACTACTTACTTCTTGCTGCAGCGATTCGCTGCTTGGCCAGCTCAACAGCGACCTCTTCAGTGAATGCACCACGGGCTTTTGCCTGATCTAGAACCTGGCACGTTGTAGCGTAAATTAACTCTACTTTCTCGCGTATCCACGCTGTATTCGGACCACCAGAAGCCAGCTCGGCTCCGACGCAAATGACCCCACCTGAGTTCACTGCAAAATCGGGACAGTATAGTATCTTCCTGCGCTCAAGGTCCGCATATACCGAACGATCCGAGAGCTGATTGTTAGCAGCTCCTACGATAGCCTGAGCGGTAAGACGCGCGACCGTCTGAGGATTGATGGTTTGTCCAATCGCACAAGGCGAAAAGATATCACAGGGCACATCATAGATGGCTT
>JBIKWG010000291.1:0-3439 GCA_044356425.1 Bdellovibrionota bacterium | reverse complement strand
GTGGTTGAGTAGGGCGAGCGGGGTGCGGTATTCTGACTCGGATGGTTTTGGTGGTAGAACACCGGATCTGCACAATACCTATGTTCTACGCTCATACCGAGAGCTTCCAATGAAACGTCTTTTAAAACTCATTATTTGGCTCCCAGGAAGCATCTGCCTCGTACTTGGGTTGTTGGATGTTGGTTCCTTTGTTCTGTTCAGATCCGGCGCGGTACCGGTGCAAGCAGAGGTTGTGGCGACCATAGAGAAATCATTCAAAATTGGGACGCCCCCGGGTGTTATTGGCAGACACCAAGCGAGTAGAGGAGACCTCGGGGGATTTAGCGAGTATTCGTATCAGGATGCCACTGTAAAAATCTTGGCACCAACGGCACCATCCCAGCATTTTGTTCTCCACAATCAACATAATCTTATCCGGGGTTTGAAGATTCCTGTTTGGTACAACGATTCTCGCGCTGAAGTGCGAGAGGATATTACCTGGTCACGATACATTGTCAGCGACGGGATCTTATTGGTTACGGGTTTGGGATTTCTTGTCGTGGCGCTCTTAGTTCCAATAGAGAAGCGGAGAACCAAACGCTGAATGAGATTCGCATTGAGTATCTTTGCGAAAAGCGAGACAATGTGCGCGAACTCATTAGCATAATCGTTATCCCGCTAATTTAAAATGCAAAACTTTGAGATTCCAGGAGTCGGAAAATTTGAGCTACGAGGTGATTATTGGGCTTGCCACCAAGTTGCCTCGTCTATCGGCGCCGTTGACTTTGAGATCCTCGGGTCTGAAATAAACGAAAAAGTAGCATCGGTCACTATTCGGGCGGTATACGATCAGATTGGCGCGATCGATTCCGCAGCTCGTGCGTACTTGCTTGAAAATGCTAGGGCTGACATCGAAAATGCAGGGGCGTTGGTAAGCCCCATGGTTCTACTCGGAGAGGCTAGTAGCGAGGGCAGTTTTACAGTTTTTTACTCTGGGGCTGCTGATGAATGTGCCTCAGATTATGGCGTTGAGTTTAGGAAGTATGTGCCGTTTGATTTAACTATAGGCGATTAGCGCCGCGGGATAACAAGGCATTGTTGCCGAGAACGGGCGCGACGAGAGCCGACGATAAATCGAAGTGAGTATGCGCGCCCGTTCCGGTAAAATGCAGACGTTATCCATGAAAGAAAAAATGACATTCAGACAACTCCTCATCCTAGCATCAACGGTATTTGCAGCATTTGGTGTTGGCACGAGCGTAGCTGAGTCTCCGTCCTGGCGAGTGGGAGTGATGGTTTGTCTATCGGGCGCCTGCGCTGAGTCTGGGAGGAACTCACTAGAGGGGGTTCAGCTTGCTGTCGATGAGATTAATAGCAAGGGGGGCGTGCTGGGTCACCAAGTTGACCTGAAGGTCGAAGACACGGTTGAGGGCACCTCCAGTGGCGCAGGAGCTGTGTCTGCCTTTCGCAAGCTTCTAGAAGACTCAAGTATCCATTTTCTGATTGGTCCCAGCTGGACTCCGGGGGGGCTTTCTGTTGCGCCGATCGCAGCAAAACGCTCTGATATCATTCTTACCTCTCCGTCGCTCGGAGTGGCTGATTTCGACCGAGCCGGAGACAACATTTTTAATCTGTGGCCCCACGACGAAGATGCCACAAGGAACTTGGCTAGTTTTGCCCTGACAAAAGGGTGGAAACGAGTCGCAGTGTTCTCTAGTCAGCAGCCTTGGGAGTTACTGCAGGGAACAACGTTCAGCGATGAGTTCGCCCGCCAGGGCGGGCACGTTGTGGTTAAAGTAGAACCACTGCCGACACAACCCGATCTTCGAGCCGAGGCGTTGCGCATTCGAAGTGCGAAACCTGACGCTGTGTTTCTTTCGAATTTCACGCAGATGGGAGTGGGCGCGAAGCAGCTTCGCGATCTGGGATATAAAGGGCCACTCTTCGCGATACTCATGGATGACACTCGAATCGAGACATCTGCGGGGGCTCTGGATGATTCAATTTATTCAGGATACCCGGCTCCTGATCCTGGCTTTTCGACGTCATTCCGGGCCCGCTACCACAAAGAGCCCGGAATAGGTGCCGATACCGCATACGATACCATGAAACTGTATGCATGGGCTGTGACTGAGGCAGGTACCTTTGACCCTGGTAAAGTGAAGTCCACCATTCAAAGCGCAACGCTTCCTGGAGCCTCGGGGATAATCCGATTTGATAAATTTGGTGGGGTCAAAAAGGATCCGGTACTTTATGTGGTACGCGGAAAAGAGAAAGTTCGCTATAATGGATAACAAAACATTCGAGCGGATCGCTAAAGCGTCCGCTCACTGAAAAGTTATATGTCTTGGGGTGAACGTGTCTTTGAATAAGAAATTTCGTCTTTCAGCGAACGATATGAAGCCATTAGCTACCGGTCGTGGATCCTGCTATGCCTCGGACTATATCACTGTAGAAGGCTGCAAGGTTGGTTATATGTATCGGGAAGATCCAGGCTCAAGTACAGGTAATGTCACGGACAGTGGCTGGCGGTTCTTCTCAGGACAAGAAAGCCAAGAGTACGTTGATAACCCGGCTAACTTAGCAATTTATGATGTAAATACTATAGCAAATTATGATCCTGGAATTATCAAACATCTCTCGGCTGAGTTCGGTAAGGCGTTTGCAAGAGCTGAGAATGGTGAGTTCATCGAGGAAAGAGCGTCTACGGAAGAAGACATATAACCAACCAGTCGAACGCAGACTAGAAGCGGTCGACTGTAGTAGATAAAATTAAATTTTGGTGGCCGCTTCTAGTCGCGCTCACCGTGACGTTATGCCGCTGCAGGTAAGATAATGGCTAAGCGATTTAAAAAATGGGAAGACGCGCTCAAGGAACCCGACAAAGTAACTTCCTTTGAAATTGACCTCAGGGAAGATGAAGATATAGAAAACGCTCGGCGGATTTCTAGCTTGATTCAGCTTCTCAATCTCTCGGTCCTAACGGTCAGTGCGGAGGCATGCGAGGTTCCGGAAGAGCTTGGACAGCTTCAAAAACTCAGGCAACTCAGATTGAAACTTTTGGACTGTGGAGGCGATCCACTTCCTAAATCGCTTGGCGCACTTGTTGGACTACAAGAGCTTGAGATCGAACGTAGTGAAATTATCAAAATACCTGAAACTATAGGCGCTCTTGTTAATTTGCGGGAGTTATCTCTGCGTCAGACCTCCATTCGAGAAATTCCCTCTTCAATCGATGGATGCAAAGAGCTAGAGATTCTCGATTGCTCAGATTGCCATTCTCTTGCTGCTATCCCAAAGGAAATAGGAAATCTTAAGAAGCTGAGAGCATTAAGACTAAATGGTAGCTTCGCTGAAATTCCGATTGAACTAAGCAATCTTTCTAGTCTGGAGGAACTTGAGCTTGACGGCAAATTCATTTCGCTCCCCATGAATTTGGCAGATTTGCCATCTCTGAAGA
>JBIKWG010000069.1:0-12042 GCA_044356425.1 Bdellovibrionota bacterium | reverse complement strand
CTTAATACGCCCGAGCCGGTGCTGTCCGCCGCGAACGAGTAATTATTTCCAACAAAGAGGAGACGTATGAGAATTGGATTTCTTGGAAAAGGCGGAAGCGGCAAAACCACTATCACCGCCGCGTTTTCGAGCTGGCTTGAGGGGAACGCACGCAGAGTCATAGCTATTGATGGGGATGTTAATACCCACCTCCAAGATGCGTTGAATGTCGCGTCTCAGCCACCTCAACTGGGCAAGCTCTATGATGAGATAGCGACCTACGTCCGAGGGGAACGCACAGACCTTGGTGACCGTCCTTTACTATCAACAACTCCACCCTCTCCACAGTCTTGCTTCATTACCTGCGCAGGCAACGACCCGTTTCTGGCTCGCTACGCAGTAACACGAGGAACGCTCTCTTTCATGCTGGTCGGTGGTTTTCAGGAACATGACGTTGGAGCGAACTGCTACCACACCAAGCTTCACTCTATGTGTGTTGTACTCAACCATCTCAAGGATACTGATGATGATTGGGTAGTAGTTGATGCCACAGCGGGTGTTGATACGCTCTCTACCTCTCTGGTTGCGGCCTACGACCTCAACGTCTTTGTGGTCGAACCCACCATGAAGTCCATTAATGTCTACAGGGACTACATCGCGACAGATCCAGAGTCGGCGACCCGCACAGTGGTGCTCGTGAATAAGATGTTATCAGACGCTGACATGGATTTCGTAAGGAGGGCCCTTCCTGATACGTGCATCGTAGGTAGCGTTTCTGTCTCTGCAGCTCTCCGTCACAGTGAGCAAGGGGATCGAGCTGCGTTTCAGACCTTTATCGAAGAACATGATGGTGTTTGGAGAGCTTTGCAGAGCGAATGCGCACGTCGGCGACGTTCCTGGGGAGCCTTTCAAAGTCGCCTTCATGAGATCCACAAGAAGAACTGTGAGTGGTGGTACAATGCCTATTACAATCAGACCCTACATACCGGTCTCGATGCGCCATTCAAGGTTGATAGCAACCCGGCCTAAAGTCCATACGTGCACTGCACGTATGGGACAGCGATAGTAACCGCGCCAATTAACTTGACCGGAGGATTACTCCGCCTTTGCGGTACTAATTGGCTGGCGTTCACCGAGCATGAAAAAGAGCTGGGCGAAGGACTCATTCATCGGTTGCGATTGGAGCAGCCGGCGAGCCTCTTGTCGTAAAGGCTCAAGCTCATCACCATCTTTGAGCGCCATAGCCAGGAGTGTATGCAGGAAACTACCCAGCTCCTCAGTTCGTTTATAGGGGAGAGAACCGTGAGGAGAAGGCAAAAATGACACTATGCCTTCGGCGCCACTTTTAAAGAGCGCTGAAGAGCTTAGGGCGTCTCCCTGAATCCTCCGTCCACGTGGAGAGAACGGATTAGCCTCATCTATGGATTCACCAACTATCTCGCTCGCGAGTATGTGCGCGATGAGTGGCGCCATCAGTACGCCATTCCGGTAGGTACCCGTTGCCAACGAGAGACCCGGACATTCAGTAGGTCCCACCAATGGGTATCCATCCACGCAAATAGGCCTACTCCCAATACGAATAGATTCTAAAGTTGCCGAATCGAGAGAGGTATTAAACTCATGAACAACCTCATGCAATAGATCGTGCACCTCTTCTACCGAGGCACCTGGCGACGTACCGGGACATGAAGCTGTTCGGTTCGTCGCTCCAACGTAGATCCTTCCTTGACCCCGTGGCACAACGTGAATACCACACGCAAAGTCACGATTGGGAGAACGTAAAACGTGTGGATAGTGTTCAGTAGTCTCCAGAATAAGGGACGTTCCCTTGCCTGGCATCAGCCGTGGGCATGGCAGCCGTGCTTCCTCAGGAAGTGACTCAAGAAGCGCCTGCGTCCCCACACCCGCAGCGAGCACCACATGGTCCCCTTCAAGCTCTCGGCCATCACTGAGCACCACACCACACACCTTCCCACCACGCAGAATAAGCCGCTCTACAAAGCACTCTTCGCAGGAAAATCGCGCGTGGCTCTCAGTCGCCACGTCAAGCGCTGATGTAAGCTCCAAAGTATCCACAAACCCCTCTTGAGGGAGCCAGAGAATCTTACGAGGGAGATACCGCTCGTTTGGACGGTAACCAGGAACGTCACGTTCATCGACCGATTCGTAAGGAGCTTTGAATCTAGCAAGCTCCTTCTCAATCGCTTGGATATTTCTGAGATCGTGTCGCCCGAATGTGTTAGCGACAATAAAGGTGCCCATACCGAGCTTTACCGAGATCCCGCTGATTGAAGATAGATCCATGAGCCATTCAGGATACAGAGCGCTAGCTCGGACCCGGAAAGCTGTCTCTTCTTGATCACGTATTGTGTTCTTGTCTGCAGTCACCTCAGCAAAAGCACCAAGCATGGCGCCCGCGGCGAGAGAAGCACTCTCCTTTCGCCCGGATAGAGGTCGAATCTGACACACCGATACGCCCTTCTTCAGAAGAGCCAAGGAAATAGCGCCCCCAATGATTCCAGAACCAACAACGATTACATGAGGCGATGAGTTGCATAGGGCGTTCATACCTTTTTCTACCACGGCCCCTTGCCATGTGCAACTCGGTTGCATATAAAGACCTCTCGCCCAATGTTTGGGCATGCGTCGAAGGTCCAAGTAGTTATGTCAACCTTTTCCCACGTTCCAGCCCGCTCCAGTAGCAGTGCCCCACTCTCACTTCCTCCGCGAGCTATCGTCCTCTCTGGAACGCTCGGAAGTGGCAAGACTACACTCCTCAATCATCTCCTCACGACCCAGACAAAGTCCGCCGCTCTGGGCTCATTCGTTGTGATTGAAAACGACATCGGCGCCACGAACACCGATACAACGCGCCTCAAAACAGATCCAAGCAACGTGCTCGGAATAACCGCCGGCTGCATCTGCTGTAATGATTTGCACTCGCTCCGAGCGGCGATCACTCAGTTGCGTAACCAACCTGAGATAAACACCCTCTTTATTGAGACTACCGGCATCGCGAAGCCAGCTGCCGTTAAAGATCTTCTCCACAAGCTGGAGATCCCAACGTTAGTAATCGTGACGGTCGACGTGAAACACTTCGAGACCAACAAAAGTTTGGGCCGAATCACCGACACCATTCCCCACGCCGACATCCTTGCCCTCACCTGGACACAAGACGCGGCCGGCCAGCGTGACAGTGCTGGTCTTGAAAAGGTCCTCGCTGAAGTCAGCGAACTTAACCCTTTAGCAAGTACCGTGGAGGTCGCGCAATCTGGAGAGCCACTACATGAAATCGCTCTAACTACTTCGTTGTCAGAAATGGCAAAGCCGAAAACTATTATCCAGGCACCTGTAAATCGCGGAGCCTCTTCCCAATATCCCGAGATCTCCCTGTTCACTCCCGGTATGAAGTCATTTGCTAACCGCATGGCCGCCAGGCTACATCAGGAATACACCATCACCCTTCAGATCCCGGCCAGCATGAATCCAGACGACGTAATTGCAGCGGTTACAAACGGCGCACCGACGGGGCTTCTAAGAGCTAAAGGCAGGGTCGGTCGTTTCGAGCTCGATTGCACTGACGGCGATTGGAATATTAGTGAGGGTACTACAACTAGTAGCCCCAGCTTTATTACTCTGATTGGTACGAAACCTCTGACGGCCGAAGCTTTTCCTGCACTCGCATCTACATCGAGCAATGATGATTTATCTATAGACCTGGGGGACCCTCTTGTAAGGGAGCGTGCTATTCAGTTAGTCACGGATCTTATGTCGCGCATCCCTTCTGAGGTGGCACAAAACGGTGGCCTCATTACTGAAACAGACGCTGGTGAGGCGTGGCGCTACGTCTCTCTTCCGGGGTTTCCGGAAGATCTAAAGGAGACATTCCTGAGATCCCTCTGTGAATTCTACCTCAAGCAGTCTGATGCACTTCAGTCTGGGAGATTTAACTCTCATCCGGCACTGCCGTATTATCAACGAGAGGTAGGATACAACCTCTCGTGGTTCCTTATCGACTGCGGGCATCTTGTTGCAAAGTGGGAGATGGATAGTCGCATCAGATCTATCAATCCGGTTACCCTGTATTTTACGGGACTACAGAACGCTCGGGATGCTCGGCACATCGGATCGTTTAAGGAGAGTGATGTCCCCTATCTGCAAAAACGTCTAGCGATGCTGCTGGCAGAGGGACAACCACTATCGCATGCCTCGAAGGCTATCAATAACAGCGTCAAGCTCTGTCTTGATCAGTCGTGGAATCAAGCCTTACGTCCACTGAGACACGCGAGTCTGCCAGCATCAACAGCTACAAGCGAGAGGGTATAGTATGATTCCATTTTCACCGACCCATGCGGGCAACCTAATGCGAGAGGCGCAGCAGTATGGCCGCGTTCTGAGTCCAGAAGAGAGATTGAAATTGGGGCAGCATCTGCCCCCGCTCACGGCGACCGCGCCAAAATCATGGTGCTCAGATCTGGTATCTGGTTTCCGAGATTTATTTGGTGCGAAATCTCCACTGCAACACCCACCTCATGACCCCGAGTCCGGTAAATAAGGCAATACGCTAGAGGGTCCTTGTCAACGTGGAGCTCCTACTGCAACCGCAGCTCCACGTTCACTTCCCTCACCACGTGCGCCCTCACGCATCAATTGCAAAGATGCAAACGCCCCCGTCCTGCTGCCCAACAAAGATCCACCGGCCGTCCCTACTCCAAGCTGCGGCAGAGATCCCTGCCCCTGCAACACCGTACAAGCACGGCTCAAACGAGCCCGTTCTCCACACTAATACAGAGCCGTCATCTGCTGTTGTGCACAGCATCGTTCCTTTGGGATTAAATGCGATTGCAGAGATAACACCTTGATGAATCCCTCTGTGAATAGGCTCCTTTCCAGAGGGGCCCTCCCCACTGAAGTCCCACGCGATGAGGTCCCCTTGCCCTGAAGTCGCCAAGTAGCGTCCTGCTCGGTCCCAAGCGAGCGTAGTCACCTTTCCCGGATATCCCCACATTCGCAGATTCTGCTTCTGCTTTACGTCCCACACAAGAATCGATGAGTCCTGACAACCACAAGCGATATATTTTCCGTTGGGTGACCAACTGACAGCAAGCATAGCAACCTTGTCGTGCCAGGTACTCAAAGGAGTGTGGTCTGCGGGAGACCAAATCGTTCCACCACCGTAGCAAACGGTAGCGACACGTCTTCCCTCTTGATCCCATGCGAGGTCTTGGATCGTAGTCGCGTGCACACGTGGCTCGGCAATTGGACGCAGTTCCTCCGTGAGAAAGAACAGTCGTTTACCGCATGCGGCAGCCAGGGTGTTCTCGGTTGTGGACCATCGAAGATGAGAAACCCAATCTGAGAGCCGTGGATCCGTCCTCAGAGACTCCCGTCGTAGCTCTTCGCCAGAGGAAAGATCCGTGACTACAACAGACCCGTCATCTCCCCCGGAGACGCAGATATTGCTGCCCTTTACTAATTCAACGGCCCTCACCCCACCAGCATGTGCTTTTCGTTGCCACGCAATCCCGCCGTTGCCAAAACTAATCGCCGATATCGTCCCCGATTGATCTCCGACCAAACAGAGATCCTCACTCACCGAGAGGATTGCTGAGACAAAATCAGTCGCCGGTGAAACAATCTTACAGCGAAGCTTCTTGAAAGGAAGTGCGTCACTCACAAGATATGCACTCCTCTATTCCTGCCTTCAACGCTTCCCTATCAAGGTTTCTCCCGATGAATACCAGGGTACTTCGCCGAGACCGAGCCCCCCAGGAATCTAGTCGCTCCGCCTTTAGCAACATATGCACCCCCTGGAGAGCCAATCGCCTATCTTCACCAGCTACGGCAAAAACACCCTTCATTCGAAAAATGTCATTCCCTTTAATCCGGAGAAGCTCCGAGAGCCAAAGCTGTACTTTCTCTGCGTCCATATCTTGCTCGAATTCAAGCCCTACTGAAGAGATCTCGTCGTCGTGCTCATGATCCGGCTTGAAGAGACGCTCTTGAAGAGGATGACAGACCTGACCGTCCGCTCGTATTACAAGGTCAAATTCATTCGGCTGGTGCTCAGTGAAGAGCGCGTATCTCCCGGGGGTACTCAACAGCACATCGTAAGAGCTTGCGCCATTCGGGTTAAAGACAAGTTCAAGAGCTTCGCCGCCCCCCCGTATCTCACCACCAGAAGGCACCTCTCTAGCGTCATCGGAGAAATGGATCACGGCATCTCTAAGAACCCCTTCAAGCTCAGACGCTGCCTCAGTAGGACACGGCAGCAACAGAATCCGCATCGAAGGATCTGGCCCCTCCTGGCATTCGATCGAAAATCTCTGCGTGGCTATCTCAAAGACGCCTCCCCACTCAAAGGGGTATTCTGGCTCTAGAAACTTCGGATCGACTTCAAGCGCCCGTTGAATATTGAATCCACCCAACCCAAGAATACAGTCCATATCGATAACGGAATCTTGGGTTAGGTATTGCTTGGCTACTCCATTCATTTTCTTGATACGACTCTGCAGCTCTTCAATCTGCAAGGGTGTCGCTAGGTCAATCTTGTTTATAAGGATACAGTCGGCAAATGCAATCTGCTCTCGCACCTCCTCGCTTGAATCGAGGTGCTCCCATACGTGCTTCGCGTCAACTATGGTCACAATACCGTCGAGGGAGAGATGCCGCTGCATCTCCTCGTCCACGAAAAAAGTCTGAGCTACCGGTCCAGGATCGGCCATTCCAGTTGTTTCGATAAGAATGTGGTCAAAAGCTTCTCGGCGTTTGATGAGGTTACCGAGGATCCGAATCAAATCGCCTCGCACGGTGCAACAGATGCAGCCGTTATTCATTTCGAATATCTCTTCCTCCGCCCTTACAACGAGCTCTTGGTCGATACCAACCTCTCCGAATTCATTTTCAATTACCGCTATCCGCCGTCCGTGATTGGCGGTAAGAATGTGATTAAGAAGAGTGGTTTTTCCTGACCCAAGAAACCCTGTTAGCACTGTTACTGGTATCTTTTTCTCTGCCATATCCTCTGCCCTTGTTGCCAAACAATACACCTTACTTCGATTCCCTATGGGATCCTTCATCTCCCTGGGGACAGCCCTTATCCGCCACCCATCGCTTGCGGTAAGGCTCAAACCGGTCGCCGAGATGACTCACGGCGCCTCGCTATTTGACTTTAAGAGCGAAATCAATCAGCCCTTGATACACCGCTCGACCTGAGACAGTTCCAAACCACTGAGAGCCCGTTGAATCAAAAATAGCGACCACGTTCATGCAGTTGAACGTCCCCAAACACCCTGAGATGGTTAGCTGAACGTCCGTGTTGAGCGGAAAACGCTTCCATTCGCTCTTAAGCAGCTCGACAGGAACCTCGGGCTTACCCCAGCTCTTTGCCGATAAGCTGCGCCAACTCTCCCCATGTAGTGAGTTCGATCGGGGAGCTGTGCATAAGCTTGAAAACTTCGCCGGTGACAGATGCTTGATAGTCGTAAATGAGCATTAGGCTTACCTCGATCAGGAGCCTACGCCACTCGCAACTCGGTTGCAATAAGCTTTTCTCTTCCAACAGCAGAATAAATGGACGCTAAAAAACAATTCAGATGGTAGCTAAAAGGATCCGACTATCCGCAGGATGTTGAATTACAATCCTATATTCTTAGCTTACCTAGTTATTGAAGAGCGGTTTTCGCGCGGCAAACTAAAGAAGATGCCCCCTCACCAAATAGAGTTACGTTAGCTTCCAACTCACGTGAGACCGTTTCGAAGAGCTCCGCGCACGCTGATTGAACATCGCCCACTCCGCGGTCCGCCCACCCTCCTTAGTGAGATGTCGCATGAACCATCATGAGCACACCAAGTGCCAAAATGACGACGGGACTTACGATCTCCATCAACCGAGAGATCCTTCCCGACCCGATTAAGTATCGAGCTACACGTCCTGACGAATGGGTGATAGTCACCCCAAGAATTGAAATTGTCGTCGCAACCCCTAGCGCAAATAAGGAACTGAGAAAGATCGCATCCCAGTAGGAACCCGCCCTAGTAGCAGAGAGACAGATCGCAACTGCGCTCGGGCACGGAACTATCCCGATAAGAAATCCCACCAGAGAGAGAGGAACTTTACTTTGATGCGCACTGCAACTACACGAAGCACACGATTCATGCACAATTCCAAGGGCTGTTCCCTTCCGGCGCCGCGCTCGCACTATACGCACAATCAAGCTAAGTGCTATTACAACTACAACGCCCCCCATTACCAGCTCTACCTGATGACGAAACTCCTCGGCTGCGACCTCGTGGGCAACAAAAAATGATGCTGAAACGAATGTTAGAATTCCGATTGCATGACCGCCCGCGGTTGATACGCCTATGGAGATCGGATCTCGCCATTTCCTCTGCGAGCCGACCAGAGTACCAGCCATCAACGTCTTGCCATGCCCAGGCTCTAAGGCATGAAGGAGCCCCAAAGAAAACGCCGTAAGCGATAAAGGTTCAATTGGCATGAGACTCAACCGCGATTAGACCTCTACACTTCGTCCCGCACCTAACTGCATTTCGGACATAGTCCCGAAAGTACGAGATTCTGTGGCAAAACTGTATAGCCCCTTGGAACTAACCGCCCCACCTCCAATTCAGTATCATTTAAGCACAAAACCTCCTGACACCGTTCGCAACTAAAATGGTAATGCTCCCCTTCGCGCCGCAATTCATACAACGCGCCACGCCCCGGCAGAGGGATGGAGATGAGCTGTTGCGACTCCAGTAAACTCTTGATGAAGCGATAGACCGTCGACTTATTGATATCTGGTCGGGCCCGCGCAACGCCAAGCACGATATCCCGAGCCGGTACTGGCCTGTCTGACTTCGACAGGAGGTCAACAATAGCTTGTCTTGCTTGTGTTTTTCTCATCTTGGGCCCCTCTCTTGACAAAAGCCTATCGCATCTGAGACTCATGTGCAACCTAGTTGCATATAGGATCTCGGAGCTTTTTATGACCAAACAAGATGAAAAAAGTCCGTCGAAAAGGAACCCAACTGCTCGCAGACGACGGCTCCCCGTGACCGTCCTCTCGGGATTCCTAGGCGCTGGCAAGACTACCCTTCTCAACCATGTTCTCACAAATCGCGATGGCCTGAAGGTGGCGGTGATTGTCAACTGAGCAGATTCCAAGAAGTCGAGTTATCGTCGGCCGGATGGAACAGAGCCTTCCTGTACCTCAATTCGACCTTGCACTAATGTCGTATTCGCTTTCAGGAGTGCCAGATAGTCAATGCGCTGAATTCTTAAGAAGACTGTTTCAATGCAGAGGTCCGAACGGCCGAGTGCTGTTTGCGAGCTTTCGTGATAATTGCGAGTGGGATCAATTTACAACTCCCATCTATCGTGAACTAGGTCGTATTAGAATCGGCGGGGTAGAGGCACATAAATCGTCGATCCACGCAGCGGGGTTCAAGGTCGAACACGTAGCCTCAATTGATACCGAAATTTTTGACAAAACTCTTCCTGAATTGTCGAAAACCTTGGGTTTCTTTTTCGCCCCTGCTCATCAGGCATACTTTGAAAATTTACCTCGTTTCGAAAAATCTCTTGAATCGCATGCAAGAGAAAGCAGATACGGCGGGGTAGCGCTGCGGTGTGTAGAGGAGATATGGGAGATAAAAGGTTAACAATTGCCGGCACAGGCGCTTCGCCCTGTGCGCCAAACGTTATCCTTTCAACTTGGACGGACATGTTCGCGTAAGTCGCCGGCGACAACATCGAATCATACCGTCGAACAGCGCGCGTCTGCGCACACGAAACCGCAAAGAGCCGAAATAAGTGCAGAGGTTAAGTTCAAGTAGCCCGGAGAAAGTGCGGCTGCCCGTGACCCATCGCCCAACAGTGACGTAGTTTTATTTTCACACGTCTGGACCTCTAACCGCTCGTGGAAAATATCAACCTTCTGTGCATACGCGGGGAATTAAGGCTGTCTTGTGCCTTCGCCCTCAATTAATATTTGAATCACTGGTTGGACCGGGCTGACACGTTTCCGCTGCGGAAGTTGATAAGGGGCTACAACTTAGTCATGTTTGGCGAAGAATCTCTGAACATACCTATTATAACAGACCTGCGCTTTTTTGTTCGCAGGCCTTGCGTTGCTCCCTTCTCAAACGCCTCTTCGAGGAACTAAGTCCGAGGCCAGCTCTTGAAAACTTGGGAACTTGAAGGGGTGTGTATGTCAAAATCATCATTTCGACGTTTGGGACGAATAATTGTTATGTCCGTAGGGCTTTCAGTAAGCATCGTGAGCACGGCGATGTGCCAAGGACAGCCCCCGAGTAAAGACCCAATCGTTCCCCTGCCGTCGGTATTTGACTTTACACAAGGGGGTGGCTGGGGATTCGCCATCGGTCTTTCGGTGGAAGGGGAAAGTGCCTATGACGGCTCAGATGAATATGAGGTCGGAGTAGAGCCGGCAGGGGCGGTTCAATATCGTGTTGATGACTCAATTTTTTTCTGGGAAGGCACGAAACTGGGAGTGAGGGGCTTGGCGAGTGAACGACTACTGGTTGAAGGGGGCGCAAGATACGAGGCTGGACTTGATCCTGATGATTCTGAAGACGGGAGGTTGGATGGAATCGAAAAGAGAGATTCTCATATTGTAGGGTTCCTTGAAGCCCGTTATGCCCTTGACGACAACTGGAGAAACTGGTTGGGCGCCTTAACTCTTGCAGGAGAGAGTGATTTCGGATTACTTGGGGTTCTTGCGGCCGGACACAGATTCGGCGACTCCAAGGATGGCTCAGGTCCAGAGGTCTACGCCTTTTCGACTTTCGGAAACGGACACTTTATTAATAAAGATTTTGGCGTTCCGGCGTCAGACGCTCAAACATCTGGAATGGAAGAAACTGATCTGAGTGGAGGCTATCGCTCAACGGGCATTCAGGGCATTTACCGACATATTTTTAACGAGGACTTTCAACTTATATTCAGTTCAGGGGTGGAATTTTACAGCGGCGCTATAAATGATAGTCCGATAGCCAGACAGGATTTTGAAATCGAATCCACCTTAACTGCTCTTTACACCTTCTGACGAGGTCTCTAGTGCTGAAGCATTTAGGAAGGGCTTGGTGTGATGCTAATGTGCAAGGATATCAATCACATTTTAGTGCGTATTTCGTAAGTATCTAATCCTCCATCGCTCGCGTGTCCTGTAAGGGGACGCCTCGACTCTCGATTTAGCGGAGAGACGCGCGGCTCGCTCCGGGATAACATAACACTGGAGCGGATCGCTAAAGCGCCCGGTCACTGACACGTTATGCGTAAGTGCAAATTATTGAAGTAAAGGAGTAACCATGAACGTAACGACGGGAACGACACCACACGCAGCAGCGACTTCCGATTGATACCAACCATCTTGAGCGCGCGCTCCGTGCCATTCCCATGGCGCCAAAGAACTGGCTCTTCTGCTTGACGGAGGTTGGAGCAGAGTATGTGGGCAAGATCCAGTCGCTGCTTGTTACCTGTCGGCTGCACGGGACTGACGGATACTGGAGGGACGGTGTCTTGACAAGGTTCGCTGAGGTAGACCTTAACGCAATCGAGCAAGCCTTCGCTGAACGAGTCCTCTCTCAGCTTCACAAGCGAGAACTTATCTCTGACGATGACGCAGCACAGATCCTCTCTCAGGATTACACTGGCTTTGGCGTCTGGATGGGTGACCCGTTCCACGACAAAGAAAGCGAACAGTTCGTTGCTCGCTACATCGAACGAGCTCCATTATCCTTAGAAAAGCTCGCAATCCAAGACGACATCGTTACCTATACCACTAAGGATGGAGCTGCTCACGAATTCGACGCTCTGGAGTTTTTGGCAGCGCTCTCAGTTCATATTCCGAAAACCTACGAGTCTCTGACCAGGTACTATGGACGGTATTCCTGTAGGCGCAGAGGCGAGCGCGCTAAGCTCCTAGAGTGCCCCAAGTGCAAAGCACAGATGCGAATCATCGCATTCATCCAAGACGAGCACTCAATCAAAGACATCATGAAGTCTCAAGGAATTCCAGACTTTCAGGCACCTCCTCCTAT
>JBIKWG010000068.1:0-12122 GCA_044356425.1 Bdellovibrionota bacterium | reverse complement strand
AACAGATATTAACGGGGACGGCAATATAGACCTTGTTGCTGCACTAGACTATGGCAATGCGCAAGCGATGATAATGACTGGAAACGGAGATGGAACTTTTGCTGCGGCAACAAGTATTTGGTGGGGCGGCAATTATTGGAAACCTGCCGGCGGTTACAACACATCTATTGCCGTCAGTGACATAAACAACGACGGCACAAAAGACATCCTTGTTGCCGGTTACTACGATTCGACAGGAGGTTATTCAACGCGTATCGCGACATTTCTAGGGAACGGAAAACTTGAAGGGACGTTCGCAACAACAGACGTCTTAGCAACAGTAGGGATAACTAATCCCGCAAATGCAACTCTTG
The DNA here is from genome assembly GCA_044356425.1 of Bdellovibrionota bacterium. Taxonomy (GTDB): domain Bacteria; phylum Bdellovibrionota_C; class UBA2361; order UBA2361; family OMII01; genus OMII01. The sequence continues at coordinate 11,769 of JBIKWG010000068.1, read as the reverse complement.
TAAGTGGACAATTCACTGATGACACAAAGACCGATCTGCTGCTCACAACAGATGCTGGAGTCTTTCTATACAGCGGAAATGCAGACGGGACGTTTGCTGATGCTGTTACGTATGATGCTGGGTTCGGCACTGGCGTTGGCCCACTCGCTACTGGCGACACTAACTCTGATAACAACTCAGACGTTCTCGCTGTCTCGCTGAAAGCCGACGGCACATTCTCTCAAGGACAGATTCTTAGCGCCGGTAATTACGGCGACTTTGGCTATGGTGATTTTAACCAGGATGGCAATCAAGATCTTATCGCAACGGGCAGAGCAGCGTTTTATGACGGGACGGCTTCAAGTTGGGCTAACGAAGCAACAATCTTCCTCGGAAGTGGTGCTGGCACGTATGCGCTAGGGGTGACCTTTAGCTTGCTAACAAATGCTGGCTCTGCCAAGGCAACGTTTACACCAGCTACGGATTTTGTTGCAGAGGATGTCCTTGTAACCGACACCAACGGCGATGGCTATGACGATATCATCACGGCTAACGGCGCGGCGGGCTCTGTTTCTCTGGCTCTCGGTAATGGCAACGGAACATTTAAAACCGCAATCTCTCTAACACCCGCCACAACCGGTGGGCGCATCACCAGCCTCGCCTATGCTGATTACGATGGTGATTCAAAGAAAGATATTATTTACAACGATGTTATCAACAATCGGATTGGCATTTTTACAGGTAACGGAAACGGAACCTTTAAGACTAATATCGCAAGTTATGAACTAGGGGCGCGCCGAGCTGATAAGATTATCGCAGCAAACTTTGACGCCGACGGTGCTGCTGAGATTGTTGCTACTGATGTATCTGCCAACAGCCTGACTGTGCTTTTAGGCAATGGAGCGGGCAGCTTTAAGAATAGCACTACTGCATCTATCACCCTGCTAGGAAGCACGGCTGAAACCTTCGATATTGCGGCTCTCGATTACAACAATGATGGCAGTATGGATATCGCTGCCACCTTCACAAATCGTGCTGGAATAGCAATTGTGCAGGGCAACGGAAACGGCACATTCGCTGCTGCGACCTCAACAGCTTCGTCACTAGGGGCGGGTGCAGAGCTTAAAGTTGCTGATGTTAATGCTGACGGTCTAAGCGACCTGGTAGCGACTGAAACAACGCTCCGCATGGCAGTAGGTGTTGCATCGGGATCTACGTATGTTTCGATTCAAAATGCGGCTACGGGGCTTGAAGAGAGTTATACTGAAACAGCGGCGGGAGTTACTGCCGGAGTGCGAGTCGCTCTTGGCGACATTGATGGTGACGGCGTTGAAGAGACTATTACTGCATCAGGCTCAACCTTAACCATCAAGGGCTTGACTATTAATATGCAGGGTAGCCCTTTCACGGGCGACGCAATATCGATTGCGACAGGAGATCTTGACGGCGACGGTAAAACCGACATTGCAGTGGGCCAATTAACCGCTACGCCGGGGGCCAGCCAGGTTAAGATCCTTCGGGGATCAGACCTTAGCAACAACGATATGACTGCATTTTATACGGCTGGCAGCTGGCACGTGGGTGCGGTCTATACGGGCGGCGTGAATCTTGCAATCGGTGATTTGAACGGCGATGGAAAGCTGGATTTGACGATGGCATCAGCCGGAAACTCTAGCGACAACGGGTTCGTGGGTACGATTCTCGGAAATGGGAATGGCACATTTAAATACTCTCCGGAAGCTCGGCTCGACTGGGGCGGCCCCATGCCAACGACTGTTGCGATGGGCGATGTAAATGGCGATGGGAAATCAGAGATAATCTTCACGGAAAATACTGGATATATTTGGGCCTATGAGCACCTTGCGCAATCCTCGCTTGGATTAATTCGAGGGTGGTACGGGTTTGGTTCATGGACACCGCCTACCCTGGCAACGGCAGACATTAATGGCGATGGCAAGGCCGAGGTCTTTGCGGGGTCGGGCGATAACAACGAGATAAGGATATTTGAGGGAAGCAGCGTATATCAACCTGGTGCTCCACAATCGGGCTCACCAACCCTTTTAAAATCCTTTACCGCAACCAATTCCACAGCCGGTGTAAACATTGCCTTATCCCCGGAGGCTGCGCAGCAAACCACCTCCGTCCTCCTAAACCAAGGCAACAAAGTATTCAGTGTCGGAGAGAGCTACACCTCTACTAAAGGCGTGAAGGAAGTCGCCGTCTTCGACGCAAATAAAGATGGAGTAAATGACATCACCTTAGTCGGGGGCCGCGGGGTCTCAACGATGCTCGGCGACAAATCGGGCACCATCAAGCTGCGAAAATCTGGCTCAAGCGGCGGCGGCGGCACCACCGAAGAGCCAGGCGAGTCGGGATCGTTTAACGACGTTTTCGGCTCAGGTCGAAGCATTAAGTCACGCGCTGATGCCCTGCGGCTTGCTGCGGATGCTAAGAAGCTGCGAGCAACTATCCGGGCTAATATGGCAGCGCTCGGTAAAGCCCGCGATGCGATCTCGTCTAATATGGAGTTCGTCCGCGCTTCGTCAGCTGGAATATCACAAGCTAAGGCCAACAACGCCCTCTCAAATACCCGAGATGCTGCAGCCCTCGCCGACAAGCTGCGCAGCTACATCGTATCCAACGTAGATGCCCAAGCCCTCAAAGAAGCAGGCAATCTGGAACCGATTATTAGCGCTACCCTACTGGAAAGCTCGCCTAAAAAAGGCGGGAAAAAGTAGAAGCTGTCACTTCTTTACCACCTTAAGCACCTCAGCAAGCACCGCTGGTTCAAAGATTGAGATCAGGAAAGCATTTCGCAGAAAATTTGATGCAGGCAATGTAGCGGCAGCAAGCTTTGATTCAATCACTTCAAGCACACTCGCTACGATACGCGCAAAGGCTGCGGCATCAGTCACCACGATGCCAGCCTCACTCTTCTCATAGGTGGCGTTAAAATCGTCTGCGTAGCTGTTGAATATCTCGCCGATCGTCGCCTCAAAAAGCTCGGCATGGGCATAGCGCGCCACACCCAGAAAATACACCTCGCGCTTTGGGAAGTTCTTCTCAATAAAGCTACGCACAACCTCAGGCCGGCCACGTGCTACAGCGCCGCGCATCTCTTTGGCAAAGGCATTTACCTGCGGGCTGCTAGTGCCCTCAACGCGCAAGAACTTCTTCAATGCAGAATTCAGGTTTTTTGCAGCGCCGAATGCGCCATTAATCTCTTCAACGTTCGTTTCTAGCATAGAAACTCCTCTTAGCATTTGTTACATGTGTGACCCAGTGGGTCGGTGTGCACATTGGGTCGGTGTGCACAGCGCGCCGACGTATTAGCAGTGACTAAAAATCAGGCGCGACAGCTTTATCATAGACTTGGCGCGCCGCCTCGATTGCCAGGTTGCCAAGGGCATCTTGCTCTTGCCCACGAGATATTTCACGGCTACTTAGCCCCGCAAGATCTCGGCTAGAGATTGAGCCCGAAGCGAAATCGGGCGAAGACGCCACAACGGCGCTCTGATCGGCACCGTAGGTCTTGGTAACACGAAGTCGGCTTTCGCGCCACAGCAACGGGCCTGACACCCTTCGCAGCTCACCAGCAACGAACAGCGTCGTATCCATCTGGAGTGAGGTGTTTGAGTTAGACCGAGTAGCGCTGGTTGATTGCTTGACATCTACCACCTGCACCTTAAGCACAGCATCAGCTTCGCTTTGACGCTCGACAACTGACACTGCACCGTAGCTTTCGAACTCTTCGCGCAGGGCGTTAGTGAGCACGTCACCAAGCCCAATCTGTGTAGAGTTGTTCTCTACTGATGGGATGTAGATCTTTTTAACATCTGGGGGCAAGACAGTGCCGCTTCCACGAAAGGTGTATCCACACCCACTCACCACAACCACGCACATCAAACAGACAAGAGCTCGCGCCATCGGTTTTTCTCCAGAATTAACCCTGCTTAGGCTTTATCGTACTAATCCGCCTGGGGAGCAATGCATCGGCGTATCCACGGATCCCTTTTACCCAGCTGTTGAGGTTTCGCATTGAATCCTCGGTATCGCCCTTAAGCTCGGCTGCGGCGGCTACGATCTGAGTGTGCTGCTCTGTTATGGCCAGCAACAGCTCTCGGTCTTCTTGGGTCAGCTCGTGGCCATCTTCTAGGCACGCTGTAAGAGCCACCTGCCACACCGCTAGCGCTTCAACGTATTGCTCAAGGGTACTGAGAGCCTCAACAGGATTAGACTTTACCAGGTCGAGCACAGAGCCTCCTAGCTGCACTATTGAGCTGCCCTGCGCAAACGGTCTCTTATCAGCCATCTTAGTTCTCCTCACCCGATGCCGTAATCCTGATAACAGAAAGCTAGCGTAACCGCCAGCGGTTTGGGGCCCTTGACGCTGCAACGCCAGGCCGGCCGTGGCTAATGACCCTTAGTGGGCCGACCTAGGCGGACGGTCACAGCCGAGGCTACAGAGGCATGCCTGCACAGGGTGCCCTGCCCTAGCCAGATCTAGCGGCTGGCTGCATCCGTTTGCCGGCGCTCACAAAGGCTCATATCGCTAACGAAGCTACCCGGCAGCTATTCTCAACGACGGCTCTTATTCTGCCATGTTAAATAAGAGATCAGGTGCTGGTAAAGGTGCGCAAAGCCGACCGCACTAGGAAACGCCCCTAGCTCACGCTTGCAGCTCGATCTATTGCCTGTATTAAAAGCTGTGATGGCCTTTTCAAACAGGACTCGCCCCCCAACCCTTCATTTTAACGGTGCTCACTTTCGAAGCGCGCAGCCCGGCAGAACGCCTCAGTAAGCTTACACAAGCAGGTGCGCAGCAGCATCTTTCAACAGCACAGCATGCGCCTAGGTTACAGAGTGCAGCACACCCTCTAAATCTGTCTAAAAGGCGCTACAACCGATGTCTTCTCGCGTCAACAATACGCTAGCAAGAGCTAGCCAACTCGCTCTGCTTTGAATGCTCTTTAAGATGCGCCTTCAGCGAGAGTAATGTATGCGGCAAACAGGCTTGGATTGAAGCGGCACATTTACAACCGCCCGTGAGAGCGCGTGCTGGCTAAATGATGACTCATATAAAATCTATCGGCGCTTGAGAAACAAAAACGAAACGGCGCCCGGCCCGAACACCCTTTTCGTGCCGCGAGTCTTACATGCCGAGCGTATGCCCTGCTGCTGACCCGCGTTAGAAAAGATGCTCAAACCGAGCGCCGTATACGGTGACAGGTGTCTCCGTCGCTTACTTCTTAAGGCTACGCTGAAGCTGTTTCGCTATCAGCTTTCTTTGCCTTAGGAGCTGCCTTAGTTTTCTTTGCTGCCGCGTCTTTTGCTGCTGGAGCTTTTGCGGGCTTCTTAGCAGCAGCTTTCTTCTTAGGGGCTGCCTTCTTATCAGTGCCCTCAACGCTGGTAGCCTTATCAACCAGCTCAATAACCGCTAACTGAGCTGCATCGCCGTGCCGTACGCGAGTGCGAACGATGCGAGTGTAACCGCCAGCACGACTGCTGCAACGCGGACCAACATCAGCGAAAAGCTTGTGCACAACCGCCTTATCGAGAAGGTAGCTGTACGCCTGACGACGAGATGCCAAATTATCGTTCTTGCCAAGTGTTATAAGACGCTCAACGACTGGACGAAGCTCTTTTGCCTTCTCCACAGTAGTCTCAAAGCGCTCATGCTTGATGAACGACGTTGCCAAATTTCGCAACAAGGAGCGGCGATGGCTCCAGGTCCTGCTTAACTTCCTCAGACCCTTTCCATGTCTCATACTACACCTCTTTTATTGATCCTTCCTTTAGTGATCGGTTTGTTCCTTCAGTTGGTCGAGCTCGCGACGAGCGGGAAACTCCTCGAGCTTTAGACCAAGCGAGAGACCCATCTCGTTGAGGATCTCTTTGATTTCATTGAGAGACTTACGTCCAAAGTTCTTAGTGCGCAACATCTCTGCCTCGCTCTTCTGAACCAACTCGCCGATATATTTGATGTCTGCATTCTCAAGGCAGTTTGCCGAACGAACGCTAAGCTCAAGCTCATCGATGCGACGGAATAAGTTCTCATTCCAACGCCTTGATGGCTCTTCGCTCTTCGGCTCTTCTCGCTCAACGATCAGGTCCTCTCCTACGAAGATTCCGAGCTGGTCAACCAAGATGTGAGCTGATTGAGCAACTGCAGACCGTGGGTCGATGCTTCCGTTGCTCCAGATCTCCATCGTTAGCTTGTCATAGTCAGTTCGCTGACCAACACGCGCATTGGTAACTGCAAGGTTGACTCGACGAACTGGCGAGAATATGGAATCAATGAAGATCGTGCCGACAGCAGCTCCCTCAGTCTTGTTCTTCTCTGCTGGAACGTATCCACGTCCAACCTTAACAGTGACTTCCATTGTAAGTGAAGCACCTTCTCCGAGAGTTGCGATCACTAAGTCAGGATTCAATACAGCTACGGCAGGATCTCCCTGGAACATGCCAGCTGTTAGCTTGCACGGACCCTGAGCTTCAACATGAAGAATAGCCTCTTCCTTGTCCTCAAGCCGAAGAACAACTTCTTTTAGGTTGAGGGATATCTCTGTCACATCTTCTGCAACACCAGCTATGGTAGAGAACTCATGTGAAACACCATCGATTCGAATCGAAGTAATAGCCGCGCCCTGCAACGACGAGAGTAACACGCGTCGGATAGCTGTTCCGATCGTCATTCCGTAGCCACGCTCAAGGGGCTCAGCCACAAACTTGCCGTAACGGCTATCTGCAGTAGCACCTTCAACTTCAACTTTGCTCGGCCTTATCAAGTCCTTTAGACTGACCTTTTTCATGCCCTATTCCCCAATCCGTAAAATGCCTAAACCTAGAACCACTACCAGCGCAACGTAGGTGCGCGCAACGGTTCGCCCTTCAACTTACTATCTCGAGTACAGTTCTACGATCAATTGCTCACTGAAGGTAGACGGTAGCTGCTCGCGTGTTGGCAGAGCGTTAACTGTGCCCTTCACTGCTGCCTGATCAAGCGCCAACCACTCAGGGATGATACGTGACTTAGCTGCTTCCATTGCAGCAACTACAAGTGGGTTCTGCTTGCTACGCTGAGCTACCTCTACAACATCTCCTGGAGAAACGCTGTATGAAGGAATCGACACTCGCCTGCCGTTCACCAAAACGTGTCCGTGGTTAACTATCTGACGAGCCTGTGCTCGTGAAGACCCGAAACCGAGCTTGTAAACTACGTTGTCTAATCGGCGCTCAAGAAGAACGAGTAGTTCAGTTCCAGTAACACCCTTGGAGCTTGCTGCCTCTTCGAAGGTGCCGCGGAACTTCTTCTCAAGAATACCGTACGAACGCTTTACCTTCTGCTTTGCCCGAAGCTGAATCTTAAAGTTTGAAAACGCCTGGCGCCCACGACCATGTTGGCCCGGACCGCCCTCTCGCTTCTCAACTGAACACTTACCAGTGTAGCAACGCTCACCTTTAAGGAAGAGCTTCTCTCCCTCACGTCGGCACAACCTACAAACTGCTCCGCAATACCTTGCCATGTCTCTTATCCTTCTAATTAAACTCGACGACTCTTACGTGGCCGGCACCCGTTGTGCGGCACTGGTGTGATATCTTTGATGAGGGTTACTTGGAGCCCTGCAAGGTGCAGAGCACGAAGAGCTGACTCACGTCCCGAGCCCGGACCCTTGATACGAACGCTTACGGTGCGAACACCTGCTTCTTTTGCCTTACGAGCTGCGGTGTCACCAGCGACTTGAGCTGCAAAAGGAGTTGACTTCCTTGAGCCTTTAAAACCATTAGCACCCGAACTAGACGAGGCGATCACGTTTCCTGCTGGATCGGTGATAGTAACGATAGTATTGTTGAAGGTCGCGTGAACGTGAGCAACACCCACTGGTACGTTCCGTTTTACCTTCTTCTTCTTTACAGCGCCTGCGCTGTTTCCACGTGCTTCTGCCACAAACAACTCCTTAGTCGATGAGCCTTGATATTTGCTCAACTTTTGCTTAAAGCTTTTAGGGCTTTAAGCTTTCCATTTAAATCCTAGCCTTTCTAGCCTCTCGTGCTACTAAGTCTTAGTAGCTGCCTTCTTACCAGTAATCGGAGCACGACGAGGACCCTTCCTAGTGCGCGCATTGGTGCGAGTTCGCTGACCACGAGCTGGAAGGTTCTTACGGTGCCTTAAGCCGCGGTAGCAACCGAGGTCCATAAGCCGCTTCAAAGAAGCCTGCACCTCTCGGCGAAGATCTCCCTCTACCTTTTCGCGCCGCTCAATGATCTTGCGAATCTTATCAACTTCCTCTTCAGTGAGGTTGTCAGTTCGGGTTGTTTCATCGATTCCCGCCTCTGCGAGGATCAGCTTCGACTTTGAGAGACCAACACCGAAAATGTAGGTCAGACCTCGAAGAACTCGCTTATTACGTGGAAGGTCGACACCTGCTATACGTGGCATGCACTAACTCCTAGAACAAATTAACCTTGACGCTGCTTATGCTTGGGCGTTCGGCTGCAGAATACATAGACCTTGCCTTTACGCCTGATTACCTTACAGTAGCCACAGATGGGCTTGACAGAGGCTCGGACCTTCACAACATCATCTCCAAAAAACGTTAAACGCTACGTCAAAAAGCGACTAGCTCAGCTAATTTAGCACACATCAAATCTTTTATTCGATGTGCCTGGTAGCCGGCCCCCGGTGTAAATGCTGTGGTATTTATCCACAACATTCTTAAGAGACCAGGACTCTGGACGTCCAACTCAAGGACGCCAGATTCTACATATTTCCACCGCCTTTACAAGCCCTCCAGCCCCCGAACAATCGCTTTTGGCGAGTTTTTAGGGGCATACTGCCGCTACTGGCAGCTACAGGGCGGCTAGGATGCGAGCTAAAACCTCTTCTACCGAACCAACCCCGTCCACCTCGTGCAACTCCCCGGTTTCTCGGTAGTAGCTGGCAACTGGCGCCGTCTGTGCCCAATAGACCTGTAAACGACGAGCAGCAACTTCCTCGGTATCATCTGACCGAGCTGAAGACCCGCCACGCTGCTTAATGCGGTCAAGCAGCACACCCTCGGGCACTGAAATCTGAACGACCCCAGAGAGGCTCTGGCCACGCTCAGCAAGTAGCCGCGACAGGATCTCGGCTTGCACTACCGTCCTCGGCACTCCATCAAGTAAGAATCCGTTTGCACAGTCAGGCTGTAGCAGACGCGCAGCCACTACTTCCATAACCAGCTCATCACTTACCAACTCACCGGCATCCAAGACCGATTTTACGCGCTGCCCTAGGGGCGATCCTGAGGCTACCTGCTCGCGCAATATCTCACCGGTCGAGATGTGTGGAATAGAGAACTTTCGGCTTATAAGCGCTGCCTGAGTGCCCTTGCCTGCTCCTGGTGGTCCTAACAGAACTACTCTCATAAATCGGCCTCTTCTTTCCGAACTACAAAACTTGCTAGGCAACTCAACGACGCAGCAAGCGGCCGCGAGCACCACCCATTGCGCTGATACCACCACGCTGCTTGGTTGAGCGCGCCATGAAGTTTTCGTAATTGCGCGCTACCAGCATCGACTCAATCTGAGATGCAGTATCCAGGGTTACTCCCACAACGATAAGAACAGCCGTGCCGCCAAAAACGTAGGCGAACTGAGAAGCTCCCAAATTTATATATACTGCTTGCGGGATCACACAAATTGCACTGAGGTAGACGGCTCCCCACAGAGTCAACCGATTTAGAATTCCATACAGATAATCGGCTGTTTCCTGCCCAGCTCGCACAAGCGGAATAAAGCCCCCATTCTTCTTTAAGTTCTCAGCAACCTCGGTTGGATTAAAAACCACCGCGGTGTAAAAGAATGCAAATAGGATAATTAACGTCACGAACAGCAGCTCGTAGCCCAATGCCCCAGGGGTAAAGAACTTGGCAAAGACAGACATATTAGCGCCAGGAATCACCGTCATGATAGTTGCCGGAAGCATCATGATTGCCGAAGCAAATATCGGCGGAATAACGCTGGTCATATTTAGCTTGAGCGGCATGTACTGAGTCTGAGCCTGCGTCATACGCTTTCCAACCATTCGCCGCGGATACTGAACGGGAATCTTGCGTACCGAGCGCTCTACGTAAATGATGCCGTAGATTGTGAGCAGCGAGAAAGCCAGCAGGAATAGGATTGCAAACGGAGAGATTTCGCCGGTTCGGGCGAGCTCTACGGTTGAGCCGAATACTGAGGGCATACGCGCCGCAATACCAGCAAAAATTATAACACTCGTGCCATTTCCAAGCCCGCGCTCAGTGATCTGCTCTGCGAGCCACATGATAAAAGCAGTGCCTGCTGTCAGTGTAATCATCGTTATTAGCTCGAACGACAGACTTGGCGTTGCAAGCCCGCGAGACTCTAGTGCTCGCGCAATCATAAAGCTCTGAAATAGAGCCAGAACGATCGTGCCTTGCCTCGTATAGCGGGTAATTACCTTTCGACCTGCGTCACCTTCTCTTTTAAGATTTTCAAGGTGCGGAATGCTGGGCGAAAGAAGTTGAATAATGATCGAAACCGTAATGTAAGGGGATATACCGAGCGTAAATATAGAGAACTGCTCAAGTGCGCCTCCCGAGAAGAGGTTTATGAGGCCAAAGAGCGTGTTCGCGTTATCTTCGAACATGCGGCGAATGGCCTCAACATCTACACCAGGAGTCGAAACGAACACTCCGAAGCGGTAGACCGCTAACATCGAGATAGTAAACAGCAGTCGCTTCTTAAGCTCTGGAATCTGAAACACCTGGGCCAGGCCGCTCATGATAACCTCATTAACAGATTGTACAAAAAATATTTCGGGCGCCAAACCTTCGCACAAGCTCGTCAAACAGGCAATAAATGAATGCTCCCCTTTTTTAGCTCATCTTTTAAATGGCTACCTACCTGTCCGCCTACCTTGGTTGACAAGAGACGAAAGCGCTCGGATATCGCCGAGATAACGGATAAAGAGCAAGATTACTGAGCCCTTATTGGTCGCTAAAACAGACGGCTTATCTGGCGAACACGGCGTCTTAAGGTGAATTCAAAAAAGTCTGCGCAACGAGCCTAAGTCCCGTTGACGCTCGTCTTATATCATAAGCGAGCGCATTGCCGGCGATGAGACCTTCCCTTCATGCCAATACTACTGCACCTGCAACAGTTCGTTGGAACAATGCCGGGAACACTTTGCGGTCACCTATTGCAGGGCACAGATCAATCAACGCGCAGGGTCCGACTTAAGGAGCCAGCGGAGGCCGGTGCAGATGCGGGATTACCAGACGGACGAGGATAAATCTTAGGAGAAGGAACAGGAAGAGCAACAAGAGAGCCGTTTGAACCACAAAATTTTTATCAAGAATACGACCGTTATGACTCTCGAGCGAGACTGGCGAATTACGGTCGACGGCGATCGCTATCAATTCCCGGCAAGAACTAACAAACCCTGTGCTTGTGGAAATAAAGATGAGCGGCACCATCCCCTTAGGCCCTTTCTTTCTAACTTCTCACCCCACTCTTTCACACAGCTACGGAGTGATGATGGTGTAATTAGTAGTTTAAAGCATTGGCGCGCGGTCTCTGAGAAAGCGAGTTTCAGGCGAATTACGGTCGACGGCGATCGCTATCAATTCCCGGCAAGAACTAACAAACCGTGTGCTTGTGGACATAAAGATGAGCAGCACCATCCCCTTAGGCCCTTTCTTTCTAACTTCTCACCCCACTCTTTCACACAGCTACGGAGTGATGATGGTGTAATTAGTAGTTTAAAGCATTGGCGCGCGGTCTCTG
>JBIKWG010000290.1:0-3484 GCA_044356425.1 Bdellovibrionota bacterium | reverse complement strand
CGCTTGAATAAACGACTCTCTATCCCCAGTGAAATCTGAAGCCGCAGGCCCAGAGAAGCTCTTGGATGCCTCTATGCGCGTATCCTTCAAGCTACTCAAGGTACGCGCATCAACCGCCGCAGAGATAGTTGGAATCGACACCCCAAGCTCTAGAGCAATCTGCGCAGTCCATGTGCCAGTGCCTTTTTGACCTGCCTTATCAAGGATCTTATCAACTAGGTGCCCATGACCGTCAGGATCCTTCTTATCGAATATCTTGGCAGTTATCTCAATCAGGTACGACGAGAGAACCCCTGCATTCCATGAGCGGAAAATCTGCGCTAGCTCCTCTGGCGTACACCCAACAACATTACGCAAAATATCGTATGCTTCGGCAATAAGCTGCATATCACCGTACTCAATGCCGTTGTGCACCATCTTTACAAAGTGCCCAGCACCATCCGGTCCTACGTAATTTGTGCACGGCTCATCAGCAACGGCAGCAATCTTCTCAAGCAAAGGAGCAACTATCTGCCATGCTTCACGCGGACCACCTGGCATAAGGCTTGGCCCCTTAAGAGCACCCTCTTCGCCGCCTGAAATTCCGATGCCTAGAAAATTAATCCCCTTTGTTTCGAGGTACTGCTCACGTCTGATAGTGTCTTTGAAATAGGCATTTCCGCCATCGATAATAATGTCACCCTTGTCGAGCAGCGGAACGAGCTGTTCGATAATTGCATCCACAGGAGGCCCAGCTTTTATCATTATGAAGATCTGCCGCGGAGCCGCCATGCTCTGCACAAACTCTTCCATCGAGTAAGAAGCTACGAAACCAGTCGACTTGCCATCACGAGTTCCAAATTTGCTCATGAATTCTTTGGTTACATCGCTACTGCGATTGTAAACTGCAACTGGGAAGCCGCGGCTCTCAATATTACGGGCAAGATTTGAGCCCATCACCGCGAGACCGATCATTCCAACGCCTGGTTTGGCCATAAAACTCCTTCTGTTGATCCTTTTTTGGTTTTGAGCCCAACAAGTCGGCGCTATCGCCTGCTCTACATGTGCGGCTAACACGCTACTTGCACTAGGTCATAACCCGTGCGCCAAAGCCCCTCTACCATAGGATAAACAGCTATTTAGGTCTACTGTCTAAGCGCTGCCGCAGAGAGCTCTGCTGAATTGATGAATTGCCACGATCCACCTGATACAAGGTGCCATGAACCAGCTCAACAGCCGAGAGCTTGTTTCCATAGACCAGGCCCGTATCTATGCCGATCTTAAAGGGAAGATGCAAAAAAACATCCTCAAATGGGGTGTGGCCAAAAACGACCGTCTTGCCCAGATTGTGCTCAAAAGTCGTAAATTCGCGGCGTATCCACATAACATCACGAACAAGCTGCTTATCAAGGGGATTAAACGGATTTATTCCCGCATGAACGAAGAGAAACTCTGCTAAAGAAACCGCTAGCTCCAGGTTCACCAGAAAGTTGAGGTGATCAACCGGCATCTGGGATACCACATCCGCGATGGGCTGTAGGGGATTGACCTGGTAGCTATCAAAGGTCTCTTCACCACCGTTAATCAGGCAGCTCTCTGCCAGCCGACCGCCGAACCCCAAGTAATCGAGGAGCATGTCCTCATGATTACCCCTCAAGAAAACTGTTTTAGGGTGCCGAATCTTAAATTCTAGTAGCTGACTGATGACATCCTTGGTTGCCGGACCTCTATCAACGTAGTCCCCTAAGAATACAACCTGATCGGAGGAAGAAAGCTTCTCTTTATCCACGAGCGCCCGTAAGAGCGCCTGGAGCTCATCAGCGCAGCCGTGAATATCACCGACTGCAAACAATCGAGAAGGACGTTCGGTAATGACCCGCACTGTTGCGATATCACCTGTCCCCTCACCCTGAAAATCATCGTTACTTGTCATCGCCTAATTTCAAGATTGCAAGAAACGCCTCTTGTGGAATCGCAACCTTACCCACCTGCTTCATCCGTTTCTTACCCTCTTTCTGCTTCTCTAAAAGCTTGCGCTTTCGAGAGATATCTCCTCCGTAGCATTTAGCAGTAACGTTTTTACGAAGGGCCTTCACCGTGCTTCGCGCAATCACCTTTGCTCCAATTGCAGCCTGGATCGCGATCTCAAACATCTGTCGGTCAATGATCTCCTTTAACTTCTCAGTAAGATCACGCCCTCGATAGAAGGCCTTATCCTTGTGAACTATGATACTCAGGGCATCGACGTTGTCGCCGTTCAACTTAATGTCTAACTTTACAAGGTCAGACTCAGTATACCCCACGATCTCGTAATCAAATGATGCGTAACCTTTTGTCAATGACTTAAGTCGATCGTGAAAATCAAGCACAATCTCATTTAGGGGCAGTCGGTAAACAATTACCGCCCGCTCAGAGCCGTGAATAGAAATATTCTCTTGAACGCCGCGCCGCTCTTCACAGAGCTTAATTACGTTTCCAATAAACTCTTTTGGACAGTGCACCGTAGCCTGAACGATCGGTTCCTCAATACGCTCAATCTCGCTCACTGGAGGCATCTTTGACGGATTGTCTACGTCTAAAACGGATCCGTTTGTCAGCACGACTTTATACACCACCGATGGAGCAGTCGTTATGAGGTTGAGCTGGAACTCGCGCTCAAGACGCTCTTGCACTATCTCCATGTGCAGCAGACCTAGGTATCCGCAGCGATAACCGAACCCAAGCGCAGCGGAGGTCTCGGGCTCGAAGGTAAAGGCACTATCATTCAAGCTCAGCTTCTCAAGCGCACTCTTGAGGTTAGCGTAGTCGTCTGCGTCCACGGGAAAGAGCCCCCCGAAGACCATCGGACGAACATCTTTAAATCCTGGCAACGGCTCGGTCGCTGGATCTCTTACAGAGGTAACGGTATCACCGATACGCACATCGCGAAGATTCTTAATCGACGCTGAGAAATAACCTACATGTCCGCTTATCAGTTCATCCACTTCTTGAGCATGCGGGGTAAAAACACCAAGCTTGTACACGTCGTACTCGGCGCCATTCGACAGAAACCGAACCTTATCCCCTGGCCGTAAGACGCCATCGATAATTCGAACCTGTGCTACAACTCCCACATATGGGTCAAACCATGAGTCGTATACCAGCGCTCGCAGTGGACTGCTTGGAGAACCACGTGTAGGCGCAGGAACCCTCTTCACTATAGCCTCAAGCAGATCATTAATTCCGATGCCCGTCTTAGCGCTAATCAGCAGCGAGTCTGAGGTATCTAGCCCAATAACCGATTCAACCTCTTCCTTTACGCGAGCTGGATCGGCATTCGGTAGATCGATCTTATTAATAACCGGCACGATCTCTAGGTCGTTTTCAATCGCTAGGTACACATTCGCGAGCGTTTGTGCTTCTACCCCCTGCGACGCATCAACAACCAGGAGCGCCCCTTCACACGCAGAGAGGCTGCGCGACACTTCATAATTGAAATCCACATGGCCTGGTGTATCGATCAAGT
>JBIKWG010000075.1:0-11692 GCA_044356425.1 Bdellovibrionota bacterium | reverse complement strand
AACAGGGGCGCTCATAACGAATGCCAGTGTCGATTTCGGACAGATCGCTGTGCAAGGGCCGCGGGCACTCGAACTTGTTGCTCCGCTGATTAAGAGTGCTGATCTAACGACGCTCAAGCCTTTTCATTTTATCGAGACTGAACTGTGTGGTGGCTCGGTGCTGATAGCGCGCACTGGTTATACCGGCGAAGATGGAGTTGAGATCTTTGTAAGGAGCTCTGATGCCGTAACGCTATGGAGGCTGCTGCTTGAGCACGGAGCAGGTTATGGTGTTCTGCCATGTGGCCTGGGCGCTCGTGACTCTTTGCGATTGGAAGCTGCATTGCCTCTGCATGGCCATGAGTTGAGTGAGGGGATATCAGCCTTACAGAGTGGTTTGGGGTGGATCGTTAAGTTTGACAAGCAAGATTTTATCGGACGTGATGCGCTTCTGGCTGAGAAGGCAGCTGGCCCTGCCCGAAGACTGGTTGGTTTTGTGCTCGAGGATGCAGGAATTGCGCGCCAGGGTGATCTTGTGCGGGTGCCTGGAAGCGAGGTTGACCGCGGTGTTGTAACCAGCGGCACAAAGACCCCTACCGTAGGCAAGGCGCTCGGTATGGCTCTTGTTGATAGCGCGATTGCGGTTAGCGATGCTGCCATTGAGTGCGTTGTTCGGGGTCGCAGCATTAAGGGTCGCATCGTTCCGTTGCCGTTCTATCGGCGTAGTAAGCAGGTTTAAGTATATTTTAAGCAAGGAGGAAACGGCATGGATTTTCCGCAGGACAGAAAATACACGAAGGACCATGAGTGGGTTCGTATGGAGGGCGATGTGGCCGTAGTGGGTATTACCGAGTTTGCACAAGCGGAGCTTGGTGATCTGGTCTTTGTTGATCTGCCCGCGGTAGGAAAAGTAGTAGAGCAGCACAAGACGATGTGCGTGGTAGAGTCGACTAAAGCAGCGTCTGACGTTTACTCTCCGTTAACGGGCACTGTGTCTGCTGTAAACGACACGCTCTCTAGTGATCCTGGCCTTATCAATCGGACGCCGTACAGTGATGGATGGATGGTCAAAATCTCAGGGGTGTCCGAGGCAGAGCATAGTGCGCTGATGTCAGCAGATGAGTATCGCAAGCTGCTTGGTAAGTGAACGGTCAGCAGAGAGTAAGTAGCGACCCCGCAGCGCTCAAAAAGCGCAGTGGTCACCATATAGTGCGAGAGAATTAAGTTAACAAGGTGGCGAAAAACATGGGCAGCAACGCAGGGGTACAGAAGCAAGAGAGTGCAGTCAGGGGTGGTTTTGGAGACTCTCAATTCGCTGCGCGTCACATCGGACCCAGTGCAAGTGATGTGGAAGCGATGTTGGCGGCTCTCGGTAGGTCATCGCTAGATTCCTTAATCGGTGATGTTGTGCCTGCTGCTGTGAGAACTCAGGCACCGCTGACCCTTTCACGATTTCCCGCAGCTCTTTCAGAATATGAGGCGCTTCTGCGATTGCAAGCCATTGCTGAAAAGAACGTTGTCGCGCGTTCGTTTATCGGCATGGGGTATTACGATTGTATAACTCCGCCTGTTATACAGCGAAACATCCTCGAGAATCCTGGGTGGTACACTCAGTACACCCCATACCAAGCAGAGATAGCCCAAGGACGCCTTGAAGCGCTTTTAAATTTTCAGACCTTGGTAATGGACCTGACCGGGTTGGCGATTGCTAACGCCTCTCTGCTTGATGAGGGCACAGCCGCAGCAGAGGCGATGGCGATGTCATTGGGGGTGTCTGCGAAGGTCAAAAAAGATGCTGGTTCTTATGAGTATCTGGTCTCGGATTCGGTGCATCCTCAAACGCTCGGTGTTGTAACAACTCGAGCGGAGGCTCTTGGTGTGCAGGTAAAAGTTCTTCCAGCAGGCAGCTTTGTTTTTACTGAGCGCACCATCGGCTGCCTGGTTCAGTATCCAGATACGTTTGGAAACGTTCGTGACCTCTCGCAGCTGTGTGCAAAGGCGCATGAATCAGCTGCTCTTGTCTGTGTAGCTACAGATCTTCTTAGCCTCTGTATGCTGACGGCGCCGGGGAAGATGGGAGCTGATATAGTTGTCGGATCAGCGCAACGGTTTGGTGTGCCGATGGGCTTCGGTGGGCCACACGCAGCGTTTTTTGCCACTCGTGATGAGTACAAGCGGTCTATGCCTGGCCGACTCGTAGGCGTATCGAAAGATTCTAGCGGAAAGCCAGCGCTGCGGCTTTCGTTGCAAACTCGCGAGCAGCACATCCGTCGCGAGAAAGCGACGAGCAACATCTGTACAGCCCAGGTGCTTTTGGCAGTAATGGCTAGTATGTATGCCGTCTATCACGGGCCGCGGGGATTGCGCGCTATAGCTGAACGGGTCCATGCGCTTACCGTTGCAACCGCGCTTGTGTTGAAGAAAGCCGGCTTTTCAACGTCAAATGATACGTTTTTTGATACGCTTACCGTTGAGGTTGGGGCAAAGAAAGCGCTGACTCTTGCTGCCGTATGTGAAAAGGCCGGCATCCTAGTTCGAGTCATCTCTGATTCAGTGCTAGGGATTAGCCTTGATGAGGCAAAGGGAGTCTCTGACATTAAGACACTCTGTGTTGCATTGGGTGCTACTACGTCTGCGGCCGAGATTGAAGCTTCCATCAATGCTGCCGAAGTAGCTATCCCGTCGGCATTAGCGCGCGAGGTTGATTACCTGCGACACGATGTTTTTAACAGCTACCACTCAGAGACTGAATTTCTGCGTTATGTGCGCAAGCTCGAGTCTCGCGATCTTTCGCTGGGCTTCTCGATGATTCCGCTTGGGTCATGCACGATGAAGCTCAACGCTACCTCCGAGATGTTGCCTGTAACCTGGGCCGAGTTCGGCTCGCTGCATCCGTTTGCCCCGCGCGCGCATCGGCAGGGATACGAGGAGCTATTCGCGGATCTTGAAGTGTCACTGGCAGAGATCACCGGTTTTCACTCATGCTCGTTGCAGCCAAATGCAGGATCGCAGGGCGAATATGCTGGATTGGTTGTGATACGCGCCTACCACGCAAGTCGCAACGATTCAAAGAGGCGCATCTGCCTCATCCCTAAATCTGCGCACGGCACCAATCCAGCTAGTGCGGTCATGGTGGGCATGGAGGTAGTTACTATAGCCTGTGATCAGTATGGAAATGTAGACCTGGGCGACCTAGAGGCAAAGGCCGAGCAGCATCGAGAGACTCTTGCTGCTCTGATGGTGACGTACCCCTCAACACATGGCGTCTTTGAGGAGGGAGTCCGCAAGGCATGTGAGATTGTTCATGCTCGCGGTGGGCAGGTGTATATGGATGGCGCAAATCTGAATGCGCTTGTGGGGCTTGTTCGACCGGGTGAATTTGGCGCGGATGTTTGTCATATTAATCTGCACAAGACCTTCTGCATCCCGCACGGTGGTGGTGGTCCCGGTATGGGCCCCATCTGCTGCGCTAAGCACCTTGCTCCGTTTCTTCCCAATCATCCGATCGTTGATCTCGGAAGGCCGCACGGTGTAGGTCCCGTATCAGCAGCTCCGTGGGGCTCGGCAAGTATCTTGCCCATATCTTGGATGTATATTGCAATGATGGGTGGTGAGGGGTTAACGCATGCAACCAAAATTGCGATCCTTTCAGCAAACTACATGGCGCATCTCTTAGAGCGGGACTATCCGATCTACTACAGGGGCTCTGCTGGTCTGGTTGCACACGAGTGTATCCTAAACCTGACAGCGCTAAAGACAGAGGCTGGTATTGAGGTAGAGGACGTAGCAAAAAGGCTCATGGATTACGGCTTCCACGCGCCGACGGTTTCATGGCCCGTTGCTGGGACGCTCATGGTCGAGCCCACCGAGAGTGAGTCGAAGGCTGAGCTCGATCGTTTCTGTCTGGCATTGCAGATGATTCGTGAAGAGGTGCGTAAGGTAGAGCGTGGTGAGTTTGATAAGGTAAATAACCCGCTGAAAGCATCACCGCACACCGCTCAGGTGGTGACAAGCGATGGGTGGGATAGGCCATACAGCAGGGAGCTTGCGGCTTTTCCTGCTCCCTGGACGAAGGAGAGTAAATTTTGGCCAGCTGTTGGACGTATTGACGGAGTCTATGGGGATCGAAACTTATTCTGCTCGTGTGATGCGCTAAGTGCATAGGCTTCTCGGTTGTATATGAACACGCGGCGACCGCTCTCTGTTGATGATCTTCGGTTGTGTGCGCTGCACGCTATTATGCTGCTGCCGCTGATTTTGTTCTTTGCGCTTTGCAATCTTCATACTGGCGCCCCATGGAGCACTGGAACCGGTATCGACGAGAGTTGGTACGTTCAGGTTTCTCAAGAAATGTCACAATCTGGACAGTGGTGGTTGCCTACCCGTGAGGGTGAGCCTTTCTTCTATAAGCCGCCGCTTAAATATTGGCTAACCTCATTAAGTGCTGCTGTTCTTGGTGATTCAATAGTTGCGTATCGAATCGTTGATGCCGTCTGTGGTGGGCTAATCGTTTTGATCGCTTACGGCGCAGCTACAGCAGTTTTTGCTTCCTTAAATGCGGGGTTGTTCGCTGCTGTAAGCTTGCTGGCGACGCACGGCTTTCTGTTTCTGAACGGCATGCGTTTTGCGACTCTGGATACCATGGTCATGCTGCTTGATGTAGTCGCGCTCTTGATAGTCGCACACGTAACGCTTCTAGAGCGCGAGATATCAACGCGAGAGCAGATTAAGTGGGGGGGCATAGTCGGAGTGCTCGTTGGGTTAGCGGTGCTGACCAAGAGTGTTCTTGGTTACTATATAGTTGGTATTTATGGCGTGTGGATTCTGCTGACAGGGCAGCTTCGGCTGATATGGGCTAAGCTTGGAAGGTTTTTCGCAATCTCGGCTGCCTTTGCTCTTGCGATCCCCGCGCTCTGGTTTCTTCCCCATTCGTTTCTTACCCCAGGTGCTTTTGACGTTATGTTTGGGTATGAGCTCGTGCGGCGCTTTGGAAATAAGCTTCACAATGCTCATAATCAGTCATTGTATTGGGATGCTTTTGTTGGTCAGCGCTATCTTCCTTTTTACACCGCTGTAGCAGCTCTCTGCGCGTTATCTGTGCGAGCAGCTGTTTTTCGAGAGAAGCGATTAGCGCTATTTCTTGTGTGGGCGATTGTGCCGTTTTGTGTCTTTTCAGGCCTCTCATCAAGGCTAATTTGGTATGTTGCTCCGTGTTACTTTCCCGCTGCTATTGTAAGCGGCGGCTTTATCTCTTGGTGCCTTGATAAGGTAATCGCCTATGTCAGCAGCTTTCGGGGTGTTCGTTTGTTATGGCGCGCCCATGTAGTTGCGCTTGTATGTAGTATCGGCGTGATTTTTGCACTGGCAGAGACAGGCTGGTATCTTGGGCGTAATGGGCTGCGCGTATGGGACGGCTCGCCGCGCTTGGCTATCGATCAGCTTGTTTCGGAGCTCAAGAAAGTTCGGGCCCCACTGCAATCCTTTAGCTTTCATCCACCAGCAGCGGCGACCCGTGAGCGCATATTTTTGAATATGCTGGCTCCGCAGCCTGTAGCCATAAAAGATGATGCTGAACTTCTTAAAGCTTCTGCAACATCCGAGGCGTATGTGCTATTTACCGATCTGCCTACAGCCGCCTCGCTTGTGTCAAAGCTCTCGTTTGTAAAATATCAGCACCTACCTCCAGTTACTTTTCCCCAGGGCCCAAAAGCTGTATATCGCCATGACCATGCTTTTGCGCTGCTCGGTGGTAAGTACTTTGAGGACCTGAGCTCGCCAACGTTCTCGTCGCGCAAGATAGTGATGAAGCCCCGTAACGACGGTACGCAGTGTGAGTCGATCGCAAAAGATCCAAAACGGCACTCTAACGTTTGGGTAGAGGCCGAGGCTCAGCATACTGTCGTGTGTCGATTTGAAGGTGACCCCCTGCTGCGGGTGCTGCCGAGCAGTCTGCGATTAAATATAGGGCGCATAACTCTTCGTAATGATGAAGCAGCACCCGTGCTGCGGGTGCACGGTAATCAACGCCTGCTTGGAGAGATTGTTGCGTTGCGACAGAAGCCTGGTCAGTATGACTTTGCCGCACCACCTTCAACTTGGCTTGAGGGCACAAATTCAATCTATCTTTCGTTCGCCTCTCCTACTGGCGCTTCGCTAGCCCCGTTCAGTAAGCCTGCGCACCGGCTGTTGGTGCGGCGTATTTCAGTCGAATTTTGATGTGATGGCGCAGAGGTGGTGCTACCGCTTTCAACAAAATGCTTCGATTCAAGCATGAGTAGCGACGTTATAAATCGCTGTATGTGTTCTGCCTATGCTTGCAGCAGCACGCGCAAGGGCGGCTGCTCTGGCGATATCTGCTTGCCTCGTATAATTGATTTAAGGGGTACGCTACTCTTTAGGTAAGGTGCCTTTACCCTTATATTCCTTAAGCAGCTCCAATAGGTGCTCCCCAACTGGGGCGGTTTCTGGTCCTAAAGTTGAGACAGATTTACGAATGCTCTCGGCTACACGAGCCCTGCTAGCTTCCTCATCCGCCGCCAGCTGCTGGCGCATGCGTTCTACCAGATGATTGCAGCCACCGATCGCTAAACCAAGGCCCACTACTGCTAGGCCGATGTTCCTGGCCACATCCTTTCTGCCATCGGTTCTCTTTGCA
Source organism: Bdellovibrionota bacterium (assembly GCA_044356425.1). Classification (GTDB taxonomy): domain Bacteria; phylum Bdellovibrionota_C; class UBA2361; order UBA2361; family OMII01; genus OMII01. The sequence continues at coordinate 5,058 of JBIKWG010000075.1, read as the reverse complement.
GCTGCTGCAGTCACTTGATTGCGCCAATAATTATTCCTTTGATAATCCGCGTACTCTTTAAAGTAGTTGTTCACCTCAGTTTGCTTGTTGGTCCAGTCGTGGTCTGAAATGAGCGAGAGAGGACCATCAATCGGGAATATGTCTCCATGGAAACGGATCGTTTCCGAACCTACTTCTCTGCGTATTGTTTCATAATTTCTATGAACAATTTTTGCGTAATCAGAATTAGGGATATGCGCTCCCCAAGACTGGCTTTCAAATGCTCTCCCGAGAACTGTAACTTGAAGCTGGATCTGGTCCGGTAAGATATGAATATCATCAACTCGAACCTCCCTTCCGTGTGGCCCTTTAACTCGCACCACTTTTCCGATCAAGTCACCCGCAACCTTGATTGTGTTGAGATCCGCGACAACTGAAAGTGGTGTGGTCGGCGGAAACGTGGTCGGAAACGTCGGGGTATTACCCTGCGCTTTGGCTACTATGTTGTTCCACGGCGTTTGATTGATCATGATATTCCTCGCGCATCTATCTTTATTCACTACTGTACATGGCTAACGTTGAGTGTAATCGATGACGTCATACACAACGGACAACCAACGTGGTGAGGCTTGTTTAAGACAAGTACGCCCCTAATCAAAGACAAATAAGTATTGTCTGAAACCTGATCTGAAGATTCCGAAATCGAGGGTGTATCATTGGGGTTGGCGGCCGAAGTATGCGATTGAGAACAGGTAACAAGGTCGTCTTGAAGCTTCCTGTCGCTCGGTGAGCTGACAGGCAGCGGTGTAATACGATGTGCGCTTGAGGGGCACTAGGCCGCCAGCAGGCGCCCCTTGCTCATCTTCCGTAGTTTCTAGCCTCTCGGTACCCGTGGCTTTATTTCCAATGCGGCAATTATTACCATGAAAAATAACGATATCTATTCGCGGATTGGTAGATACAGCTCTACCTCAGGCGCTTCAGCGGGAGAGTCATATCCGCACATACAAGGCTCAAGCCAGCCGGCGCTGCGGTTTTTCTCTTGCGGTCAACGGGGGTTATGTCACGTGGCTAGGGGAAACTCGCATAACCTTCGTTGAGGGTGTTTTTAACGGGCCTTCGGGCACTAAATCGGTTGGTTTAAGGCGGGTTGTGTCGATAACCCACTGCGGCTACTTTAAGACCGGGCCCAAGAAGATTATGATTATGCCGCAGTAATTGCCTCTTGAGGGTCTACTGTTTTGTTGATTAATTCCCCGGGGCTTTTGCGGAATCGGTAGTTGTGAGTCGGGAGCTGTTTTCTGGTATGATGTTTGCGCCACTAGCTTTGCGGATTGTTACAGCTCACATTCGTGCCCGCACCATACTCGCGACCGCCATGGTTTTAAGCGCGGTCTTCTGCCTGGGTTTCAGCATCCTTTGCCCCTTGCAGCGCGCACTCGCTCAAGAACACCCGGCGCAACGCTTGCATGATGAAAAGGCAAATAAGTATCGCGGGGGGGACAGCGTGCCTTCCCACTTTAGCGGGGAATTAATCAACAAAACAGTAGACCCTCAAGAGGCAATTACTGTTGAATTAAACATGCGCAAGCTCTTTAAGAAGCTGCTAGTAGTGGCTGGCTCTGAGAGTGACAAATATTACAGCCCACATTTGCGTGACATTCTCATCGATATTCCCTCACGTGCCTGGCATGCTTGGGTGAGAGCGAATGCAGGGATACGTCGCAGCTGGTTTAGTTGTAAAGGGGCGTGTTGGTACTGTAAGTGGATCGACCTGCATCGTGCGTCAGCATGCTGTAGGGGTTCTACCAGCGCTTACGGACCGCTGGTCCTTGATCATAACTTTAAGACCTGTTGCGTGCGGAGCGGCGAAGAGAATTGGAGCGAAGAGAAGATTGCGTGTAGTCACCCGTCAGGAGACGGCTGGGCGGGATTATTTGAGTTTTATTTCCCTACGACGGTCATCGGTTGGGAGAACGACCGTAGCACAACGATGATCGTTGAGAAGGGTAAAGTGAGTGAATGCTTGCAGCAGGCAGATCCTATTATGCAGAGTGATGACGCCAGGAAGTGGGTTGCTGATGCCATCTCAAGGAATTTAAGCAGTGTCGGTGGGCCAGTGCCTATTCCAGGCAGGGAAGAGAGTATCCGAGATGAGGTTACAAGAGAGATTGACGCTAATGTACAGGGCGTGATTAAGGACGTTCGGCCGAAAGACCAGAAGCTTCGGTTTGCCGACAGCCTTCAAGGCCAAGGGCTTACAATGCGAGTCAACTTTGCAACTATGAATCCATGGGAGCGCCGGGCGCTAGCTGTCCAATTTTGTATGCATCCTGATCAGTTCATGAAGATTATGAATACCGAAGAGGATGAGTTTCAGAAGCCGCCCCCCGGGGGTGGAAACACCTTTGGGATGCTTCAGAATATTCCGGTCTTTGCTAACTACTGTGGCAACGGGGCCCGTCTGATGATTTCGCCCTGGGAATCAGCAAATCTTGCGCCGGTTGATGGTACACCCACGGACCTTGCTAAGGGTTTTCTTGCAGGCTACCTCGGCGCTGGTCCGATGTACTGTCAAGCAATGGCTGCGCGTTATGACGGATCTTTGACCGAAGAGCAGCGACAGATAATTCTACAGAGTGGCACTGCAGCTCTTGATGAAAAAGACGTGGGGTATAGCTGTAGGAACAACGGAAAATCTACGGTGGCGTTAAGTCCGTTGTCTTTATACCGAGCAGCTCAGGTTGAGCGCCGCACACCCGAGCATGCGCTTGCATTTGCGATTGCTGGCGGGCTCTTTGAAAAAGATACGCACGATACTACTAAGCCGTCATACAGAAAGTCCTACTACAAGCGCTTTGAGCCGATGCCCTATTCGCAACGGGCAGGCATTTTTAGCGGGAAGAAGTTTGACGGTGGGCTGCCGGGCCTTGTAACTGAGCAAAATCTGCCATGCATTCGCCCCCTCAAAGGCGAGAACCATCAGGGCCAGAATAAGTCAGATCAGTGGTACATCAGCGATAGCACGCACAACTTTACGCAAGAAAATGTAAGCGATTGGAACAAAACGTGGAAAGAGTGGACCACTGATGGAAACACTCCGAAGCGCGGGCTTGACGACCGATCGCAGAACTATGCCGCAATGTCTCGTATATTTGCCTCATGTCCTGCGGGATACAAACAGTGGAAAGGTGATCATTCAGGCGATACCCATAGAGCATGTGGCAGTGAGAAGCTGTGGTGAGAAATAAGACGTTGAGGGGATAGCCGAGCTACACCGTATGAGACTTAGTATCCTGTTGGTTGCATTAGTAGCTGGGGCATTTGAGGCAGCTGCCGACCCTGCGCCGCGAGAATTTTACGAGCGCAATTTTGCAGAGGCGCCGGAAGTAGCTCATGAGCCGCTTGCAGGTGAAGTTTTGTCCGGTAAGAGAGATTCTGCTCATGCGGCTAATACAGGCAGCACCATCTCGTCGTCAGATGTTGACGGCACTAAGGTAAGTAAGCGTGTTGTTGAAGATCATACGCAGCAGCAAGTTGCCGAAGATAACAGGCCGTTTCCCTCCTCCGTAATATCTGTCTACGTAAACTCAAAAGATGCAGTTCATGTAAAGCGTGTGCTGATCAAGGCTCTAGAAGTTGCAAGGAAAGGTGATGTGTCGCTTTCGGCGATATTTCATATCGGAGATTATCGAAACATTCCGGCGGAGCTTGCCGAAGAGCTTGCGGCAGGGGGGGCGGCGATTTATCCCCTGGCGCAGGTGCCTGCAAATCTTCCGATATCTAACTCTCCAGCATGGATCTTTCAAGGTCGTGATGGGTATCGAATCGTTGAGGGAACTCTTGACGTTGAGCAGTTCTACGATTCATCAGGTAAATTTTCAGAGCCGCAGACTTTTATTGACACAAGTAAAGTGCAGGCAACCCCTGAGACTGAAAAGCTAGCTGGGTTTTAATATGAATCAACAGACTACGTTTCTTTGCAGAGTGGTGGGTATCTTAACCTTGCTAGCGGTCGGAGGTGGTGCTTTAGCTGATGATGCTGATGTCCGTCTGCGTAAGCAGGTGGAACAGCTGCAACAGAGGTCAAAGGGCCCAAAGCCGCGTCCTAGTCGAGCTGAAAGAGTGGAGCCGAATGACCCGTTGGGTGACCTCAAGAATTCAATAGCACAGCAAGGTATAGCTGCACCGGATGTTGGTAAAGCTGAGCCAGAGGATGATGGCCATACTGGTGATGGTAGTGGTGGTGAATGGGATGGCGCAACCACTCTGCGCGGTCATTATCGTCTCAGTAGTGGTATCGGGTTCCCTGCTGTGGAAGAGGTAGTTATGCCGCCGATGCCTACTTTTGCTGTACCAACGCCTATTGAGGAGCCGGCAGTATGGCGTTCTGAAGAGCCGCCGCTGAAGCGCCCGCCCCGCTGTGAGAAAAATGGAACAAACAGAGTGCTTAGGTATTCAGATCTCGACGATACGAAGATCCTTCATGAGCGAATATATCTCAGTGAAGATATGGTGCCTCTTGATGCAGCTGAGGTGTATGGTTCGCAGGCGCGGCTCGTTCCTTACGGCGAGCCGACGTCGGAGGAGGTAATGCGGCTGATGCAGAGTGACCAGGTGCCGTGCGTACCGTTTCGTCGTCGTCTGACGAAAGCAGCGATCTATGAAGACTGGGGTATCAATGCCCTAAAAAATTATGAGGCGAAGCCGTCTGCTGCTGGAGTGTTTCATCCCTGGGTAGAGCAGAAGCTGTTCGGAGGTAAGTAGCAACTCTGGCTGGCTTTTTAATCACTGTTCCCTGGTCTACTGATGGCAGCACTGGGTTAGCTGTTTTTAGTAGCGTTCTCTGTCTCGGTTAACAGATGCTATGCGACGGTTGTCAGAATTCCTCCATAACTGAAGTAGTATGAGTGGCCCAGAACACAAATCACACCCGACAGCCTCTGAGTACAGTGCTGCAGTCGCTCGGCTTGCAGCAGCCCGCGATACGATTGAGCCTCAATTTAAAGCAGCATCAGACGGCGGTAATCTAGTTGAAGGGAAGCGGTTATTTGCCGAGCTGCAGAAGGAATTTGCAAT
>JBIKWG010000289.1:0-3493 GCA_044356425.1 Bdellovibrionota bacterium | reverse complement strand
AAAGAATCTAAAAATAGCAGCGCAGAGAATAAAATACCGGTGCGGATGAGGCTGTCGTCATCGAGTGTAAGGTGATCTGAGTTACAGGTAACCTTAAGACAAAGGTGGTCATCAGTGGTACTCAGGGTCTGTTGGCACCGTTCCTAAAGCTTTCAGGAGTTAACGTGAACAAGTCAGAACTTATAGAGAAATTGGCCGAGCGTTGTCAAATTAACGTAGTTCAGTCCGAAGAGGTTGTTAACCTGATTTATCGGAAAATGCGCGACACGCTCGTCGCCGGTGGCCGGATTGAGATACGCGGGTTCGGGAGCTTCGTTGTTAAGCAGTATGATGCATATGAAGGTCGTAATCCTAAGACGGGTGAGAAGATACCGGTGCCGCCAAAGAAGCTGCCGTTCTTTAAGGTGGGTAAAGAGCTCAAGGAACGCGTGGATGCCCTTGATGGTGCTCCAGGGGAAAAATAGCGGAATCATCCACGAATCTGTTAAGTTTTTTTCGGAATTTGTCGTTTAACTTTTGACTACAGTTTTTAATGGTTGGTATGTCTATAGATTTTCTGAATGATTTAGAGCGCGCGCTTGAGAACGGTCGAGACATTTTTGCCTGTCCAGGCACAGGTCGAAACCAATGGCGTCTCGGCAAATCGATTGACGAGCTACGAAAGGACGCCCAGCGTGCTGCTGATTCACGAAAGATGGACGTGCAAATCGTCCGCTTAATCCTGAAGAGCGAGGCCACGAGTGGCGACCTTTTCCTTGTTCCAACCTCTATCGATGAGGCTGGTCCGCGTGGTGAGCCGAATATCCGGTGGTCAACTGTTGATACAAAGGAGGCAGCCGAGATGATGCGTGATGTGCGTCAGGGGCCATGTCCTTTCTTTGCAATGCAGGTTGAGGAATCCTTTACCCCAACAAAGGTGTAACCTGCATGGAGCGTCCAACTCCGCGCGAGCGGCATGAGTGGCGGCATCCGGCACGTATTGAAGTGGCGGAGTTAATATGCTCTCGGTACGGTGATGAGCCGTCGTCTTGCTGCTCGCTGCAATGTGATGCAGCTGCAGAGCGGCCCCTTTCGTGGGACGAGCGTGTAGCCGGTGTGGACCTCGTAAAAACTGTAGGAGGGGACTCTGTAAAGCTACAGAGCTCGGCCATGCAGTCGCCGCCCAAGCCGGGATGGATAGTTTTTTTGACGGGTGGGGATGGCGAACGCGGCTATACGTGGACCCTGTACGGCATTCCGCCACGTTGTCCATAGGGCTTAAGGCTTAGTACCGATCGCACAGAGTCCGGCCAATTTTCAGATCGACCTCATTTTTTGTTCTTACGTTTGCTAAGTTTTCGGCACGTTTTCAGTTGGTTAGACACTAGCCAGGCCGTTTCCTTTTCGCTCAGAGCGATGCTCCAACTACCTCGTCCCAGATTTGTAAAATCCCTTCGCATGGCGCCGTTTGGCGGAACTATGCTGCAGTCGGCGTGCATCTCACTTTCAGAGCCTGCGTTTTAGCCAAGTTTTCATTTCGAGACGAGCAGAAGCGTGGAGTATACTGAATCAACATAGGTTGGTTTTAGCTGGTTATATTTGGAGTGTGTCATGGACAATCGGGGATTCGAAAACGCTGCAGCAGAAACGTCGAAAATTGAGACAACTATTGGCGACCTTATTGAGGCTATTACCGACATTGCGCTTCAGGCAGGCAAAACCGAGGAAGAGGGGTATAAGTTAGCCTCGTTCACTATTGAGAAGCTGCTGCGTGATAAACGCCGAAGAGACCTGCTCTCGTAGAGCCTTTACCGACATTTGTAAAACCTTAGCTCTAGAGCCCGGCATTGCTTGATATGTCGACGCATGTCTGGCACCTTTGGACCGCCTCGGCGTGATTTTTGTGCCGCGGTGTATTTAGGCTAAAGGGTCATATGAAAAAGTTATCTTCTCCTCCGACTATTGCAATTGTTGGCGCTACTGGGTTGGTTGGGAACGAGATGCTGGTTGTGCTTGAAGAGCGCAAGCTGGCGGTAGGCAAGCTCAAGCTGCTTGCTTCCAAGGACTCGGCCGGAGAGGTATACAAATTTCGTGATGATGAAATCGCGGTTGAAGAGCTGACTGAGGAAAGCTTTGCTGGGGTAGACCTAGCGCTGTTCGCAACGTCCGCTGATGTTGCAGCGTTGTTCGTCCCAAAGGCGCTAGCAGCTGGCGCTGTCGTTATCGATAATTCTAGCTGGTCTCGGCTTGACCCAGAGGTGCCCCTTGTGGTGCCCGAGGTGAACCTTTCTGCTATCACATTAGATACCCAACTGATTGCAAATCCAAATTGTTCTACTATTCAGCTAGCGCCGGTGCTGCACGCCCTGCACGGTCTTGCAGGGCTAGAGCACGTAGTAGTATCTACCTACCAGTCGGTCTCTGGTGCTGGTAAAGATGCGCTAGACGAGCTGTGGGCGCAGAGCCTTGCTATTTTCAATCAGCAGGAAATGCCGCAGGAGGTGTTCCAGCATCAGATCGCATTTAACTGCATCCCTCAGATAGATCTCCTCCTGGAAAACGGATTCACACGAGAAGAGATGAAGATTGTTGAAGAGTCGCGAAAAATTCTAGGGTTGCCGTCGCTTCGAATAACCGCAACAGCGGTTAGAGTTCCTGTGTTCTACGGCCACGCCGAGAGTGTTTTCGTTGAATGCTCGCGCGACCTGTCTGTGCAGTCAGTTGTTGAGGCGCTTTCAAAGGTGCCAGGGGTGGTGGTACATCCTTCTGGGGATGAGTATCCGATGCAGATTGAGGTTGCTGGTACGGACGATATTCATGTGGGTCGAATCCGTAAGGACCCTTCAGTTAAGAGCGGTGTGTCTCTATGGCTTGTAGCAGATAATGTTCGTAAAGGTGCGGCACTAAATGCTATTCAGATAGCAGAGCAGCTTGTATCTCAACAATAGCAGCTAGTCGCAGGGAAAGACCAAGTGGTTCAGGTGCGGTTAATCGTAGAGTATGACGGTTCCGGGTTCTACGGCTGGCAGAAGCAACCCGAATTGCGCACGGTGCAAAGTCAACTGCAAGAGACCTTGTCGCTTGTTCTTCGCGGGCCAGTAGGCACACTGTACGCGGCTGGCCGCACTGATTCGGGGGTGCATGCGCGGGGGCAAGTCGTTACTTTTTTCTGGCCTGAAGCTCCGGATCTCTACCGACTCACCCAGGGTGTAAGCCACCTCTTACGAGGTGAGTTGGCGGTTGTTCATGCTGATATCGTTGATGAGGATTTCCATCCTGGGTTCTCTTCAACACACAAGCAGTACTCATACCGGATTCTCAACAGGCCATCTCCAGCCGTCTTAGATGCGCGTCGGGTGTGGCACATTCCGCAGAAGATGGAGATGGAGTTTCTCTTGAGTCAGGCCCGTGAGTTAGTCGGAACGCACGACTTTTCTAGCTTTCGTGATTCTGGGTGCACGGGAAGTACCCCAGTTAAGACGATCTTCTCTAGCGAGTTTTTCAAAGAGGGAGA
>JBIKWG010000067.1:0-12224 GCA_044356425.1 Bdellovibrionota bacterium | reverse complement strand
GCTCGATCTTTTTCCTACGGTAACTTCTGAAGGAACCTACAATCGCACGCGTTTTCCGACGTCAACGTTTGCAGGCGGGGCACTAGGTGCGAGTCGTTCGCATATCACAAACGAATACTATTCAGCCGGCTTTGATGCTGTATGGGAGCTCGATATATACGGGCGTGTGCGGCGTGGATACGAGGCGGCTGATGCTCAGACTGCCGCCAGTGTTGCAACGTTACAGGACGCGCTGCGAATAGTCATCGGCGAGATCGCCCGCACCTATTTCGAGCTTCGGGGTAATCAGGCGCAGATAGTCGTCGCGCAAGAAAATGCCCGTACACAAGAGCAGGTAGTAGCGGTTGCCGAAGCTCTGTTTAAGGGCGGACAGACTACTGAGTTTGATGTAGTTCGAGCGAAGTCGCAGCTCGCAAACACTCAAGCAACGATTCCTCAGCTTGAAGCGGGCGTTAAGGCAGCTATGTTTCGACTCGCCGTGCTAACCGGTCGGCAGCCGGCAGATATTGTGCCGCAGCTTCAGGGCGCAAAGCCTCTGCCTGTTTATGAGGGTCCTGTAACGATTGGCAATCCGGCTGATCTGTTAAAGCGTAGGCCTGATATCCGCGCTGTAGAGAATGAGCTGCATGCTGCTACCGCAAATATCGGGGTGGCTCAAGGCGAGTTGTTTCCAAAAGTTACCTTTGTTGGTTCTATCTCAGTGCAAGCGCCGACGGTTAAAGATTTAAGTTCGGGAGATGCTGATGCCTATGGATTAAGTCCCGGCATTTCGTGGCCTGCATTCAATATCGGTCGCACCTTGGCGACAATTGACCAGGCTGAAGCCGTTACCGAAGAGGCATTAAATCGGTATGAGCAGACAGTGCTTTTGGCACTTGAAGACACAGAGAGTGCCCTGGCGCAGTTTGGTGCATCGCGTCAGCGTCGCGATCTGCTGCGGCAGAGCGTTGAGAATAGTGCCAAGGCAGTCGAGATATCGCGCGTTCAATATGAAAACGGCCTCGTAGATCTACTACCGGTGCTTGATGCTCAGCGAGCGTTGCTGGCATCGCAACTACAGTTGACTGAAAGTGAGACTACTCTAGCGACGTCTCTCGTCGCCGTGTTTAAGGCGCTCGGCGGCGGGTGGGACGACGCAGTAGTTCAGATAGGGCCAGATAAAGAACCTTAATGGGCATGATTTGCGTTCAGAAAACGGGCGAGAATTCAGCTCGGTTACGTCTGCGCTTGGGTCTCAGTATAGAGAGTCGCCTCGTTTGCTCAGCTTTAATAAACCCTGCACGAGAGATTTTTTCAAAATTGAATGAGGCTGGTTTGATCTTAAGCGAGATAGGAAGCAGCGTCTCTCTTTAGTAAGGTTTTAGAGCGCTAGCTGCTCTTCTTTAGGGAAGCCCGGCACCCCCTTCCTACTTTGAACGTAGATCGTACGCTGCTCTTCGAGATTTTACGACGCTCGAAAATCTTCTAGGTATCTTAGCGGATACAGCTAAGGTTGTTTTGCATCGTGAAAATCAATCATCAAACCAACCCCTGCTTTCTCGCTACGAACAGGTTTTTCCGCCCTTTCGTGGGTATATGCCAACCTCAAGAGCCTTGATCGTATCGAGCCTATCGCCTATTCCACAGGCAACAAGTGGCCTGTGCTTAGGGTGCAATGTGCGAAGCTGCGGTTGGAAGAACTGCTTCAAACAGCAAACTAGCAAACAGCCACAACAAAAAAAATATGACGAGAGCATAACCCAAAAAGCTCACCTGCTCCTCAGTCGGAATTTGTACCATCGTTGGAACGCCGCAATAGAGAAGATACAGTTCAAACAACGCAAGCACACTAGAAAGCGGCAGTCCAAAGAGCGGATGCATCGCTACAATTCCTGCAAGTAACCCCGGAACGGATGAGTAGACAACCAGTGCGAATACCGAGTCAAAACGGCTAGTCCCTCCAAATTTCGGAGCGATCTTATGGAGTACGAAGGCGGAAACGTGAACGCGAAACACCGATACCAGTACCTTCACTAGAAACATGCTGAGAAGTGCGCCAGCACCGGGGTGTAAGACTCCGAGGTTCCCTGCTGATATTCCAAAAATGGAAACTGTTACAACCATCAAGAACGCTGAGACGATTGCCAACGGAAGAACAACTTTTTCGAGCAGCTCCTTATACGGAGTGTTCTCGGCAGCTATCTTGTTCCAGCACCCCTTGGGGTTAAGAAATAGCGACTTGATATGCGCTACGAGAGCCTTAATGTCAGAGACGTTAGAAATTGCGTTCATGGCGGGAAGATACAGCAGCTTTGAGGTAAGGGATACGGATTACTGTCATGGCAGCAGTTGTGTAGTTATTACAGGATGTTAGTGTCGTGGGAGGGCATGGTTTCTCTAATAGCGCACCAGCAGAGCAGCCGCAAAGGACTTAATCGCAAAAACTGAGCGGGTTCGCTAAATGCAACGACTGATATCACCTGCTCTTAGATTGGGTTATGATCGCTAGGGAGCCTTAGAGAGGCAAAGAGAGAGCCTGTCTCATTTTAAACGCGCCACATGAACCGGATACTCGTCGCTGCTGCCGCACTTAACCAGACCCCTCTTGCGTGGGAAGATAACCGAGAGAACATTCGCGCCGCCTTGCGAGAGGCACGAGCAGCAGGTGTTCAGATTGTGTGTCTGCCTGAGCTGTGCATTTCAGGTTACGGCTGTGAGGATGCATTTCACTCTTCAGGTGTTATTGCTGAAGCGCTCACGGCTGCGGTTGAGCTAGCTCAAGAAACTAAGGGGCTGATTGTTAATTTTGGTCTGCCACTGATGTTGCAGGGGGCTGTGTACAATACAGTCGCGGTAGCAATCGATGGGGTCTTGCGCGGCTTTGTAGCAAAGCAGCACTTGGCCGGAGATGGAATTCATTATGAGCCGCGCTGGTTTAAACCGTGGCCGAGGGGCGCTGTTTCTTCGGTTGAAGTGCATGGCGTACAGATTCCAGTTGGCGATATATTTTTTGAAGTTGATGGCATCCGAATCGGTTTTGAGATCTGTGAAGATGCTTGGGTTGCAGAGCGTCCTGGTATATTTCTGGCTCAGCACGGAGTTGATCTTATATTAAATCCAAGTGCCAGCCATTTTGCATTTTTAAAGCATGAGGTACGCAAGCGCTTTGTGGCTGAGGGGTCTCGCGTGTGTGGTGCTTCGTATGTTTACGCCAATCTGCTTGGGTGCGAAGCGGGTCGGGTGGTGTATGACGGCGACACGTTAATCAGCTCTCACGGCGAGATAGTAGCTCAGGGTGAGCGGTTCTCATTTTCTGATGTGAAGCTGCTTTGCGCGGTTGTAGATATTGATCGTTCGAGACTTCTTCGTCGGCGCCAAGGCAGTTTTTCTCCGCACTTTGAAGCGGGAAACAGGTTGGTTCGCGTTGAGGGTTTCGCGATTAAGCGCACGTCCAAAAGCGCGATTGCTCGAGTGTCCGACTGGGAGTCTTCCAAGGATATAAAGCATGAAGAGTTTACCCGAGCCGTAACGCTAGGACTCTTTGATTATCTGCGTAAAAGCAGAAGCGAGGGCTTTGTTGTCTCATTAAGTGGCGGCGTTGATTCGAGTGCCGTGAGCTGTCTCGTTGCGTTAATGATTGAGTCGGCAGTAAAGGAGCTGGGTTTGCAGGTATGCAAGCAGAAGCTGGCATATATCTCGTGGATGCCAAAGATCGCTACTGAAAAACAGCTTGTACGGGGATTGCTTGCATGTGCTTACCAAGCAACGAAGAACAGCTCTCGTGTTACTCATAAAGCCGCCAAAGAGCTTGCTATAGAGCTTGGCGCAACTTTCTTTGATCTAGATGTTGAAAAGCTAGTAGCGGAGTATACCTCGATGGTTTCTTCAGCGCTTGAGTGTAAGCTTTCGTGGCGTGAGCATGATGCAGCATTGCAAAACATTCAGGCTCGCGTGCGTGCCCCGTCGATCTGGCTGATAGCGAACCTGCGACGAGCACTGCTGCTTACAACGAGCAACCGCAGTGAAGCAGCCGTGGGATACACAACGATGGATGGAGATTCCAGTGGTGGCTTAAGTCCTCTCGGTGGCATCGACAAGGCGTATCTGCGCATATGGTTAACGTGGCTAGAGCAGACTGGGCCCCTTGGTTTGAAAAAGTATCCATCTCTTAAACTCGTAAATCGGCAGTCCCCAACAGCAGAGCTGCGACCTAAAGAGTCAAAGCAGACAGATGAGGGAGACCTCATGCCATACCGTGTGCTCGATGTAATTGAGCGCTATGCGGTGAGAGATAAGCTTCTGCCGCATGACGTATACACATTGCTATGCGAGGAGTTTGTTGGTGATTTCTCAGCTCAGCAATTGCGTGAATGGGTGGTTCGATTCTTCACCCTTTGGAGCGCCAATCAATGGAAGCGAGAGCGCTATGCTCCATCGTTTCATCTTGATGATGAAAGCGTTGATCCGAAGACGTGGTGTCGCTTTCCAATTCTCTCAGGGGGCTTTAAAAAAGAGTTGGCAGAGCTGGTAAAATTGACAGAGTCGGTCAGTCTGCCGCCTCGTCAAAGCGCAAAGAGGCTTTTACCCAGGAAAGCTGCCAGCAAGAAGGTTAAAAGGAAGGAAAGAAGTAAGTGAGCGTCGCGCCGCAGCCATCAGATGCAATTAAAACAGCAATTTTCGGTGGAGCTTTTGATCCGCTTCACAACGGGCACCTTGCGACTGTTGCCGCACTTCTTTCAAGCGGGGTGGTTCAGCAGGTAATTGTTGTTCCTAGTGGCGATAGGCCTGACAAACCACATGCGACCCGCGCATTGCAGAGGCTAGAGCTTTGTCGTCTCGGGGTCGAGGAGGCTTTTAAGGGCGACAGTAGGGTTGAGGTTTCAGATGCTCATGCAGCACAACGTGTAGGCTACGGAACGATTGATCTTGTGCGTTATTTCGCAGCCGATCGTTCACGAGAGATTTTTGTTGTGATCGGAATGGAGCTACTGAAAGATCTGCCGCAGTGGAAAGAAGCTGACGAGCTTAAGGCCATCGCAAAATTCCTTGCTGTTCAACGTCCAGGGGGTGAAATTTCTGTCGCACCAGCAGGATGGGATGTGACCTCTTTTAAGTATCCGTATGACGCAGGGGTGTACGTTTCAAGCACTTTGTTGCGTCGGTTACTAAAGCACAGAAGCCCTTGTGCTGGTCTGATGCCGGCCACCGTTGAACGGTTTTGCGTGCAGCACGATTTGTATTGATAGTGAAGAAAGCATGGGGATAGAGGTTATGCAGCAGATTCAACAGATAACTCCGATAGAGCTTAAGGCCCGCCTTGATGCAGGTGAGGATCTTTTTTTGCTCGATGTGCGTGAGCAGAATGAGAGAGAGATCTGCAATATCGGTGGCGAATTGATTCCTAAAGATACGGTTGTAGACAATCTTGAGCGGCTTCCCAAGGATAAAGAGATAGTGGTCTACTGTCGCAGCGGGGGGCGTAGCCAGTGGGTTGCTGAACAGCTTAGGTCGCACGGTTTTGAGCGTCTCTTTAATTTGGCTGGAGGGATGCTGCGCTGGTCCGATGATGTAGACCCTTCGGTGCGGAAGTATTAGAGGTAGCGGCGCTTGCTGCTTTGACCTCAAGATGCAGAGCGGTAAAAGACTGATCGCGACGCAATGGTATTAGAAATATCTCAAGGTTTTTTCGTAGACTACTTTTTCTGAATCCATTACCATCGGAGCCTGGCAGGATGGCGGATCTTTTCAAGTAGGTTCGTCTCTCTACCGCATCGCTCTCTTTACATCGCTATATTTATTTTGAGTAAGTCGAGCTCTCATCGGAGCCTGCAGCTACTAATCCTGCGGCAGACTGCGACGAGGGCTCACTAGTACCGAACAGTATAGGTTTTTTCGGGTGATTCGCTTAAACGACGTTAATGCGCGGCGGTTATGCGAATCACCCATGACGGGAGGTTCAACATAAACATGACAAACGTAAAAACGTCGGAAAAAAACGAGATCGTAGGCGAAGAACCAGGGTTTCTGGTTGAGAGGGCCGAAAAGCCCCCCCAAGACCCGAAAATCTGCGCCTTGGCGCTCAAGATCTCGGGTCAGGTGGTCAACCGCCTGACGCAGCAGAGCGATGTAATAAATCTCACCGACCCCCGTGGGGACGTTGAGTACGTTAAGGTATTCCGTCACCACGGCAGCATAAACGTGTCCGTGGGCGGCCTGCCGCCGCTCAAGGTCAATGAAGGCCCAAAAGCGAAGGACACACGCCACGCGCTCGCAAAGAAGCTTCGACAGAAACCGCAGCACGTCGAAGTTCTAGCGCGAGCCCTGTGGGTGTCGTGAGCTAAAGTGCGCTTGAGGGCCCCACAGCTTTACTTGTTTTTTCTCTTACAAGAGGATTTTTAAGTTCGGTACTGTGAGGCCCTTTGCCATTTAGTCGGTAATGGAAATCTCTTTAATTGAAATGTGCCCCCGCCACTTTTTAAGTGGCTAATCTGTATTGGTTGGGGGAGTTTTAAATTACTTAAAGTTGACTAACTTTTCGTCAAGTTGTAGAAAGCCCCTACCTCGTTTCTTCGCGCTCTTTGGCGCCTAGTGGCGGTTAATTTAAATTCTGGCACCACTAAGCAGGAAGATGTCAGGCCTGAATGAGAATTTAAACTCAGGTAAGAAATCTCTCGATGGTTCATCATCGCGGCGTTCGGCGGCCCAGGGTGGGGATGCTAACCCGGGTGAGTTGCTCCGTAAATCTTCGATTCCCGTTGGGCCCCCTGAGGTCCCAGACAGCCTTTCGCTTAAGCCTGAAACGATTAAATCACTAATCCAAAGTCGTGATTATTATGACAGCTGGATTGCAAGCCTAGTACCGGCCCTTTCTAAGGTCGGGCAGGCGCTTATAAAAACCAATTTTTTGGGGCTACTTAAAGAAGTTCCAAATTCTACTACTACCTATTCTCGTGTGCTAGCGCATGTTGATGTAACGCGCTGGGACCACTGCATACATGCCGCGCACAGCGTGCAAGTCCTAAACAGTTCAGGTCGTTTGGGTCTTACACCTTACGAAACAACTGTGCTGGAGCTTGTTATGCTGCTCCACGACCCGCACAGAAAAGGCTCGCATGCATTAGATAGAGTGTTTGCCTCAATGCCCGGAGCCCCCAAAAATTTCAATAAGTGGTGGGCAAAAGATGACTATCACGAGTATCACGGCGCTAAGTCAGTTGCGACCGAGCCCACATTGCGTGCTGCATTGGGGAAGTACGGTTCAGATGTCCTGGCAATCTTGGCTTATGACGACAAGCGCTCAAAGGGTGCGCGTCGTGCTGATTATGGTGAGTCTAGGCCGAGACTAACTTCTAGGCGTATAGAGGCGTTGTATCATCTTAAGGATGAGTTAGATCGTTGTTCGTATCTAGAGCTTGATTATCTTCGCTCTGGTTTTAAGCCCGAGATTGTATCGCAGGTCATCGCCGACGTGGAACGCCATAAGAAAACGCTCTCGGCGCGTGGCTCATGCATGCAGATTAATATTGACCGTGAGTCAGGCAGTCGTCCTTATGATGCAGTAGCTAGGTGGCGACACCTTTTTCGTGAGGCCGCTGCGACGTTGCCGATCGGGTGTCTCGCTGAAAAGGCTATTTTTCTGGATGGGGTCTGGGAGAAAGCCCTCAGTGTCTTTACTAAGCGACAGCTCCAGTCTTCGAAGCTATATGAGTTTGTTCGTGATGCGGCGCTCAAGGGCGAGTATCATAAGATATTCTCTGAGGATGCGCTCGCTAGGCTGAATGCTGCTGAAAGTAGAAAGGGGTTAACCGTAGAGGATGTCTATGCACCTCTAGTTACTATGACCTTAGCTGATTTTTCAGAATCAAATGGCCGCCGCGCAGTGGATGAATGTATACCCCCTGGATTAGCAGAGCAGTTCTGTGGCGTTCCGCGCAAAGATATGACTCTCTTAGAGGCGGGAATTCGCAGGGCCCTTTATGCAGCAGGGCTAGACCGGAATGTTCATGTGTTAGTGACCAACGATTTCAGAAAAAGGCTGACGTACTCTGTATCGCGTGATGGGGCAAAGCCGGTGGAAGAGGTCGTATATACCGACTGCCAGCCGTCGATGATACAGGTTATCGTCGCAGCTCGCGCTATTGATAAGGAAGATCAAACGATAGATCTGTCGCGGTCTAAGAGGGTGGTGCACGAGTTTTTGAGAGATTCTGGTTATCTTAAGAATCCTGCGGTTATTAATAAACCCAACCCAAGAGTTTTTTGTGAGCCTGTTAATTCATCCGTTTTCGCGCCGCAGACCCTACAGAAAATGAACTCTGTTGTGCCAGAGTGGATAAAAAGGGGTGGCTGCGGACTATCTATAGAAGGATAGTAAGAGCGAATAGATTGTCCGGGCTCATCGATCGCACACTGTTTTGATAAGAATGCTGAAGCCAATTACCGCCATTACTCATCCGCTAACAGACATAATTATCTCTTGTTCGCCTGAGTTTCTTGTCTCAGAGGGATTGCAGCCTGGCTCGTACGCAATGCTCAGTGAATTTGAGCAGGATGCCTTGTTGGTCAAGTGTCGGCTCTTCTCTAGTACAGCTTCGGCTGGTGGATCGGCAGCCAACTCCGTCCAGACGGCTCGGATTGTTGGGGTGCCAGCGGCGGTGGTTGGCTTAGCTGGTGAGGACGATTACGGTCAGAAGATGTGCTGCGATCTTGAAGAGCAGGGGGTGGATGTTCGGCTTGCGCGAGTTAAAAATGCCAGGACTGGAACGTGTGTCTCTCTGATAACTCCTGACGGCGAGCGCACGATGCGAACCTGTCTTGGGGTCGCGCGCGATCTCGACAGCTCTCATATCACTCCCGATATCGTTGCCAATAGCTCATGGCTACTCGTTGAGGGGTATTTCTTAACTGCTAGTGAGTCAAATACACGGGCGCTTTTTGAAGCGATTAGAATTGCGCGGTTAAATCAGGTAAAAGTAGCGTTTGCTGTTGCGGCTGAATTTGTTGTTGGTTCAAAGCTGCAAGAGATTCAAAGCGAAGTCCTCCCGCATGTTGATTTAGTGATCGCAAATGAGGGCGAGGCCTGTGCTCTTACGCAAACCACTCGGCCCCAAGAGGCGCTGAACGGTCTTTTGCAGCGCGTTGAAAGTGCGGTGATTACATGCGCAAAAAACGGGGCGTTGTGTGGGTCGGGTCAGTCTAGCTGGCATACCCCGGCATTTTCCCCTTCAAAAGAGATCGTTGATACCACTGGTGCTGGCGATGTTTTTGCCGGAGCGCTTCTTGCTGGGCTTGCATACGGCCTTAACCCGGTTTTAGCTGCGCAAGGAGCTGCACGTCTTGCTGGTGAGGTGGTAACACAGGTTGGGGCGCGGCTTCCAGCTGCAGCACGGATGCTCTGGGAGCATGCTATCACAGAGTGATAAAAAAATATCTGCTATGTGTGAATCTGCGAAGGTTGCTTTCGTTTTTCTGCACATCCACAACCACCACATCCACAACCCTTTTTCTTTGGCGCAAAGACGCGCACAATTCGCGTGCAGATATAGCCAGCAGATGCGGCAAGCAATGTGACAGCCAGGAACTCTTGTATCATAACCACATGCTCCCAAGACGAAATGTTACAAAAGAAGCCAGGTAGGCTAATGCGGTCATATACGAGAACATCCCGATGGTCCATGCCCACGAGCCCGTTTCTCGCTTGCATACTGCAAGGGTAGACATACACTGGCAGGCAAATACATAGAATACCATTAACGAGAGGGCCGTTGCTGTTGGAAACAAGCCAGCAGCGTGGCGCTCTTGAAGGTTTTTGATCAGGCTCTGATGCTCATCGTCATCATCGCCTACGTTGTAGACAGTAGTTAGTGCTGTGACGAATACCTCTCGTGCTGGAAATGACGAGAGGATACCGATGCCGATTTCCCAGTTAAACCCGAGCGGCTTAATGGCAGGCTCAATCGCAATTCCGAGTTGGCCAGCAAAGCTTGCCTTTATCGCGGGCCCATCAAAGTCTTGAGGCGGTTTCGGATAAGTCGCAAGAAACCAGATTACAATTGAGCAGGCAAGGATGATAGTTGTCGCATTCTTTAAGAATGAGATCACGCTGTCGTAAACACTGCGCAGAACAACTTTAAGAATAGGCCGCCGCAAAGGTGGCATCTCCATCACGTAAAATGACTGCTCTTTCCACAGTAAAGTTTTTTTAAGGATCCAGGCAACACCGCAGGCTCCGATGACTCCAAGGAGGTACATCCCAAGAAGAGTGAGCCCTTGCAGCGATATGAAGCCGCCAATCAGCGTTGCAGGAATAAACGCTGCGATCAGCACGGCATACACCGGAAGTCGAGCGCTGCAGCTCATCAGCGGGGCAATCATGATCGTTGCCAACCTATCTGAGCGAGACGGAATTGTGCGGGTAGATAGGATGCCTGGCACGGCACATGCGAATGAGCTTAGAAGCGGTACAAACGCTCGTCCTTGTAATCCTACCTTTCGCATAAAATTGTCGAGCAGAAAGGCGGCGCGCGATAGGTAGCCCGAGTCTTCAAGGATTCCGATGAAAAAGAAGAGGATCGCAATCTGTGGTATGAAAATGATTACGTTTCCAACTCCCGGAACTACCCCTTGAGTAAGTAGGTTTGTGAGTAATCCTGCAGGAAGCAGTGAGGCGAGCCAGGCACTTGAGGCATCAACTGCGGTTGATATTATCTCCATCGGAGCCTGCGCCCACAGAAAGACGGCTTGAAAAACAAGCCAGAAAACACTGAGCATGATTGGAAGGCCCCAAATCTTGCTCGTAAGCACGCTATCGAGGCGAGATGCTCGATAGCTGTGTGGGTTGGCAGAGTGCTTTGTTGTTCGGCTTACAACGGAGCGAATCCACGCATATCGAAGAGAGCCGATTGCGGTAACCGAGTCTGGATCGCGCGGCTTGATTGAGGTTGCAAGTTGCGCAAGGTGTGCGTGCTTCTCGCTGCTTTCAGGAAGCCATGCGAGCGTTCGTTTTGATGCAGTGCCTTTAGCGAGTTGGTGATGCGCGGCTTCTATGAGAGCGCTGATGCCAATTTTGGAGCGCGCACTGAGGGGGATAACGGGCATATCGAGCTCTTTTGCAAGAAGCTCACAGTACACTGAGAGGCCGAGTTCTTTTGCGCTGTCTATCATGTTGACCGCAAGCAGCAGCGGGTATCCAGCATCAATAAGCTCAGAAACAAGGAAGAGATTTCGCTCTAGGTTGGTTGCATCGACTACGGCGATGATAAGGTCGGGCTTAGAGCACCCCGGCAGCTCGCCGTGCAAAAACTGCGTAACAATCTTCTCGTCGAGTGTTGTGCCACATAGGGCATAGGTTCCAGGCAGGTCAAACAGGCGCGCGCAGGTGGTATCATTAAAGAGAATGGACCCTTCGCGCTTCTCAACTGTAACGCCCGGATAGTTTGCTACCTTGTAGCGCGCGCCAGTGAGTGCGTTAAACAGGGTGGTTTTGCCACAGTTAGGGTTGCCGATCAGAGCAATCGATTTGGGGCACTCATCATTGAAAGAGTCTGGTAATGTCACAACACAACTGTCTGCTCGGTTAGAGCGGCTGAACCTGAATGTGAGCAGCTTCAGCGCTGCGCAGAGATAGCACTGAGCCTAGAAGGTGAACGTTAATAGGGGAACCAAAGAAACCTCGTTGAGTGACGGTTACTTCCTGTCCGGCAACCACACCCATACTAACTAGCTTCTCAAGGAGCTCGGCAGGGCAGCTTTTAATAGCCGAAATAATAGCCTTCTGTCCGACCCGAACTGAATTGAGGGCGGCTGCGTGTAACTTGTTATCCACGTTATCCTGCTGTTTCATCGTCGTGGCTGTGTACGTTTAATTTCAACCCTTAGTGTAGCATCCCTTAGCTCGGCGTCTTTTATAAGGTTCAGCGACCATTCTAGGGTGCTGATACTTGTAAGGTGCTGAACCTTGTAAGGTGCTGATAATAGTAGCTTCTATTACTGCCAAAGCCACCTTTATCCGTATACTCTGCGCTTGCCGATTATGTCAACCGGTCTACAAATATATACTCGGTATATTTAGTATATTGCTTGATTGATACATCAAGCAAATGGTTTATAAGGCCATGCCGCAAGAGTCTTTGATTACTATTCGTCCCTCTATTGCAGCTCGTAATGGGGTGTAGTTTGTTGAAAAGGTTGTGTTTTTACCTAATAAACCAGTTTCGCAAGAGCCTAGTTGCAGGTGGGCCCGCGCT
>JBIKWG010000288.1:0-3518 GCA_044356425.1 Bdellovibrionota bacterium | reverse complement strand
ACGCTAAACTATCACCCTCAAGTGCTATATATGTGCCCTCAAACATCCGAATCGCTAACGACGGGTCAGCAAAACTTCTTATGGGATGCGCACTTGCCACTAAGGCGCCACGATTCCTTAGTTCATGCAGCTCTTCTGCACAGAGCGCACCACTACAATGAAATACGATAGTGCCTGGCACAACTATGTCGCTCACAGCGAGCCTGCTCGCGATATCAGCAATCGCTGAATCAGGAAGAGAGAGCATCAACAACGGACACGGAGCTAGCGCCTCAACATCACCTACGGCTTCGCCTGAACCGACAAACCGCACAGCCTCAACTGCAGATTGAAAGCTTCGGCTGTACACTTGCTGTAACTTCATGCCGGCTCGCTTTACCATGAGTGCCCCTAAGGTCTTTCCGACCCGTCCGGCACCAACTATCGAAACGCTCTGAGGTATCATGCACGTGCTCTGCTAGTAACAGCGAAACTCATCGCGCAGTATACCGAAGGATGATCAGACAAAGCAAACACATGAATTCTTAGCGATAGATATGCTACAAGACAAGCATGGAAGCACTTCGACCCCTTACAAATAATGCCCCCTCTAAACGTGTCATCGCTGTGGCCGCAGCTGTATTTAGTATCGGCGTATGCGCACTGGGGATTTTGATTTTAACCCCATTTATTCAACCTATACTCTGGTCAATCATCTTTGCAGTTTCAACATGGCCCCTGTATGCAAAGTTAAGAAAAGCACTAGCTCCGCGAGATAGGCTTGCTGCGTGGTGCACTACTAGCATCATTGGCATCACAGCCCTAATAATAATTGGAGTGCTGCCTGCCCACCTTGCAAATGAGCTTCAAACAACAAGCGGACTAATGCAGCGATTCGAGCTTGACATCATTAAACAGCGGCTCTCTGTTCTGCCATATCTCGGTCCTCTATTAATCCGAAGTGTATCTTCGTTGGCTCAAACCTTTGGAGATATCCCCGCCCTGGTGCGCACCCACGGAGCAGCTTTATTCTCGGTAGGTGCGCTGATCGTTCGGGGCGTCGTCGGCTCACTAGCGATATTTTTTGCTGCATTGATCGGCTGCTACCTGCTCTTTCGTCATAGCGAAAAGATATTACGGCAAGTTGGTGTAGCTGCTGAGAAGCTCGGGCTCGTGCAATACAGATCAATCTTAACAACGCTACACCTTAGCATCATGGGATCATCGCTCGCTCTGTTTTCAACATCAGTTGCTCAAGGCGTACTTCTCGGACTGGGCTGCTGGCTCTTTGGAATCGCGACCCCCGTCATCTTTGGCACGATGGGCGCGATTCTATCACTGGTTCCCGTTGGCCCAACGCTCGTGTACATCCCTCTTTCGCTCTACCTGCTCTTTCTGACAGAGCATCCGTGGTACTTCGGACTTGGGCTGTTCGCCTGGGGCGTCGGCATAGTCAGCACAATTGATAACTTTATAAGAGCATACTTCATCTCTCATACCGCGCATGTTTCAGCTGCGCTGGTGTTTATGGGAGTTGTTGGAGGCATCCTCGCCTTTGGGCTCCTCGGATTGTTTATTGGCCCAGCGGTGATGGTGCTCGGCCAACGCATGTGGTTAGAATTTACCGCCGAGCAACGGGGCGCGCCAGAGCCGCAAGCGGCCTCAAGAGCAGGTCATCCGTTAGCTTTTTGACTGAATTGCTGGTCAAAGCAAAAAAACTTGCAAGCGAAAACAGTAGGGAGACTAAAACAAACAGCGTAGCATCAGAAGCCCCAAACATCGCCGCAACACCCCAATACTCTGCTGCCTTTATCAGAAATCCGTGCCAAAGATAGGCATAGAGCATCAACGGCGCACGCGAGCCAAGAGACGTAGAGGCACGTGGCATGACAGTGATAAACGCCACAACTACGACCGTTGACACGATGTACAAGAGGGTGCGGAACGCTATGCCTGTGCCTAGTGAAACGTGCAGCGCTGAGAAAGAAGCAGCTCCATACACCCATTCTACTTGAAACCCTTGATACCGATATGCAACATACATTCCGACAATCAGGCAACCGACAGCCAGGATTCGGCTAGGCCGTGATACCCCCAGAGACATAACCCGCTCGCGATAGATCGCCCCCATCAGAAAGAAGGGGAAGAATACGCATGTGCGTAGAACTGCGAGAAAGTAGCCATTCGTCATCAAAGCACTAGCGATGCACGTTACCAGCACCGCACTGATAAGCGGAAACCTGAGCCGACTCCAGAACGGCAGCACCGTGCGCCAAACAAACAGACTAAGCAAAAACCACAACAGCCAATACGGCGCAAAGTGTTGGGCATAGTCGCTCAGCCGTCCCCACATTACGACGTGCGCCCCTTCATACAACAGCTCAAACGCTATAAAGGGAACAATCAGAGAGCTTATATTCTTGGCGATCAACTCTCGGGAACACGCTGTAGGCGCTAAGCTCCCTGAGAGCAGAGCCAGCCCAGGCATATGAAGTACGTACAGAAACAGATATAGCGCCCGAGTTATGCCTGAGGTCGCGCGTACTGGCTCGATGAAGTGTCCGCAGATCACAAGCACGAGGAGTGCTGCCTTTGCATTGTCGATATGAGCGTTTTGCATCTAATCAGCCAACTCAGCCTAAAGCGAGTACTCCAACGTATCCGCCACTGCAAGCGCAGCTGGAATAACCGCCTGGTGTTCACCTGTGGCACAGATCGCTACTTTTCCACACACCTTGAGTGGATGAGAAAACACTACATCCCCTTTTACCGATAGACTCTCTGCCTGCACCAGTGATGGAACAACTTTCACGCGAGCCTCAAAATCTTTTAAGAAGCCAAAGAATCGCGGATCCAGAGACACCAGCGGCAGCTGCGGAAGCGTTCGCTCAGGGTTAGCCGTCAGTGTAAAATCTGGTGTCAACACGTAAGCATCCGAGCGAACAACCATTAGATCGTTGTTCGATTTAACAGGAGCAAATCGCGCACGCGGAACTTGTAACACCTGCGCGCCATCAAAAACTTCAACTGCAGCCCCCATCGCAGTCTCAATTTGAATTACGGCACGACTGCTTTTATCTCTGGGATTCACCGTTTTCTTATTGCTAATAAGTGCAAGTGGAATGCTACCTTCATGGTCACGAGCGACCTTCACAACAGCTTTCAGATCGAGCCAGATGTTGTTGGTATTGAAATGCCTATGGCGATTTACATCGCGGAACTCAGGAATGACCTCTCCGCTCGGTGTAATCGGAGCCTGTCCGCTCTCACGCAAGATCAGCCGACCCGTAGCGCGACTGCGCGCTAGGTGCCCACCCTTCGAGTCAGCTTCAGTGCGTTCCGCAGTTTCCATTAAAAATGGTGCGCCACTTGAAACTAGGTACCCAAGTATCGACGGTTCAACAGTTGCCCCAAGATTATCGGCATTAGCAACAAACACGTAGCGCTTTCCGAGGGCAAGCAGCTCCTCTGCTAGGCCAGTTGCTATAAGGGCCGCATAGAGATCTCCGTGCCCTGGTGGGTTCCAGTTCAGATTATCA
>JBIKWG010000287.1:0-3572 GCA_044356425.1 Bdellovibrionota bacterium | reverse complement strand
GCTATTACGCCACGACTAAGGAGCATCCACCGATCTGAGATACGAGCAGCGCTCTGGATGTCGTGTGTGACAACGAGGGAGGTGATCCCTTGCGTCTTAGCAAATTTAATTATGAGGTCATCGATCATCCTCGTCGATGTCGGATCGAGCCCTGTTGTCGGCTCATCATAGAGGATAATCTTGGGCGATGTTGCCAGTGCACGAGCTAGCCCGATCCGTTTTCGCTGCCCGCCAGAGAGCTGCGAAGGCACCTTCTTCTCGATACCGGGCAGGCCCACCATCTGTAGCTTCGTTGAAACGATCTCTTTTAGCTTCTCTTCGTCCTTCTCTCCGCGTTCGCGAAGTCCGTAGGCGATGTTCTCGAAAACGTTGAGCGAATCAAAAAGGGCAGCCCCCTGAAAAAGCATCCCGATATCTACACGGATAGCGCGCAGTGCATCCTCAGAGAGTAGGTCGATGTTCTTGTTGAGCACAGTAACTGCTCCTTCAGAGGGGAAGATAAGCCCAATAATAGCTTTTAGGATAAGAGTTTTTCCAGCACCACTTGGTCCAAGCAGGGTGGTTACCTCTCCGGGCTTAAGCGAGAAATTCAGGCCACGATGGACGTGATTCGTGCCGAATCGAACGTGTACATTGCTAAACTCTACGGTGCTGGCGGCTTGGTTCATGTGAAGTGCAACAGGATCAGCAGTTTCGTTATAAAGAAGTTAGCGATGAAGACAGCAAGCGATCCGGTAACAACGGCTGAAGTTGTTGTAAGCCCTACGCCTTCCGTTCCGCCGCGACACGAGAGCCCTTTGAAGCATGCGATTGAAACAACTATCAACCCAAATGCTCCGGCCTTAATGAGTCCATCTGTGACATCTCGAATCTGAACTGCATAGAGATACGAGCGGTAGTATTGGTGGGCAGTAATGCCTAGCTCAAGCGTTGCAACCACAAGCCCACCTACAACTCCAGTTATCACAGCTACCCCTGAGAGAAGTGGCATTGAGATGACGCCAGCAACGAGGCGTGGGGTAACTAACTTCTGAATTGGGCTGCCGCCGAGGGCGCGGATCGCATCGACCTGCTCTGTCACTGTCATTGAGGCGATCTCGGCGGCGATTCCAGCACCAACGCGACCGCAGACCATCACGGCTGTTAAAACCGGTCCTAGTTCACGTGCCAGGGCCAATCCTACCAGGTTTCCAACGTAGTTCTTGGCTCCAAAGCGGTGCAGCCCGTAGGCGGTTTGCAGCGCTAGCACCATCCCAGTAAAGATCGCTGTCAGTAAAACAATCGGCAGAGAGTTTGCGCCAATCCACACTATCTGACGCGTCACCTCGCGCACACTCACGCCGTTCTTGGCTAGGTCTCGAGCAACGTCGTATAGCAGGTGCCAGTAGGCCCCGAGCGCCTTGAGCAGGGGGTTAACCTTGATCATCTGCATCCTCTGCGCTCGATAAGGTTGGAGGAACGAGAACGGTAGCGAGCTCCCTTGAAGCAGCACTAAAGTCAGACACCTCGCTCGGCGCCACTTCAAGCCGTGCCGTGCCCTTCCACAGCACAAGGTCGCTGATGCAGCTACCGCGCCTTTTGGTAAACGTTGAGAGCAGCACCGGCTCGGCGTCGATTGAGCCTCGCACAACAGTGTGAAGAACCCTGGTTCCCGCAACAACAACCGGCGTTTGAGATAGTATCTGGAGCCCCGTCATTCCAACCATCAGCTGACGAGTGGTTGCTTGAAAGGTAAATTTCTCTGGAATCGAACAATCTTCCAGCACAGTCGCAAAGAGCGGTCCTGTCGAGCTTTGGCACTGAATAATTGAATTCGGAGCGCTTGCTCCGCCGTCGAAGGGCGAGCAATCAGCCCCAGAGCGTAACACCTCAGGGGCGATGCGCATCGTATGGGTGGTTTCGGCAGCCCCAGAGCATCCGCAAGTGCACGCAAGAAATAGTAAAAATGAGGTTCTGGCAGCCTGTAAAGAAACGGGATACATCTAGTTAAGCTCGCGTAAAGTTTGCCAGGTTGACTCTACCGCGCCGTGAAAAGAACGCGCAACGGGCATAGTAGAGATCGCTAGCCAACGGGTGAGGCGCTTTTTGTGCAAAAGGCGCCAACGTGGCGGCATCTACTTATCACCCTCTGTTGGTGTACGGGAAGGTATAACGCTCATGATTCACCTCCACAATGTTGCTAAACTGTATCCCCCTGACCAAGAAGCTCTGCGGGGGGTTGACCTTAAAGTTGAAGCCGGTGATTTCCTCTTCATCGCAGGGGCGAGCGGGGCCGGTAAGAGCACCCTGCTAAAGCTGCTCTTCGGTGCTGAACGGGCCTCATCGGGCGAGGTTACCGTGGGTGGCAGAAACCTCTCTGTTGTCGGCAAGGATGGCGTGGCCGAGCTGCGTCGTGAAGTAGGCGTTGTGTTCCAAGATTTTAAGCTACTTCCGCGGCGCAATGTGCTCGATAATGTGGGGTATGGTCTTGAGGTGTTAGGTGTTGGTGCACGCGAGCGCAAGCGCCTGGCGCTGCTCTTGCTGCACGCTATGGGGCTGCACGATCGCGCCGAGGCTTATCCGCAGATGCTCTCTGGAGGAGAGCAGCAACGTGTTGCGATTGCCCGGGCGTTGATTCGCAAGCCGCGTCTTATCCTCGCTGATGAGCCAACTGGTAACCTTGATCAAGAGATGAGTAAGCGGGTCTTTGACCTACTGCTCGAAGCGAATGCAGCGGGGGTGACTGTGGTGGTCGCAACGCACAACCTCTCTATCATTGAACAGTTAAATAAACGCACGATCGTTCTCGATCGTGGCCGGATCATCGGCGACTTTACGCAAACGGCCGGTCATGCAGCACAGCGGAGCAGTCTATGAGTGTAACTAGTATACGAGATGAGGGCTCCGCAATTGGTTTGGCTAAGATATGGGCCGAGGGGCAGGGGGTAGAAACGGTCTCGCTTGGAGCACTCGGAACGCACGTGGTGCGGCGTTCGTATGAAAATCTCAGACGCTCACCAGTTACAGCTTCCCTGACCGTTGTAACTATCGCAGTTGCACTTTTTTTACTGGGGGTGTTTTCGCTCTTAGTGCACAACGCCTCTTTGGCGGTCTCGAATGAGGGCGGGGAAGTCATGGTCACGGTGTTTCTCAAAGATGCGGTGAGCCCAAGCGACGTGCAGGCGCTCTCGTCAAAGCTGACAGGAATGGCTGGTGATGCCCCCGTTGTATTCACCGATAAGACGCAGGCGCTCGGAAATTTCCGTGCATTACTTGGTGATGAAGCTGTCATCCTTGATGGGTTAGAGAGAGAGAATCCGCTGCCGGCCTCGCTTGATGTGCGTTTTAGCAGCCCTGAGGCTGCAGAGCGGCTTCATGAGCGGGTCGTTGAAGCGCTCGGCACAGATGCGCGAGTTGATAGCATTCGCTACAGCCGAGGTGTAGTGCAACAGGTAAAGAAGCTGCTGCGAATTTTTGAGGTCGGCGGGTTAGTAGGGGTGCTTTTCTTGCTGATTATTGCTGGATTCATCATAGCTAATACCATAAAGCTTGCACTCTATAGCCACCGTATGGAGATAGAGATAATGCAGCTT
>JBIKWG010000286.1:0-3577 GCA_044356425.1 Bdellovibrionota bacterium | reverse complement strand
AACTTAGCCAAGCGAAGAGGCAAAATCCTCCTCTTTTGGCACTGCCCCTCACATGAGAAGCTAGGGCCGCGGAACTTCCTCACATGTCGACCGCTTTTTGGGACGCCTACGTTATGTCAGAACCATTTGCTGCTCTATTTCAACTAATCGACCCGCTCGAAAGTGGCGAATGCACCAACGCCCAAAGCTTGTACGTTACAACAGGTGAATATCAACCAATTGCCCTAGAGGTCCGTCGTGAACTAGAAAAAACAGGGCTCGCGATCGAAGATTTCGATTGGCTAACCTGGATCGATGAAGCACGGCCATACCTGCAAGAGCCGAACAAGCTGGATCATGCGCCTTTGGAAGAGGTAAAAAAGCTTGTCTCATTAGCGGTCAATTCAGAGAGATACAACGCAAGCTTCCTCCCCTACCTCTGCTCGTCTGGATTCATGCTCTCGCTAATCAAGCGAATTCGCGCCCTATGCGCCTAAGCCACCTTGGCTAATCGCTACATGTCTATTCTCATGGCGCTCTGGATGCCTCTCTAGGAACCTCTAGCAACACGGTCAACTGACCTTACAATTGATTAGAGAACGAGAGGAACTATATGAAGAGAAATGCTGTGAAACTATCCCTGCTATCAGCGCTCGTGCTTAGCGTATCTGCAGCGACAGCTCATGCCGAAGATGTAAACGTAGATCGCTCATCGCGATCGTTCAAAGAAGCTCAAGAATCACTACAGAAATCGACAGAGGTTTATAAATCAATCTCTGAGGGTAAGTTAGGCAAGGTGCCTCAATCTGTTCTTGACCGCACGAAATGTGTCGCTATCTTTCCCAACACCGTCACTGTATCCGCAGGAATTGGAGGAACCCATGGAGACGGTGTGGGTTTCTGCAAAACTGCTGCTGGAACGTGGGAGAATCCAATGTTCCTTAACCTAACGGGCGGAAGCTTGGGGATTCAAGCCGGCGTGAAATCGGCTGACATGGTATTCTATCTCACAGGGGACAAAGCTGCCGATGCGCTTCGACGGGGTTCATTCCGTGTCGGCGGAGAGTTAAGCGCAGTAGCTGGAAAGTTCGATCGCACGTGGGAAGCACCAGCGGCTGAAGTTGTAGCGTACTCGCGCACTGAAGGTCTGTTTGTGGGAGCCAGCGTCGACGGTGTAAGCGTCTCGCGAGATGACAGCGATGAACGCGCCTTCTATGGCACACGCGAAGCAATCACTGCAGCTCGAATGCCCTCAGACCTTGAGGCTCAGGTAAACCAGTTGCGAAATGAGTTGCCGCGACATGTCGGATAGATAATCAGCCTAACCAGCCTGATAGGTAGTCTTTTGGCTACCTATCACGCAGGCGCCGCACGCGCTGGGCACAGTGGTTCGTTACTCGGTAACGAAACGCTGCGCCCTCTGCGCACGAGGTGCCTGAGCTTCGGCCATCTCGGGCAGTTAGGCTTCGATTTATCGAAGTATTGCCGAACTAGCGAAGCTTCTTCACCTACGCTTCTCTACTTAACCATCTGACTCCGCCGCATCCTTAAGCACAAAACGCGCCTTAAGTCGCGCGACCGGAGAAGCAAGACCAGCAAGCTCTACCGACTTTAAAACTTCAGAGAAGCTCTTGTATGCATCCGGAGCTTCGTCAAGGGGATAGAGGCGACAGTTGCTGAGAATATCCAGCCGATCAAGCTCACTATCAACCGCGGCTTGATCGAGCGCACGAAACGCAGCCTTGCGCCCCATGGCTCGTCCTGCACCGTGATTGACGCTGTAACAGCTTTTCGCAGCCCCCTCCTCAGCTACCATCACCACCGAGCCCTCACGCGGATTTCCAGGAAGAAGTATAGGATGACCGGTGTGTTCGTAGCGAGTTCCACGCAGATCTGAATGCCCGGCTGGAAAAGCTCTCGTTGCCCCTTTTCGATGAACCCACGTAAGTTCAGAACCCACTAACTCTTGCCGAGCAATGTTGTGACTGATGAGGTATATCAACTCACCCGAACAGCCGGAAAAAACTTCCTGAAAAGCCTCCAGCACAAGTTGATTAATGATCAGATGATTCATCGTTGCAAAGTTTGCGCCTAATGCCATGTCATCGAGGTAGTTGTTCGCCTCTGCAGTTCCAAGCTCTGCATAGACGAGCTCTTTGTCATCGCCTGGCAGTGGCACTCCCCGCTGTAAAAAAAGATCGTAGAGAAGCGCAAACTGGTGGCGCGCTATCACATTGCCAAATCCGCGCGAACCACAGTGAGACAGGAATGCGACACAGCCATCACGTAATCCAAACGATTGCGCCACAGAACGAGCCCGTTCAGTTTTTTCGACCTGTACGATACTGCACTCACCGAAGTGATTTCCTCCTCCGTAAGAGCCGAGCTGATGTATCTTATCAGCGAAGTTCCTTACTACCTCGTGCTCAAGCAGCCACGAAAGGCGAGCTTCAAGCGCGGTACTTGTGCCATCATGCCCGACGTGGCGGGCATCCTCGCACCGATCAACCCACGCACGTGGAATGCCGAGCTGCGCGCAAACCTCTAAAGAGGCCCCCTCAACCAGTATTTTTCGACCGAGGCTCTGCTCTATCAATTTTCCTTTAGGAACCGAGCGTGCTCCCCTTCCTGGACCTGTTGGAATACGGTCACACAGCGCCCCAATTAGCTTACGCCGTACCCGTCGATCAGCGATCGCCTCAGAGGCAAGGTCAAGTTGAAGAAGACTCATCGAACACTTGATATCGACCCCAATCGGCCCCGGATACACATGTGTTCGAGACGCCAAAACACATCCAATTGGAGCACCATATCCCGCGTGAGCATCCGGATTAAGCACAACAGTATCAACTCCCGGAGCACAGCGCGTGTGAACAGCCTGCTCAAGGCACTTGCCATCAAATGCCATTCGAATGGGAGCCGTGCCGATAACAGTTATCGGCGATCTGTGGAGATTTATATCTTCGCCTTTTAAAACCGGAACTTCGATCGTACCGAGCGCAGGGTTCGTAGAATCCGGAAGTATTTTTATCTCCATGAGCTTCGCCACTCTAGCCGGTCAATCAGATGCGTTCGCCATGTACGTGCACGAACCCGTAAAGATAGCCCCCAAGGGTATACGCCCCTACCCAATCAACGGCAAGGATGGCTATTCGTTACCGCCCATCATATGCTGCAACACACTATGCACCGCATCGGATTGCGCCTCTGAAAGCCCGCCTCGCGTGGCAATTTCAAGCACTAAAGCTCCAATCGCGGCATAGATTTGAGAACGCTGTGGAAGCTCACGACTAAGCACATCAGAGTGGCGCTGTACTGTTGCAACATCACCTCGCATAATCGGACCCGTCAGAGCCTTCGTCGTACCCAGTGAGAGTACGTTTTCAACGGTGCCGTGCACGATGGGGCGCAAAAAATTAGTGCTCACAGAGTCATCAATTCCAGCTCGGCGATAAAGCTGCTGCGCTAGATCCAAAATAGCAACCAGGTAATTGCTTGCACACACATGCCCGATATGACAGAGCATTTTAGCATGCGGTGTCATCTGCAGAATAGCTCCACCGATTCGGGCAAAAAGTACATGTAGGACTTCACACGC
>JBIKWG010000285.1:0-3582 GCA_044356425.1 Bdellovibrionota bacterium | reverse complement strand
CGGTCCAAGGGTGATGTAGCGATTGGCACCCTTTGCGCTCTGATACAGGGCCTCAAGTGAAAGTACGGCAAGCTTTGGTGTTGCTGTTGTTCCGGAGGTCGCTACTACAACGGTGGCATCCTGGCCAAGAGCGGATGCTAGAGAGCTCGTGCGTCGAAGAAGTTTTGCATCAAGGTTGTCTTTTGTGCTGTCGAAGAGATGAGTTGCTTGAGTTGCTTCGATAACCTTACTTAGAGTCTCGATAGGCCACCGCGTATGGGCGAGCACGATTGAAGCCTTCTGCTCGAGTAGCCCCGTAATAAGGCGCAGTGATAAGGGGTTGTTTGCGCCCTGAACCACACAGACCGAGTGCGGGGTGACATCACCGATTGTTGTCAAAATGTGAGATGAAAGATCCTCTACTTCCCTCAAAAATGAAGCGTAAGATATGACGGTGTTGTCAAGCGCAAGAAACGGGCGCTGGTCGTGCGAGCGTATCAAGTCGATGGGGCTCTTCATTTCGTGTTTTGTGCCTCATTCTCGGCCAGGGTTATACATGGACGGCTCATCAGAAGCTCTGGAATGTTTATCTTCGGTACATTACATGGAAAGCGCGGGGCCAGAAAATCTGTGGTTATAAAGCGCGCTGTGTCGAGCCCCACTGCAGCAGGGAGCTGAAAAAGAGCAGCGCACAGCGCAATCGCTCGCAGTCCAATACCAGATTCAAAGCTCGACGAAAGAGTTATTGATATGTTCTTTTCGGCAGTACGAGAGATTAAATCATCTAATGAAAGCAGTGAGCCGCTGAGCGTGGGTTTAATGACGATGTGCTTTACACCCTTCCATGAAAGCCATTCGTCTTCCGGAAATTGGCGTGCACTCTCATCGAGAGCTATCGAGACAGGCGACTGTGCAACAAGAGACTCAAGCTCTGTCGAATTGCGAAGGGGGTCTTCAATGTATTCGACTGGCAGCCCGTCGCATGCAGCGATGAGTTGCTCGCATTGGCTTTGAGTAAGGGAGCGGTTGGGGTCTAATCGAAGTGAAGCCTGCGGATGTATTTCGCCGCACAGTGAACGCAGCTCGGTAATGCTGTTTGGGAGAGTTTCGGGACGGAGCTTAATTTTGATGCTCGTATAACCTTCGTGGACTTTTTTGAGCGTTTGGCAGAAGAGCTCGTTTTTTGCATGTGGCACAACCAGCGCATTAACCGCTAATACCTGTTGCTGCGTTGAGAGAAAAAGCTCTGGTGCTGTTACTGAGAGATGGTCAAGTATGAGAGATTCAACTCCCATTCTAAGAGCAGGTGAATGGAGCTCAGCTAGCGCTGTGCGCCAGGTACGCGAGAGGGGAAATGATGATGTAGCAAGCGGCGGAAGCAGGCTAGGCAGTAAAAGAGATTCATCTAGCACATCTTTTGTGGTATCAACGCTCCACCCTGGAAGCGCAGAAGCTTCTCCAGCAAATGGCATGTCGTTTACCTTAGTGGTGAGAAGGCAAGCACGTCGAGTCGAATGCGCCTGTTCAGCCAGGATTAGGGGCTCTGCAAGCGCTAAGTTATGGCAGACTGCTTTGATAGAGCACTCGCCTGGCTTCATACGCTCTGTGCCAATGCAAAAGCTAGCGCAGCCGATATCACCAACAACAGCAGGTTTGTGAAGGGAAGAAATGGATTGAGTGCGGCACCCTCTTTTCTGTACAGGGCAAATGCAAGAATGCTTGCAGCTACAAGCGATGTAGAGCAAAGAGTTGCTGCCGCTAGAGGGCCTATCTGTGTTGCAAAGTATGCCATAACCGGCACAGGTAGCGCGGTGAACAGTGCATACTCGAATCTGCCAAAAGCTCTTCCCAGCCGAACAACTAGGGTTTTTTTGCGGACCTCTAGATCGCCACGATAGTCGCGTAGATTATTGACTGTTAAAATTGCAACCGAGAGAGAGCCTGGCAGCAATCCCAGCACCATAGCATCCGCCGAGATGCGTAGTGTGCTTAGGTAATAGGTGCCTGCCACCGCAACTGGCCCGAAAAATATCAGGACAAACAGCTCTCCAAGACCAACATAAGCGAGCGGGTAGGGGCCTGCCGTATAGAGAATTCCAAATAGCACTGACAGCAGTCCAATACAAAGAATCGGTGTGCCTCCGATAGCAACAAGGTAGCTGCCCAGAATAACCGCGATAGTAAAAGCGATTACAGCAGCTCGCATCATCGCCTCGGGACTTACAAGGCCCGCCTGCGTAGCTCGCACCGGCCCCACACGCTTGGCATCAGCGCCCTTCTTAAAATCGTAGTAATCGTTTGCGAAATTAGTGCCCACCTGAATCAGCAGCGCAGACGCAAGCGCAACTACCGTTGCTGCGATGTGTAGCTCACCGTCGTGAAATGCCAACGCTGCTCCGAGGGCTACTGGCGCAAGCGAGGCGCCCCAGGTTTTAGGGCGAGCAGCAGCAAGCCAGATCCCTGCGCGTGAGCTGTTCATCTATGGCCTTTTTGGAAACTTCCTGAAGTTTGGTTTCCTCTTCTGCACAAATGCGTTGCGCCCTTCTTGAGCTTCCTCAGTCATGTAGTAGAGCAGCGTTGCATTGCCAGCAAGTTCCTGAAGCCCGCTCTGGCCATCACAGTCGGCGTTCATAGCAGCTTTAATGCATCGCAGAGCAAGTGGTGACTTTTCAAGGATCTCTTTACACCATGAGACGGTCTCTTCTTCGAGCTTAGCAAGCGGCACAACTGTATTGACCAGCCCCATCTCGAGGGCCTGCTGTGCGGTGTATTGACGACAGAGGTACCATATCTCGCGAGCTTTCTTCTGCCCTACGATGCGCGCTAGGTAGGACGACCCGAAGCCGCCATCGAATGAGCCTACCTTCGGGCCCGTCTGACCAAATACGGCGTTGTCCGCCGCGATGGTGAGGTCACAGACAACATGCAATACGTGACCGCCTCCGATAGCGTATCCAGCGACCATGGCGATCACCGGCTTAGGGCAGGTTCTAATCTCACGCTGCAAGTCGAGTACGTTTAACCTGTGCTTTCCTTTGTTGTCTCTATATCCAGCGTCGCCGCGAATCTTCTGGTCTCCACCTGAGCAGAAGGCGTCTGGTCCTTCACCGGTGAGAATGACTGCACCAATCGTGTCATCTTCTCTTGCATCAGCAAGCGCTTCCGACATCTCTGTTACGGTGAGAGGGCGAAAGGCGTTTCGCACTTGCGGACGATTGATCGTGATTTTTGCGATTCCATCGTACTTTTCGTACCTGATATCCTCAAATGTTCCAGTGGGTTCCCAGGGAAATGTGACCATAACTCCTTGACATAACATGAGTTGGAGGGGGCGTCAAAAGGGCTGCGTTATCTGGCCGCGTTGTCTCAGAGGCCGCGCGGCAACCACCACCGCCCCTCCAAACCTCGAAACTTCTCTCACAGACCGCGCGCCACCCCCCCAAAAAAACAAAAAAGCAAAAAACCAAAAAATTTTTCCAAAAAATTTTTCTCAGAGAGCGCGCGCAAGCAACTTTCAGTAACTATCTCCGAACTAACTACTAAAGACCCAACGGTCTAACCGTCGCAGCTGTCTACGGCTGTTCGTTTGGGACTGATCAAGTA
>JBIKWG010000284.1:0-3585 GCA_044356425.1 Bdellovibrionota bacterium | reverse complement strand
AGGGGAGGTGAAAGATGGTGATCCATTCGGATTGATGATTAACGGGACTTCGGTTGGAAATAAGCCCTCGGTGGCACTATCTCCTCGCGTACTCATGCGGGTTATTGAAGCCTGGCGTAACGAAGGGTTTCAAACTGAGCTTGATTACTACGTCGCAAAGGCCCTCTTTGACCGCGACGATGTGGGCGCAAAAGATAAGGCGCATCTTTATCAGATTGGAAAGATAGCCTTCGGTTTCTTTGGCAGTGACGGTTGGGATAGAGACCCCGATTACAACGCAGCCACCCGTGGTGTGTTTGCTTTCTCCCTTCCTAAGAATGAATCAGAGCGGGCTGAGATCGTTCCAGGACGAAAGGTTGTTGAATCAATATACGGCGAGGCTCCAGGTCGAAAAGAGTGGCCTAGCGAAATGGCAGCAGCTACGGTCGCGCAGCAGAATGAGACCAGCGAATGGATAAGCGTGTCGACTGACCTCGAAGCGCTGCTGCAAAATATTGGAGAGGTTACGGGTCAAGTCAGAGGGAAGTAGTAGCTGTGTCAGCTTCGAATCACATTCAATCTGTTGGTCGCGGTGGTGACGGCACAAAGTCTGCGAGCGCAGCCGCCGAACAGGAGACACAGCTCGGTGTGGTAAAAACGGCTGTAGAACGCCAGCTTCGTGACAACCAATGGGCCGAAACTATCACCGGCCTGCCTTTCAAATGGAGGTTTGGCGCAAAGACTGCCTTCGATCATGATAAGTGCGAGGTTATTATTGGTCTTGGCCAGCTCGTCAATTTTGAAATTACTGATCCAAGAATACTAGCGTTCATCGTTGGTCATGAACTAGGTCATTTTAAGGAGATGGTGGACGATCCCGACGGTTACAAGCGGGTGATCGACGAAGGGACGCGCTCCGATGGTCTGGGTAAAGCCTATTTCCGGTTTTACAATGCACTGATGGATATTTACGTCAACACTAACACACGTAATTTAACAGCTGTATACGGCGCTGACGACTTTACCCCAGACATAAAGGATCTCTATCGCACAAAGCTTTTCAAGGAGAGAGATCTTGAAAAGCTGCCTTTAGCAACACAATTCTCTTACTATATTTTGAACGCAGGCATGGGTGTGGCAGATGACCTGAAGGTGTCTCCTCAGGTCAGAGCTCGGGTGGACGGAACATTTACAGTGTACGGAACTCATTTTGGGCTTAACGAAATCATTGACAAGTATCTTCGACCTGCAATAGGCATTCGTAATTCAAGGGAATGGCAAGCGACGGTCGGTCAACGTAAGGTAGTAATTGACAGGGCGCTACGGCCAATCTTCGATGAATTAATTAAGTTAGACACTGAACAGCAGAATGACCCTAATAAGGGTATACCATCTGGAGACCTTGAGGGGGTGGAGGGCGAGTTAGGAGATCTTAAAGCAGCCGTTGATTATTTGCTGAAACAAAGGGCGGAAGATCGCAAATCCCCCGAGGAGAAGGCCGCTGACCAGCGCGCCAAATCAGCAGCGGCGCTCAGCAGCAAGCACCTTTCGCAAGCGGAGGCCAACGCTTTAGCAGAGACGACCCGCAGAGTTCATCCCACAATCGTCGAGCTTGTTAACCTATTCAAGAATCTTATCTTCCAGTCTGTGGATTACCAAAAAAATGAGGAGGGGTATTTCAAAAAGGGCTCTACCCTGAGCATCAATCGGGTAATCTCTCAATTTGCAAAAATTTCGGACGAACCAAAGGTGATGACGCGCAGTTTTTATGAAGAGGTTCGCTCAAGCGCTCCGCGGGAAGTTCGTGTGTGGCTCTCTCTTGATCTCTCTGGAAGTATGGACGGTGATATAAAACTACTAAGGGATATTTCTTTAGCATTCGCTGGAGCGTTGCAAACCCTCTCTGCTGGGGCACAAATCGGGGCGCACACCTTACGAGGAAGCCTTGGGATAGTTGGGTTTAGCGACGAAGCTATTGACGTCCTTTCTCTTACTAAGGATCCCACCTACGAACATATCGCCAAGGCTTATAGTCACCTTACAGCGCGCGGCGGTACATCGGAGCACCTTGCGCTGGAGAGAATATATGATGCAACTAAAAAGGATCCGCCTACTGAGAATCGAGTTGATATCGTAGTTGGGATAACAGATGGGGACACCTCCGACCCCACGGCGAGCCAAAAACTTGTTGGTGAGTTAGAGACCCTCGGCGTACAGCTTGCAGCGTTTAAATTTCATCGAGGATATGTGGCACCTGACGTGCCGCTAACACCCGAAGAGATGCTGAAGCAACAGGTTAACGGGCCTCATCCGCCGCCGCGTGATACCTTTGAATCGATATGGCGCACGAATAGGAGCGGTCAGTTGGGATGGCATGTCCGTTCGGCGAACGAAGTTCCAGCCGCTATGGCACATCGATTAGGCAAACTTATTAAGAGAGACGGTTAGAACTTCTGAAAGATTCCGAGCAGAATCTCAGCCATAATCAGACCGATAATAATCCACTCAAGCACTTCCGAGCGACGCTGTGCGGCGCGGTCAGAGAGCTTACGGTAGATACTATCAAGGGTATCAAGCTTTCTTAGGATGCTTGAGTTCCAATCGGGAAGGTGAAACTTAGCCGATGCCAGAGAGTATACCCGCGCTAGGTACTGGTCGCCCAACAGTTTAAGAGCATTTTCGACCGCCTCGTACAGCAGGGCAGAGTCAACCTGTAGCCGAGCCACCTTGTGCAGGTTCGTGTCGGCCTTTGATCCGGTGGTTAACACTTCGTAAGCGCGCTCAAGATAGTCGTCAAGCTGCTCGTCCAGGAAGCGCATCTCAAGCAGCTCAACGTTGCAAAACTCAAGCACTGCCACCACATCTTCGGCGTTAGCACCGAAGAACAGGGAGCCGTTCCAGTCAACAACAGCGCAGTCAGAGTTGCCGTACGAAGTGCGGGTTCCAACGGCATCACGCACCTCTTCCTCGCCGAGGTCGCCGGATTCAGCACGTAGCAGTCGGGCGAACTCGCGGCTGTGCTGACTCAGGATGCCCGAGACGTCATCAGCGGCATCAAACTCATCAAAATGATACACCACAAAATCTTCAACAGACTCGCTGAGGCTTGAGCGCACGATTGCTGCACCGAGTTCATCCATCAGCTGCTGGACGCGCTTGCGTGCATCGTCGAGCAGAAAGGCGTTGTCGTACAACACTTCGCTCAGCTCAATAAGGTGCGAAATGGGCCCAGCGATATCAAGTTCATAGGCCACTGAGCAGGCTCCAAAGTCAAAGAGCGTGAGCTGTGCCTGAGGTTTAGTGTAGAACTTACCAACGTTAATCTGCTGTCCACTTTGCGAGATCCGCAGCGGCGGTGGGTCGTAATCGAAATATTTAGGAGCCTTGCGGGTACGCAGCAGCTTACTGCGTTCAACCCCCTTCTTTATGGTTTGAGCCACGTCGTCTAACTTGATGCCCTGACCCAGGTCAAATGCAAAAAGAACGTAGCATGTGCCCTTTCGAAGCTGCGGCATGGTTGACCTGATTACCGAAAGAGGGCCACCTGACTCCTTGGTCTCTTTTGTGCTCATAGCGCGTTCCTTCGTGAACTGTTTGTGTGATTTG
>JBIKWG010000066.1:0-12490 GCA_044356425.1 Bdellovibrionota bacterium | reverse complement strand
TCGATCGACTCCCAACTTAAAACCTGCCGCGCACGCGTCGTTGTAAAACATCTCAACAGTTTCCAGTGAAAACTGATCCAAGTTTTTTCCAATGGTTGGCAATTTTTTCAGGATATCATTGGTTACTGTGATTACATGGCATCCAATTTCACTTGCCTGAACGATGTTGAGCAATTCTCTGGGACTAGCCCAAATCAGCTCAATATGTGGATGTTTGCGTAAAGTCCGAACTGCCTGCTTCATTACTGGCAGGGGATCCCGCCCTGTATCTGCAATTCGGCCTGCAAAAATGGACACATACGCTCCAGGGCTATTTTTTAGCGCTGGAATCACCTCAAAGACCTGTTGCATGGTCATTATGGCAGTTACGTTAACTTTGATCCCGGCATTTGATAATCGCTCTATCAATGGCGCAGATGACTCTCCAAGCGTATTTGTAATTGGAATTTTTACATAGATATTCTGGCCCCACGTCGCAATCTCACGCGCCTGCGATTCCATTTCGGCAAAGCTGTCTGAGAATACTTCCAGTGAGATCGGTCGATCTTTTATAAGAGTCACTACCTCTCTTGCAAACAGCTCATAGTCGGTAATTCCCGCCTTTTTCATCAATGTCGGGTTTGTGGTAAACCCAGAGATAAGCGGGTTACTATACATCTCTAGCATTCCAGAGACGTCAGCGCCGTCGGCAAAAATCTTGACTCGCAGCTCGTGAATTTCGGTTGCCGCTATCTCTTGATCACGCGACTCGTGCTTCTCTGTCGATTCCCACTTGGCTGTATTAACTTGCAGCAGTGGGTGAGAAACCATCAGGTGCCATACCACCGCCTGAAAGGCTTCGGTGTGAGGAGTTGTATGGGCAGAAGAAACAGTCGGGATTATTATGCAAGCATCCGCAACCTGCGCCGTAAATCCACCATCTCTTCCAACCACACCAACAACAGACGCCCCTACCTCCTTGGCAAATTTAATTGCCTCAACCAGATTAACTGAAATTTTCTGATCTTCGTTACCGCCACCCACTGAGAAAACAAGAAGGCTGTCTTTGGCCACCATGCGTGATCCACGCAAATAGTTCGCTATGCAGGTGTCCCACCCCTCGTCATTTACTCTAGCAGTCAGCTCTGAGATATTATCAGTAGGACAATACGCCTCAAAGTTACACAGCTTCCGAAAATCGCAGACAGCATGTGAAGCATGTCCAGCACCACCACCAGACCCAATAACAAACAATCTACCGCCGCGATCTCGACTTTGACTTAAAATACTAACGGCTTTTTCGATCGTCCCGGGGTCGATACGAGCTGAAACCTCGGCTGCCTCGTCCATGAATGCTGATGAGAAAGACATAACCAACTCCTGTTTATCGACCCGAACGAAGGACTGCGTTGATATCAGCCTCTGCGCGATCTCAGTAATTACAAACTCTATTTGATCTTTGCCCTACGCGAAATCGCCCAATTTTATTTTTTAAATCCAATCGACCTTCTCGCCATACGCAATTACCAATAGTTACATATAGTTACAGCCGCACAAGGCATTACAAAGGCAAGCTGCAGCTACGATTTACAAAAGTTAAGATGCGCACGGTGCATAAATGGGTTTTACAGCATCCTAAAATGGCATCTCAGAGAACATAGCGAGGCCCGGTTTTGCTGAAAACGGGGGCTCCTCTGAACAACAGGTCAGGGATATTTGCACTTGTTGCCACTAGTATCAGAGCTTACAATAACGGGCGTTATAGAGCTATACCGACGACCCTACCCAAAGGTATCTACTTATGAAACATGATGTTTTTGTTACAGGCGGAGCAGGTTATGTCGGCTCTGTCTTGGTTCCAAAGTTACTGGCTGAAGGACATAAGGTTAGAGTCTATGACCTAATGCTTTACGGAGACCATGGTCTGCCCAAGCACGATAATCTGACAGTTTATCGGGGAGACATTCGCGATATTCCCTTTTTCTCTCAATCAATAAAGGGCTGCAATGCAATCATCCATCTGGCCTGCATATCAAACGATCCCAGCTTTGAGCTGGATGATGGCTTAAGCAAGGCGATCAATTACGACTGCTTTGAGCCGATGGTTGTCGCCACAAAGGAGGCTGGTGTTAAGCGATTTATTTATGCGTCAACAAGCTCTGTGTATGGGGTAAGCGAAGCCCCCGAAGTCACAGAAGACCATCCCTTAGTTCCAATTACTGATTACAACAAATACAAAGGCCTCACAGAGCCACTGCTTCTTAAATACCAATCCGCTGATTTCGAGTGTGTTGTTATTCGGCCGGCTACTATCTGTGGATACTCGCCTCGCACTCGCCTTGATTTATCAGTAAACATTCTTACGAATCACGCGGTCAACAAACGCAAAATAACGGTCTTTGGCGGCCCCCAAAGACGCCCCAATATTCACATTGATGACATCACTGACCTTTACGTCAGCTTATTAGATACACCCGCGGAGCTCATCCAAGGTGAGACATTTAACGCAGGATTTCAGAATCGGACGTTGGCCGATCTCGCAGTTATCGTAAAACAGGTCGTAGAAGAGGAGATACCAGACTTGGCTCCGATTGAAATAGTAACGACCTCCTCGGATGACCTGCGCTCATATCACGTCTCTTCAGATAAAATAGCTAAGAAGCTGGGGTTCCAACCGAGATATACGATTGAAGATGCAGTGCGTGGTCTGTGCAAGGCATTTAAGGACGGAAAGCTACCGAATAGCTTTGAGGATCCGTCGTATTTCAACGTGAAAGTAATCAAGCAGATTGGGCTTAAATGAAAAAAACTCCTATCGCTTTAGTAACCGGGGGTGCGGGATTCATCGGAAGCCATACGGTCGACTATTTTTTGCAGCAGGAATTTCATATTCGGGTTGTTGATTCTCTGATTGGGGGGCGTGAATCCAATCTAGAGCAACACAACTCGGACTCTCGGCTAGTGTTTGATCGACGCGACATTCGTACTATCCAAAGTAGCGACTCAATCTATAAAGATGTTGACGTTATCGTACATTTTGCAGGGATTGGTGACATCGTACCCTCGATTGACAAACCGATTGAGTATATGTCGGCAAATGTCATGGGGACGGTGATGGCGCTAGAAGGCGCCCGACATGCACGAGTTGGAAAGTTTGTGTATGCCGCATCCTCCTCGTGCTACGGACTAACAAGAGAGCTTCCCACTACCGAGAGCGCTGCAATCGACACACAGTATCCGTATGCCCTAAGCAAGTATCAAGGCGAACAAGCAGTGTTGCACTGGGCAGCAGTATACAATCTGCCCGTAAATGTAATTAGGATCTTTAATGCCTACGGTCCGCGCACCAGAACAACCGGTGCATACGGCGCTGTTTTTGGCGTCTTTCTGAAGCAGAAGCTGGCCAACAAGCCGTTCACTGTCGTTGGAGATGGCACTCAGACGAGGGACTTTGTGTTTGTCACTGACTTAGCCAGCGCGTTCTATCTTGCGGCAACAACCACGCGCACAGGTGAGATCTACAACGTCGGCGGAGGCAACCCTCAATCAGTAAATCGTCTCGTGGAGCTTCTAGGAGGCGGCGAGGTCATTCATATGCCCAAACGCCCTGGCGAGCCAGACTGCACATGGGCCGACATTTCAAAGATACAGAGTCAGCTTGGCTGGGCCCCAAAGGTCGACTTTAAGCAAGGAGTTGCTGAAATGCTGGCGGATATTCAAAACTGGCAAGACGCGCCGCTTTGGGACTCGGCGACTATAGCAGAAGCCACTAAAGGATGGTTTGCTGCACTGGACAGGAAGGCATGAGAGAAAAACCACAGAAGCCGACACATTTTAGTAGTAAAATAAAACCGCTTGATGAGCTTCTTTCAATAGTCACCCCCCATCCGCGTGCAAAGCGCGTTGTCCTCTGTCACGGTTCTTTTGACATCGTACATCCCGGCCACCTTCGGCACCTAATGTATGCAAAAGAGCGCGGAGACATATTAGTCGCCTGTCTTGTGTGCGACGAGC
Organism: Bdellovibrionota bacterium; assembly: GCA_044356425.1. GTDB lineage: Bacteria > Bdellovibrionota_C > UBA2361 > UBA2361 > OMII01 > OMII01. The sequence continues at coordinate 8,497 of JBIKWG010000066.1, read as the reverse complement.
ATATTGGCAAATCCAAACTTCGCCCCTCGATTCCAGAAGACATACGAGCGATTAACCTCGCAGCGCTTGAGTTTGTGGATTACGTGGTAGTCGACAGGAACGATTCTCCGCTGGAGATTCTCCGCAAATTACGGCCTGATTTCTTTGCGAAAGGCTTCGACTATTTTGAGGGCGGTATACCTGGCAAGGCAAAGGAAGAGATTGCAATTGTAGAGTCATACGGTGGGGAAGTGCTCTTCACGCCAGGCGAGGCTGAATCCTCCTCACTTGGGATACCCGAAAGCTTTTCGCCAAAACTTGGCGCAGCGAAGCTTTTACTTCTGATGGACTCTGAAGGCATCGGCTTTCAAGATCTTTATGATGCAATTAAAAAATTCGCCGACGTAAAAGTCCATGTAGTCGGCGACACCATCGTTGACTCCTATTCCTACTGCCGAATGCAGGGTGGCGTATCCAAAACCCCCACAATGAGTGTGCAATTTGAGCGTGAAGTTAACTTTGCAGGGGGCGCGGCAATCGTTTCTCGGCACATGAAACAGGCCGGCGCACAGGTTATTTTTTCAACCGTACTCGGAGACGACCCTCTAAAATCTTTTGTCATTAAAGAGCTTCAAGAGTCAGAAGTTGTTAACAACGCAGTTATCGATAGAACTCGCCCAACAATTCAAAAGAGCACCTTCATAGCCAGTGGGTATCATCTGCTACGGGTGGGAAAGGTTGATAACCGAATCATATCCAACAAGATTAGGGACGAGTTGCTGGAAGCCGTCCGCAGCACACCTGCCGATATCGTAGTGTTTTCTGATTTTCGTCACGGCATTTTCAATCGGACAACTATCCCTCTGTTTCTGGAAGCCGTACCTAAAAATGCGCTGAAGATTGCAGACAGTCAGGTTGCTAGTCGGTGGGGTAATATCCTTGAGTTCCAGGGATGCGATTTAATTACGCCAAATGAAAAAGAGGTGAGATTCGCTCTGGGCGACCAAGATTCTGTGGTTCGTCCATTAGCGAGAGAATTATATACTCGAGCGAACTGCAAATGTCTGATTATGACCATGGGTGAACGCGGTATTCTCACCTATCGTGGCGCAGCAGATAGACAAGAGTTCTTCATCGTTGATAGCTTTGCAGACCATGTTGTGGATGCCGTTGGAGCAGGCGATGCTTTGCTTTCATACTCATCCCTCGCTTTCTATGTAACAGGATCAGAAGCGATAGCTTCCATTCTTGGCTCAATCGCCGCTGCAGTGGCATGTGAACGTGAAGGGAACATTCCGGTTACGCCAGAAGACGTAATGGGTAAACTTGCTAGCATAGAAAAAATGACAGAGGGCTCTCGAACCTCCATCGATAGGACGGTGGTCAGATAATGCGAGTGGTAGTAATCGGGATGGGGGTACAAGGCACCAAACGCGCTCGCATCGCCGGCAGTGAGGTAGTAGCTAAAATCGATCCGATAGCAAAAGATGCTGAATATACCGACATCAGAGAAGTTCCTCTAGAAACATTTGACGCCGCGCTTATCTGCACCCCAGACGATGCAAAAATTGAAATATCGCGCTACCTACTTGAGAACTCAAAACATCTCTTAGTGGAGAAACCTCTACTAGCTGCCGATCCTGCGCAGCTTCTTACGCTTCGGGACTTAGCAAAGAAGAAGAACCTTGCTTGCTACACCGCTTACAATCACCGGTTCGAGCCCTGTCTTCATCAGGCCCAGCAGATCGTAGAAAGCGGCGAAATTGGTCAGATACTCTCTTTTCGAATGTTCTATGGGAACGGCACAGCACGTCTAGTTCGTGAATCAGTGTGGCGCGACCAGGGAATGGGAGTACTAGCAGACCTTGGCTCACACCTATTGGATACGCTCTATTTTATTCTTAGAGAGCAACGGCACGATTTAGTCCCCTACTGTTACAGTAAGCTAGAGAATAGGGCTTATGACTATGTGCTGTTTGGCTCTAAAACCGATCTGCCTAAGGTGCACCTTGAAGCAACGCTGCTTTCCTGGAAAAATGAATCATCACTCGATATCATTGGAACCAAAGGGTCTATTCATACCAGAAATTTTTGCAAATGGGGGCCTAGCTCACTGATCACCCGCTTGCGGGTTCTGCCATCTGGTGCACCTCACGAAACTATCTATAACTACCCTCAGGGAGACCCAACGTGGGGCCTAGAATACAGCTACTTTAAAGAACAGGTGAAAAATCCCTCTTTAACGATTGACCGTGATATCTGGATTAATTCTTCGCTCAACAGTCTCCATTCCAACTCTGTATGCGGTGTATGAGTACAACTATTAACATTTCGATGGGTAGGCCCGCCGTCGCCGTTGTTGGTCAATCGCATCTCGGGCTTGTTACCGCCATCGGCTTGGCCTCAAAGGGCTTCCCTGTTACGGGCTTCGATACAGATGCCGAGTTGATTGCAAGGCTTAAAAAACATGAGCTGCCTATTTCCGAGCCTAATCTTGCCGAGCTTCTATCATCAGCCCACAACTCTCTATCTTTCAGTTCTGAAAAATCAGCGCTCAAAGACTGTGACGTGCTTTACATCGCCAAGGATGTTCCAACGTCTACTTCAAATATCAGTGATACGTCAGTGATAAGCGCCCTGATTGAAGAGATTCTGCTGGTGGTTAAGGATGGCGCCATCGTGGTCATTCACAGTCAGGTCTCGCCAGGCTTCAGCCGCAACATAGTGCGACTGGTAAACGATCAAGCGCGTTCAATTAAGCTATATTATCAAGTTGAGACTCTGGTCTTTGGCCTTGCGGTGCATCGTGTGCTAGAGCCAGAGCGGTATATTGTTGGCTGCGAAGATCCGACTCAGCCCTTGCCGCAGGCATATGCGGCTATTCTGAAAGCATTTGGCTGCCCCCTCTTTCTTATGCGCTACGAGAGCGCTGAGCTCGCTAAAATAGCAATTAATATGTTTCTTGTGTCCTCAGTTATTACCGCAAGCACCCTTGCCGAAATCTCTGAAGAGATTGGCGCAGACTGGTCAGAGATTACCCCAACCCTGCGACTCGATAAGCGAATTGGTGCTCATGCGTACCTCAGTCCAGGATTGGGAATAGCTGGCGGCAACCTGGAACGCGATCTAGTCTCTGTCCAGACGATGGCGCAGCGGTATGGGACGGACGCCGAAATCGTTTCTGCGTGGCTTAGTCACTCGAAATACCGCGCCCAATGGGTGCTTCGACAACTCGCTCAACATGTATTTTCGAGGAATAGCAACCCAACTATTGCGGTCTGGGGACTAGCTTACAAAAAAGACACGCATTCAATCAAAAATTCTGCCGGGGTTGCGCTGCTTGACACCTTAAAGTCTCAAAAGATTCGAGCCTTTGACCCCGCCGTTACTCTTGAAATGGCTTCCAACACATCCGCCTCTCAGGCCCTTGATGCGCTGGATGCATGCAGAGGGGCTGACGCATTGGCTATCATGACACCCTGGAGCGATTTTTTAACTATCGATCCTAAGCACGTTGCAGCAGCTATGAGTGGTCGCGATATCTTTGACCCATATCAGCTACTTGATGCTGCAAAATACCAAGCATTAGGGTTTTCAATTCATTGTTTAGGAAAAAAGAATACATGACTACCCTTTCTAAAAATTCGGAATCTGCAGTGACGCCTGCGCGAGTTGTTGTCTTAGGCTCCAAAGGTTTTGTTGGCGCAGCACTCGTTAGTAGAATCACATCTATTGCCTGGAATTGCCTCGGCTTGTCGTCCAAAGATATCGACCTGACAGATGCCGCTGCCTCAGCGCATCTTGCATCAGAGCTGAAACCCACTGATACGTTAGTGTTTGTGTCGGCTCTGACCCCCGACAAAGGCCGAGACCGAAAAACGCTCATGAAGAATCTCTCAATGGCTGAGCAGGTCTGCGCTGCGTTGGAAACTAGCCCTTGTAGCCAGCTAATTTATGTTAGCTCCGATGCTGTTTATGACGATTCCGAATCTCTGGTGCGAGAGACCTCGTCCTGCAACCCAAGCAGCTTCCACGGAGTGATGCATCTTGCTCGCGAGCGTATGCTACTAGAGTCATGCAAAGCGAAAAGCATCCCGGTTCTAATCGTTCGGCCCTGTGCAGTATACGGCACAGGCGATACGCACAACAGTTACGGACCTAACCGGTTCTTAAAGACAGCAAAAGAGACCGGGGAAATAGCAATTTCTGGAGCAGGGGAAGAGATTCGCGATCATCTATATATCGATGACCTGGTATCCCTCATAGTGCTTTGTATTGAACACAAAGCCACAGGAATAGCGAATCTTGCTTCAGGAAAAGCTAGGTCATTCGCTGAGGTGGTGACAGTGATTCAAAACACTTTAGATAAAGAGATAAAGATAAACTCTTCTCCACGGCAAAACCCTGTAACACACAAGCATTTCGACATAACCGCAATCTTGCAGCAATTTCCAACATTCCAGACACGAAGTCTGGAAGACGGAATGCGCCACATTATTGCAGCGACTAGCGAGGGATAGAAAACATGGCCGAAATTAATCTGCTGCATACGCTTCCGAAGCCTAAAAGGAATCTAACCGAACGCTCTGCAGCAACAGAGGAAGATAAACAAGTGGCTTTGCAGTATGGCAAAGACTATTTTGATGGCAGTCGCAATCATGGCTATGGCGGATATAGATACGACGGAAGATGGGCATCGGTCGCCCAAACGTTCATCGAGCACTGGGGGTTAAAACCCGGTGACAAAGTTCTGGATATTGGTTGCGCAAAAGGTTTTCTAGTAAAAGATTTTCTAAAGGTATGTCCCGAAATTCAGGTTTATGGCCTCGACATTTCTGAGTATGCCCTGCGCAACTGTGAACCTGAGGTGGTAGGCCGCCTTCACTTAGGCAATGCCCTCAAGCTGCCTTTCCCCGATGCAAGCTTCACGGCAGCAATATCATTAAATACGCTGCACAACCTTGAGAGGCCCGAATGCATCGAGGCAATACGAGAGATGCAGAGAGTGGCTCCTGGTAAGGGGTATATTCAGGTTGATTCCTATCGGACAGAGGAGGAAGAGCAAATTTTTGCCAAATGGGTCTTAACTGCCAAGACTCATGGCTATCCGGATTATTGGCTTAAAATATTTGAAGAGGCTGGTTACACCGGCGACTACTACTGGACAATTATTACCTAAAGATGGCGCATCGCCGCCACACGGGAGCCTGAAAAAGGCAGATACGTTACGCCTACCTCTGGACTCTATTTTAATAGTAACTTTACGCAGAAACCTTTTTTGTAATTGCAACAAGCCGGCTTTGTGAGCATCCTAATCAACATATGACAGCTATCTTTGATTCAGCTATATCTCGCGAACGATGCCTAGAATTTCGTAAAAGAATCCTAGAGATATCCCAAACAGTGTCGGCGCTGCATATTGCCTCGGCTTATTCATGCATGGAAATTGTAGAGACTATCTTTTTTTCACTCATGCGTCGTGGCGATGATAAGACCAAAAGTATTGATACCTTTGTAATGTCGAAGGGCCATGGTTGCCTTGCGCAGTATGTCGCTCTCGAAAAGCTCGGCATTCTTGATCCAATTCACCTGAAGAACTACTGCAAGCCAGGCGGTATCCTGGGGACTCATCCTGATTATGGAAATCCAGGAATCGAAGCTTCAACCGGCTCTCTAGGCCACGGCTTGACCCTAGCAACGGGGATTGCCTACGCGAATAAGATCCGCAAGCAGGATGGCGACGTATATGCCGTGATGAGTGATGGAGAGCTGCAAGAAGGATCTAGCTGGGAAGCGATGTTAATTGCTTCCTCTCTCAGAGTAACTAACCTCATTGGATTTATCGATCTCAATGATTTTCAATCTCTTGGACGAACAAGCGAACTACACCCTACCTTTTATCCCGTGGGAGAGAAGATCGCTGCATTCGGTTGGGAAGTAATAGAGTTGGATAATGGCCACGATAGCGCAGCTATTCACGAGGCTGTTACGAATCGCAGCAAAAACAAACCCATGATGGTTGTTTGCCGCACGACGAAAGGCAAGGGCGTGAGCTTCATGGAAAACGTTCCGATCTGGCACTATCGCGCTCCAAATGCCGAAGAGTACAAAATTGCTTTGAAAGAACTCGAAGGGAAAGTCTCATGAGAAATGCTTTTGCGTCTACCCTTTACGAACTTGGAAAAAACGATCCAAACATCTGCTGTGTGGTTGCGGACATATCACCGGTTGGCAGCATGGAGAAATTCAGAGAGGAGTTTCCCGAGCGTTTTATTGATGTAGGTGTGGCGGAACAAGGGATGATTGGGCTCTGTGCCGGAATGGCACTCCGAGGATTTCGTCCATTTGCCTACACTATCGCTACATTTAGTGCGTATCGCCCGTTTGAATTCATTCGAGACGATCTCTGTTACCAAAATCTTCCCGTAGTTGTGGTTGGAATGGGCGCAGGTATCATCTATTCTACCTTGGGTGGCACCCACCTTACGCAGGAAGACGTAGGCATCCTTAGTCCATTACCCAACCTCTCGATTCTTGCTCCTTGCGATCCTCCAGAGTTACGAGAGGCTTTGAAATACTGCGCTACCACCACCGGACCGGTATATCTTCGGATCGGAAAAGCTGGCGAACCAAGCTTTACCGACAAGGCTATCGATCCATTCCAGTTTGGCAAGATCAGATATATTACTCGCGGCTCCGATGTCTGCGTGCTGACATTTGGCCATGTTATGGATCTCGCCAGCACTGTCGCCAAAGAGCTTGAGGGACAGGGACGCTCGGTTTCATTAGTGTCCTGCCATACGATGAAACCAATTGACTCCGCGGGGATCGCCGAACTACTTCACCAACACAAAATAGTTGTTACGGTTGAAGAACATTCCTGCGTAGGAGGCCTTGCTGCGCAGGTAAAGCAGATTGCCTGGGATAGCAAGGCTAGCTGCACGTTGAAAACATTCAGCCTTAAAGATGAATTTATTCATTGCTATGGCTCTCATAATGACTTACGAGCTGCACATGGGCTGAGCTCTACCCTCATCATGGAGGCCATCGGCAAGTAGCGTGGAGCGCCACTCTGACTGTTAGGGTAGGGATAACGGCTACTACAAGCGGACAGTCCTTTCGACTAACACCATAAGCATCCCGCGCCTGAATTTTGGGTGCATATAGTATGACCGAAAGCCTTCTAATCTTCGGCGCTAGTAGCTACATCGGCAAGGTCTTTTCAGGCCACGCCAAGGCTATGGTGGAAGATGCTGGCAGCGCTGCCACGATTTATCCGCTTTCCTCTGCTGATTGCAATTTGCTTGATATCAAGCAGGTCAACGCCTTTTTCCGTTCGCTTCCAAGGCGCCCATACCGAGTCGTAATTTTTTCGGTTATTAACAAATCAGTATCAAACTCGCATGAGGCCATGTTGGCAAATATGGCCATGGTAAGAAACTTGGTTGAAGCCAGCCGTATTATTGATATTACTTCGATCGTGTATATATCGTCAGTAGATGTATACGGTGTTCCGAAAATCCTACCCCTGACTGAAGACAGCGCAATAGCGCCGGACACGGCCTACGGCGAGGCAAAATACAACTGCGAACAGATTCTTCTGAATGCCAGTGCGCTATCGTGTGCGCGAACCATAGTTAGAATTCCAGGGATATTCGGTAGAGCAGATAATGACCGCAGCATCATCGGAAAAATTGCTAATGCCGCATCTACAGGCGCAACCTTCCAACTCAATAATGGAGGTAAAGTTCTTCGAGACTATGTGTGGGTACAAGACCTTGCTAGGCTACTCGTTGAGCTACTCCCGCTGAGGCACCACGGGATTGTCAACGCCGTTACCGGGATGAGCTACAGCCTTAGCGAGATTGTGGGCATGGTATCGCAGGTCCTTCATAAAGAGATCGCGACCATTGAAACTTCTGGGGCTAGAGATAGAGAGTTTAATCTTTGCTTTGACAATCTCCGCCTTCGCAGTTTGCTGCCTAACTTTTCGTTTAGTGGTTTGACCAGAGGCATAGCCTCATACGCCCTCTAGAGAGGAGTCTGCCGGTGCCGGTGGCGGCACCTTACCTTCATAGCCAACAGCACAGAAAGCCCTAGGTACGTTTAACGGGTTTGAATACCCCAGTAGCAATGTCGTTTTCTGCTCGTTCAATTCGATCAGGAGAGTCTATCCCCAGTTGGTAATACTCGTCCGCGTAAAAGGGATGTGCATAGAGAGGCTCCTTTGTTGCAAGAAGCTTAGGAAAAATATCTCTTGGCAGGTCGACGCTTTTTTCTGCACCGCATGCTTGCTCGATATACTGCAGGATTTTAGGTGAGAAGGCATACACGCTCGAATTAACCCACTGAGAGATGATCGCACTATCATCCACGGGCCGCTCAATAAAATCAGAGATGCGTCGTGTCGTTGGGTCAAACAATAGCAATCCTGACTTTTTCAACTGATCTTTTGGCCTGTAAAAGCAAGATAGGGTCGCGATGCAGCAGCTTTTTATATGCGCATCAGCCAGCTGGT
>JBIKWG010000189.1:0-5747 GCA_044356425.1 Bdellovibrionota bacterium | reverse complement strand
TGAGTCGACCTGTTGTTCTGGTCGTGCAGGGGGCTGGAGGCTTTGTTTTGTGTGCAGGTCTAGCTGCCCTCGTATCGCCTGAGATTCCTACAGCGTCAATTGTAGGATGGGGGCTGGGTCTTGGATACGGCGCTTTATCGGCGCTGGTCTCTTATTTGTTGCTTGTTGGTGCGCGCTACATCGAGCTCTCGCGAGGAGCGATAGTGTTAGCTTCGGACTTGGTGTGGGCAACACTCTTCTCTGCGCTCGCGTTGGGCGAGATTCCGACCCCATATCAACTTGTAGGTTGTGCCCTTCTATTAGGTTCTACAGTGATCGGGAAGCTATAGGAGAGAGAGTTGCTTGTTGCTTTTCTCAACCGCGGCTGCTCTGACTCAATAGCTGGAGGTTTTTGATGCGCTGTGAATGCACCCGCAGGGCGCCTCGTAGCAGAGGACTTTTAGCTTAGCTCTGCTCTCCCATCAGCATCGACAAGAACCTCTCGGGATTGTGGTATTTGCGCAGTTTCTCTCCTAGCAGCTCGGCGCCATGTTTGAGTGAGGAAACGGTTTCGATGGCTCGGAAGACGGCTGACAGGAGGTCTCCAATAGTAACTCCATCGTACACCACCCCTGCGCCGCTACCTTGCAGCTGTCGACTCATCCAAGTGCAGTCCGGAACAATAACCGGCTTGCCCGCGCAGAGTGCCTCAGTAAACGGCCCCGATGTTCGGCACGCATACGTTCCCTGGTCGTACAAAATAAGCACAATATCTGCGCTGTGGACCAATGCATGGTACTCCTCACTTGAGAGAGCGCGTTCCAAAAGCGTTACATTCGGTGCGCCTATAGACCGCAATTCGTGAATATATTGCTCCATTTCTTGGTGATAGGAAGAGCTTATATACGCTTGGAAAACGAACTCTACTTTGGTCGCCAGCCCTCTGGCGTTTGTTGCTTGCACAATGGCAGGAAGAAGAGCGAATCCCTTCTCAGCGCGCGCATCCCCCAGATATACGATCCGTATCACGTCTGGTCGCCGAATCGGAGCTAGATCGCCTTGCTGAAGAGGGGCGTCAGCTTGAGTGTGTGGAATAGGCAGGCACTCAACGGGGCGCGCACATACATTTTGATACTCTTGCGCCAATTCAGCACTGTCCGAGTACAGTCTAACCGAGTGTGGAGTTGTGCAATCGTTTAGCCGATCAAAAGCTAATTTATATAGAGCACCGTAGATTGGATTTATATTACGCATCAAGCGACCTGCGCCATCTCGGTAGGAGGCAGATATATCATAGCGCAACAGCAGCACGAACTCCGGAGCAATTGTTAGCGGACTTCGATATAAATATGTAGCAACAGCGAGGATGTGCCGGTGAGTTGCATTTGGAATAAATACGACATCTCTCTCTGAGGCGTGGCGCGCCAATGCTGTGGTCATCTCCTCGAGGAAGCGCTGATTGGCAGCGTAAAAGTCGAACGCTGCATGAGTTTGGCCCCATTCCCTCGGGTACGGGTTATCTGAAACAAAATCATGTGCACCTATAGTTAACCTACCCTCAAATGGAAGCTGTTGAGAGATATCCTGAGCGCTATCTTGGTTTCCTATAGCTAGAAAACGTATGCCTCTTCGCTCGGCTTCTTCCGCAATTGCTCGCGTATATGGAAGATTGTGCCCAAATGGGCTCTTTAGGTCACTATCAAGCAGAATAAGCGAACGAGGGCGTGCAGGCTGATGCCTTTCGTCAACCGTTCGCCCCAATAAACGATTAATCGTCTCTCCATATGGGGCAAATAGCCGCCTACAGTCGTGCGCACGCGCGTAGGAGCGCGCTGCCTCAGCTAGCGCGGACTTTCTTTGTGGATCTTTGCGAAGTTGGATAACTAGCTCGGCAAAATCCTCAATTCGATCGTGGATAATGGCCTCTCGGCCGCTTTGAATCGCATGGCCCCGAGCGCCAATCGAAGTGGATATCACGGGCTTGCCGTAGGCCAAAGCCTCCATAAGTTTAAGTGATGTTCCACCGCCACTAGTAAGCGGGATAAGCGCAGCTTCTGCTCCTCGGTATAAGCTATTTAATGTAAGCTCGGAAACGCGCCCCAGGGCAAAAAAATTGCCTGTTCGCTCGGCAGGTCGGCATTCCCCAGCAACTACAAACGCAATCTGAGGATAGCGGGACGCCAAATCCTTAAGGCTAGCAGCGGCCTGTATGTTAGGCCCATACCCACTGCCAACAAACAGCACGTATCCCTCTTGACTGAAACCAAGACTACCTTTAACCGCTTCGCGATAGGATCCCTCATCTGCGGCCGGAATTCCCTCTGTGTCAACGGTGTTTACGACCACTTCGCCGCCTATGCCGTGGGTGCTGAAGAATTGGCGATCATTCTCTGAGACAAAGAAGACTCCACTCGCCCACTGTAACCCCATTACTTCCAGACCGAGCAGGAGCTCCTTTGACTTCACAGTGCTTCCGATGAGGTTGCACAGGGCGTCAGGACACGTAACGATCAGTGGTTTCCCGTAGCGCCGACATATGGGCCCTAAAAACGTCGCAAACATCGAGTACTCTAGAGTAACGACATCTGCTTCCTGGATGAGAGCTGAACACCATTCCGCCAATCCTGGTTCTTTCTCGTAAGCGGATGCCTGATGCATCAAAATAAAGTTGAGCTCTATATCGCTGAACTCTTTAACAATCGGAGATTGAGCAGCCGACCTCCACCCTTTGATGTTGTAAAACGGGAACGAGGGGAGCTTTCCAAAATAGGACTGCCTAAAATTTCCAGCAACGAGGTCTACTCCATCTTCAAAGATTGCATGGGTTACTAGCGCACCTGCCATGGGTAGAAGCTAAGCACCTTGATGTTGGCCAGAGAATTCGACATGGGCGGAGTGTAGGAGAATCAGCCGCCCCTCGAAAGACAGAAAAGGCCGTTGTTCCAACGCGCCCCTGCTGTTGCTCCAATGCACCACAAAAGGCCGTTGTTCCATAACAGAGTCCGTTGCCCTAACGCACCACACTGCTGTTGCTCCAATACAGCTGTTGCTCCAACGCACCACACTGCTATTGCTCCAACAACTGCTGTTGCTCCAACACACAGCTGTTGCTCCAATGCACCAAACTGCCGTTGTTCCATAACAGTCGGGGATTGCGTAGGCTATTGGCTCATGGCGCTCGTTACTGGGGGTAGCTTACCAGCTTTTTTGCCGCAATTTGCCCAGCATTAGGCCTTTGAGGCGCGTTGTTTTGGGCTTTTCCGGCGGGTTGTGCCGTAATAACAAAATGACTCAACTTGTTCGGCGCACGAGCGCATGATTATGCCCTGTAACAGCCCAGCCGCTACTTTTAGGTTCCTTAATAGGCGCTAGTTACTTTAGCCTAGCGCTGAGGCAAGAGCCCTGATGGGCGGTTTGAACATCCCTGGCGGCCAGTCGCGCTGGATTCCTTTTAGGGCATCACGGTAGTAGCGGCGTGCTAGTCGGCAGAGCGCTTTTACCTTTTTAATAAAATTAATCCGCGTGTCTTTATCGGAGCAGATTACAAACACGCGTCGCCGATGGAGCCTGTCTTTGGGGGTGTGAGCGCGGTTGATGGGCTGCACCCTGAGCAATTTTTCGCCTAGTACGCCTTTTTTTTCTTCAACTCTTTTCTTTCTGTGTTCTTGCTCTTTTTCTGCGATACGCTGGAGTACCTTCTGGTTAAGTCGGGCTACCTGCTCTGGGCATGATATGCCGAAGCAACCCATCCATGCGTTGGGATAGAGTTCAAGAACGTGTGGTACCCCCTTTTTAGCTATTAGATGAGTAAAGTCGATATCGGCATGCATTTTGAGAGCTGGCTCTGGAAGAATTGGGATCCTGGAGCTAGGAACCCATAGAGCTTCGCGCGTAATTTTTGCGGAGACTTGATGGGATTGAGAGGCAACAAGCTCTTGAAAAAGCGCCCACGAAGAGCTTCCTGGATAAAGAGAGATAGAGTCAATAAGGTTTGCCCTGGCAGGGTTCGCATAGAGGTAGGCTAGTTGTTCAATTGCTGCCGGTAGGTCTAGCACTGGTGCAACTACTGGTCGCCCTTCCCACATGCGTAGGTGCGGCAGTCCGAGCAGTGCTTTAATTGCTTCAGTAAGTTTCTTTTGCACCTCAGCATAGAACTTTACAGCCTGATTGGGGTCATTGAAGACAGCAAGAATGTGCGCATGGTTACCCATCCAAATGTAGTGGCAGAGTACAATTTTATTGTCTCGTTGAGCACGGGCTATGATGCCGTTGATTAGCAGCTTCATGTATTGAGTCGCCACAAATGGCAAGCCGTTTAGGGCTCTAAAAGTTAGGGCGTAGCATTTTTTCGATTCTAGGTATCGTGCAGTGTAGCCCATAATGTGCAGGTGCCGGTGTTCGTTGTTAATTAGAAAAATTGATATAGCCGCCCCCTAGAGCAGCACTGGATCCACCCTTACTTGGGGCAAATTCAGTGAACAATAGAAGGAAATACTTGTGGTTGGTTAATCGAGGGCGGCTGAAAAAAGTTTCCTGGTATTGTAACGGTAAATCGCGGTAGGCACAGGAGTGATCCAAAAAGTTAAAAAGATAGGCCTGCAGCAGAAGGTAAACTGATGGAGTTGCGTGGCAGGCATGCACACAAAAAGCGGCTGCGGAAGCGCGGTGTAATGATTGCTAGGCAGGGGTTGCTAGCATGTTGTTCGTTGTTGCTTTAAATGAGTTAAAGTAAAGGCGGGGTGCGTTGGAGCAGCTTTAGGTACCTGTGTGCATTGTTCTTTTTATCAAATTTGTCAGCCACAAACTGCCGCGCCACTTCACGCATGCTATCTACCCGGGGTAGGGCTTGCGCGATGGTTTGCGCGAGCTGCTCGTAGGTGTTGGGAGAGTATAGAAAGCCAGTCTCTTGATCGATAATTGTTGCTGCTACGCCACCACAGTGATGAATGACTGGAATACAACCACAGGCTTGAGCCTCAATAGAGACAAGGCTGAATGATTCAAGATCCGATGGCAGTATCAAAATAGAGTGTTCAGAATAAATACGCGGCATCTCTTGTCGAGAGACAGCCCCATGAAACGTTACAATACCCTCCACCCATTTTCGGAGCTCATTCTCAAAGTGATCGCCGTGGTTCCACATCGCACCAGACCCGTATATATCTAAGGTAAGATCAGGAACGTGCTGCTTGAGAAGAACAAAGGCTTGTAGTGCTTTCTCTGTTCCTTTGTGAGGAACAATAGCGCCTGCGTATGCAAGGCTTCGTGGTTTTCGCGCTACGGTTGGAACGGGTTTGAAGAGGTCAATGTCAATATCGTTGTATACGAAATAAACGGGAACTGCGTTGTTAATAAGCGTCGCAGTTCTCCTTTGATGCATCTCTGAGCGAGTGCAAATGAAATCTAGTTGAGAGATAAATCGTTTTTCAAGCTCTTGAATGTCCCATACGTGCAGGTCGAGCACCCAGCGACTTCCCGCTCGCTTTGTAGTGTGCTCTAGCCCCTCAATCGTTGAGAAGAAGATTACAAGATCAAAGATATCGATAAACTGCTGGCGGTCATCCCTAGTTGGTAGCGGAGTAATTAGTATCTGCGGACTGAGCGTTGCTGTTGCTGTAACTTTGTTTCCGCACAGTGTAATTATGGCATCTGGATACATTGATGCGACGTCGAAGGCCCGTTCGCACAGCAGTTTCTGAGTTCCACCGCCAACGCCAACGCCACTCAGCCCGATATTGTAGAATAGTATCTTCATTGAGTATGCCGCG
>JBIKWG010000155.1:0-6888 GCA_044356425.1 Bdellovibrionota bacterium | reverse complement strand
CATTCCTGAGTGTGCAGATAGCCACTGATTGGTCAGACGCTATCACCCACATGTGCGGCACACAATCAGGTTTAGTTGGTACGAGCCTCCGCTCGAATCATCCCATGAGCCAGGAGGTCCTGAATGTCAATCAACCCTACTGGCACGTTCGCGGTATTAACCACCAAGATCTGGTCAATCTTTCGCTCTTGAATAATTCGCGCTGATTCTTGTGCGAGCTGCTCGGGGTGAATCGTAATTGGTGCACGAGAGCAGATCGCTCCTATCGATTGATTTAAAAAATCAGTGCCTCTTTCGAGGTAGCGTCGGAGGTCTCCGTCGGTAAAAACACCCACTAGTTTGCCTGCGCCATCAACAATCGCTGCGGCGCCAGGGCGTCCCTTCGTTGCTGTCATCTGCTGTAAGGCGCGTGTTGTCTCAAGCTGTTCGGGTACGATACAAAGGGACTCATTAGTGCGCATAATTTCACTCACCAGCATAAGTGAGCGTCCGAGATCTCCGCCTGGGTGATAGATGGCAAATTCTTCCTTGGTAAACCCTCTGCGCTCAACGAGAGTCATCGCAAGAGCATCGCCGAGGGCCATCATGACTGTAGTACTTGTCGTTGGTGCGAGACCAAGCGGACCGGCTTCAGAAAAACGCCCCATCTCGAGTACAATATCGCTATGGCCAGCAAGCGTTGAGTGTTTAGAGCATGTGATCGAAATAATCGAGCTTCCTATCTGCTTCAACGGTGGTAGCAGCCTTACGACTTCGGATGTCTCCCCTGAATTTGAGAGCAGTAGTGCTACGTCGTTTTTGGTAAAACGCCCGAGGTCTCCGTGTATTGCATCCGCTGGATGAAGGTAGAAGCTTGGAAACCCGATGCTAGCAAGTGTGCCAGAGATCTTCATCGCAACAAATCCAGCTTTGCCAATGCCAGAAACAACAATTCGACCTCCGGGGGTTAGTGCAAGAATCGTGTTAACTGCTGAGGCGAACGAGAGGTCCAGTAGCGCTGCGACCTGCGAAAGTGCACGAGCCTCTTCGTGAATAATGCCGCGCCCGAATTCGACATCTTTATCGGCTTGGCTGGTATTTTGCTCGGTGTTATTTTTCATAGCCACCGTCAGTATATAGCGAATGGCGATTTCATTCACCATAGTGGCTAAGAAAACTACCCGGCGCTATTATCCGTCTACTCGTTATAAGTTGCTGTTTTAACTGGCTCCACTGGTTTTAAACCTTAGTGGTCAAAAAAGAGCTGCATTTCGCGGCGCTATTCAGCTTTTAGGATCGCTTGTCTCTGCTATTCGCCGAGAGCGGAAGGGAAGCGGTGGTTCTCAATAAAGGCCCCGTGATGTTTGAATCACTCTGCGGTTGGTGTTTGGTTGGGGGTCACCACAGCGGGGGCGCTAGCGCCAGCAGCTATTGTAATTACCCGCTTAGTCGCTATCACCATTCCTGCCATGACCGCAAGGTTGGTGGTCGCTACAAGAAGAAGTGTACGACTAACGCGGTTGCCAAAAAGACCGCGAACCGAGCCGATGTCTTGCGCGATGGTTTCTAGATCTTTGACCCGCGGCTTGCGAATGATTGCCTCGGTAATGCCAGTTACCCACCCTGCAGCTAGAAACGGATTAATGGCCGCCCAGGGTGCAGAAAAAAAACCTACAATAATAGTAATTGGATGAGCAAGCATAACCGCTGCGCCAATCGCACCCGCTAGGCCTGTTATCCAGAACCACTCTTTAAACATCTCGGCGAAGGTTTCCGTGCCGGAATCTATGAGCGCAAAGCCCATGCCTCCAACTACCAGCAGCGGAACGACCCATGAGAAGGCCCGCATTAGTGCGCTCTTTGGCGGAACCTGCGATATTTCAGAGAGTTTCGAGTCGCCTTGAATGTAGTTTTTTATGCCAGGAACGTGCGCTGCGCCGACTACAGCTACCACCTTTTGCCCTGGTGCCTCACGAATTTTTTGAGCCAAATAGCGATCTCGCTCGTCTATTAGCGCGGCTCGTACCTCAGGGAAAACATCCGAGAATTCTTTCAGCACCTCGTTGAGTACGTCACTACTTTTAAGTCGTTCTATCTCCTCCGGGCTGATCTCGGGGGGCTTCTCAATGAACGAGGCAATAACAGAGCTAGTGAGTCTAAGGAATCCGCGCACTCCAAGCGAGCGCCAGGCCCGCTTGAGAGTAATCGTGATATCTCGGTCAGCAAGCGTAATGCAAGCACCAATCCGATCGGCTGCCTCGGCTGCAGCAAGCATCTCTGCCCCAGGCTTAATCTTTATCTTATCGCCGATCCTGCGTTGAAACGAAGCAAGGAGGAGTTGGGCAAGTAGGACGTATGATTTACCCTTGCGAATTATCTGGGCAAGATCAGTGTTTCGCCAACGGTCGGGATCTCGGAGGTTTCCGAAGCGTCCCTCACAAAGCTCAATAGCGACTGTGTCAGGGCGTTCCGCCTCGATGGTCTGTTCAACTAGAGCTACACTGCTTGCACTTACATGGGCAGTACCCACAAGCACTATCTCGCGACCACCAAGAATTATGCGATCTATATTCTGCTCTTGGTTAACGGTTGGTGTGTTGCTGGACATAATAGGTCGCTATGTAGGAGGGATCACTCAGAGATTCTGCGATATTTAATTCGCAGTGAGTTTGCGACAATTATTACATCGGAACCAGTCATTATTAGCGCGCCAGCAACGGGAGAAATGAAGCCGAGGGCAGCAAATGGAATGGCAATGACGTTGTAAAAGAGTGCCCAGAACAGATTCTGCTTTATCGTGCTGTTGGTAATTCGAGCAAGCCTAACAGCCTTTGGTAACGCTGAAATTGAGTTCCCGCTCAGCAGCACCTGAGCTGAATGGATGGCAACATCAGACGCTGAGGCAACAGATATTCCAACGGCTGCCTCGGCAAGAGTGGGCGCGTCGTTAATCCCATCACCAACAAAGGCAACGAGTTTTTCCTGCTGCTTGGCTCTTAGTACCTGTAGTTTCTCCTCGGGTAGCTGCTCGGCATGCACAGCTTCGATGCCGAGATGCCCAGCCAATTCGGAACACTTTTGCGCTCGGTCGCCACTTATCATCGACGTCGAAAGACCAAGTGCATGAAGCTGAGATATTACGTGCGGAGCCTCTGCGCGCATCTTGTCGCGAAGAGTCAGTGTGGCAATGATGGTAGTGCCCTTAAAAAGCGCTAGGTCAGCCGCGAGTCTTACTCCCAGCTCGTCCATTAGCTTAGGCCCGCCACAACTCACGCGGGTCCCATCACTCAGAATGCCCTCGATTCCGATACCCTTGCGTTCACGAATCTCTTGCACAGTTACTGGAATGAGAGTGGATCCCGCGTAGTGCTTGCGAATTGAGGCAGCGATCGGGTGCGATGATCCCGACTGTAGCCCTACCAGAATTGCCGCAGCCTCATCGCCTTGAACTCCATTCAGTGGAAGTAGCTTATCAATATGTAGCTCTCCACGGGTAAGTGTGCCGGTTTTGTCGAATGCTATGTGCTGTACGTGACCTAGCCGCTCAAGCGTATCGCCACCGCGGATGAGGATTCCGTTCGATGCTGCGCGACCTAGTGCAACCATTATGGCCGTGGGAGTGGCCAGGCCCATCGCGCAGGGGCAGGCGATTACCACAATCGCAAGGCCCCGAACGATGGCTTCAGACGCTGAGAAATCAAATAGCAGCAATCCTATGGCAATTACGGCAACAGCTACGACAAGAACCCCGGGCACGAATACAGCGCTAACAGCATCGCCGATACGCTGAATCTGCGGTTTCTTTTGTTGGGCATCTTGAACAAGACGAACAATTGAGGCCAGCGTGGTATCTTCGCCTACTGAAATAGCGCGAGCACGCACCGATCCATCTAGCAAAATCGTCCCGCCGATGATTTTTTCTTGGGCGGTGTGCCCTATAGGCAGTGATTCACCGGTAATCATGGACTCATCAAACGAACCCGAACCCTCTACAATAACCGCATCTGTTGGAACCTTGTCGCCCGAGTTGATGCGCACCATGTCTCCGACTGAGAGCTGAGATATATGGATCGTCTCGGCCCGTTCCTCGCCAGTCGCGCTCGTTACAAGGCGAAGTGCCTGCTGGGGTTGCAGTTGAGAAAACGCCTCGATTGCGCTGGTAGTTTTGCGCACAGCACGCGATTCGAGAACGTGACCGATTAGGATAAACGTTACGATTGAGCCGACTGCTTCGAAGAATATTAGCTCTGGAGATAGCTTTAGCAGGAGTGTTGTCACACTCGCGATGTATCCAGCTAAAATACCCGCCACAATAAGTACGTCCATGTTGGCAGCGCCGCCGCGGATTGATCGAATTGCGCTCGCCCCGAAATGTTTAAGGCCGATGATAAATGGTGGCGTTGCAAGTGCAAACTGTACCCATGAATTGTGCAGCGGGGTGTGACTGAAAAACATTGCGAACAACATCGGAAGTGAGCAACCTGCGGCTATCAGAGTCTGCGTGTACATGCCGTCTTCGTGGTTGTGTGAGTGATCGTGGGCTCTTTCATGTCGATGCTTGTGGTCGCTTGCGAGGTGCGTGTCGCTGATTGAATATCCAAGGCGCTTTATGCTGGTCACCAGGTCTGCGAGTTCGATTGAACTTGGCAGTGTGAACGTGGTGCGACCAGTAGCAAAATCTACGGCTGCTTTTGTGGCACCGATACGACGCAGGTGCTTTTCAAGCGCAAGTGCGCAGTTGGTGCAGTTAAGCCCAATAACCTTGCATGTAAAATCTTGCGACGCGTTGTTCGAGGGAGGGTTAATACATTCGCTCATGACTGCCGTACGGTATCAGAAAAAAAGGTCTGTAACTACGCTCTGATTAGGGAAGGGGGCCGTCTGCCCATAGGCCGCGGTGTGCATTTCGGCTCTCACGAGAGAGCTTAACGAAGCGCTCAGCATACCGGACGTTCGGCGGTATTGTAAGGGGAGATGCAAAGCCAGAAGTCAGCATAGTATCATTAACCATCGCGCCAGACGGAAGGTATACATAAGCAAGCAAGCGTCCGTATCTGTCGCGAGAGTCAACATCAGTTTCAATCTGCACGGTAGTTCCAAGGGGCAGAAGTGTTTGCAGGTGAGACTTTGAGCGCTTGCCCAGCTGTACGATAGTTTTGACATCTACAGATGCTCTTGATGCCTGCCGAAAAGCACGGTCGTTTGGGCTGCTTTCGGGGGCATCTATGCCAATTAGTCGCACTGACTCAAGGCGTTTCCCCTGTGTAACCTTAATAGTGTCCCCATCTACTACTTTAGTTACCTTAGCCGAAAACGTTTTTGGTGACTCTGCTTGCGTTTGGAGAGAGAATAGTAGCAGCCCGACATAGAGTAACAATATGTAGAGAGTCTTCGAAGAGCACTCGGAGGTGTAGTCTGATGTTGTTGCGCGCATGAAGGTTGATTTATCTAGACAGTCGCGGACCGCATTGTTTATCTCTCACGATAGTATGACTACACCGACAAGGCAAAATATTAAGTAGCTGATGGGGCATTATGGATGCGCATGATTTCAAAAAAGAGCTTGGTGAACTTGAGGCGCAATTTGATCGCCTCGCTCCAGAGCTTGAGATGACAGTGCGTGATCCTGAGCTTGGCGTGGAAGGATATATAGTGGTTTGGAGCACCCTAGCAGCAAAATCTAGTCCACTGGGTCGCATCGGAAAAGGCGGCACTCGCATTACACCGATGACTTCGCTGGATGAGATTAGGATGCTTGCTCGGATTATGGCACTGAAAAACGCCGCAGCGGGGTTGCCATTAGGCGGCGCAAAGTCAGGGATGAAGGACGATCCCTCTTCTCCTGGATTTGAGCAGCGGCTGCGTCGATTCGCGCAACTTGCGGCCCCAGTGCTAGCAGAAAACGGAGGCCCCTTTGGGGGTTTTGGTTTTGATATAGGGGTTAAACCGCAGCATGCGCGCATCGTTTGTGATGAGCTTGGCTCAACACGCTGCTTCACCGGGAAGCCACTTGATATGGGCGGCACGGATTACGACCGCGAGGGTGTTGCCGGCTTGGGTGTTAGTGTGGGTGCTGTTACGGCTCTTACCTTTGAGGGCTGTTCTGCATCAGGAGCAACTTTTGCGGTGCAGGGGCTCGGGGCAATGGGTGCGGCGGTAGTTCGGTATTTCTGTGAGGCCGGGGGGGTTCTTAAAGCGGTCTCTGACCCTGTCATTGGGGGCACCTTTGTGTTTGAGAAAGGGGCAAGTGGGGCGCTTGTTGCCGCGGTCTCTAACCACGAATGGCAGCGTATTCACGAGTTATTAGCTGTTGAGGGTCTTAAGTTGGGGTTAGACGAGGTCCTCTATCAACCCGTTGATATTCTTTTTCCTTCTGCCATACAAAATGTCGTTACGGGTGCAAACGTACAGCGGATTTCAGCGAAGCGTCTCATTGAAGCAGCAAACAATCCATGCTCGTCAGATGCTCGCACGGCACTGCACAATCGGGGGATCTTGGTATTGCCGGATTTTATCGTAAATGCCGGTGGGATCGTAGCAGCCTTTGTTGAAATGAGCTCGTCAATCTCTGCCGAAGAGAACGTGCGAACGAAGAAGAATACCGAAGATGCAAAGGCGCTCACACGTGAACGTATTCATGCAAACGTTCTTGCAACGCTTGAGATGGCTCGTTCAGCTAAGGTTGAACCGGTCTTGGCGGGGCGCTATCTGGCTCTGAAAAATATATTTCGCTAGAAAATAAAAGCGTAGCTATCGCGCCACAGCCTGCTCAATCAAAAAGAGGCTCATCGTGGAATCGAGTGGGTAGAACTGGCGTTTCCGGACGTGAACATGCACGTGCACATGAACGTGAACGTACCCGTACCCGAAGAAGTGTGGTCACACACCCTGAAGGCAAAGTTTAGAAAG
>JBIKWG010000282.1:0-3660 GCA_044356425.1 Bdellovibrionota bacterium | reverse complement strand
TGCAACGGCTACTGCCACCAACACGCCTACAGCCACTGCAACGCCCACAAAAACCTCAACTCCCAGCTCACTGCCGCTTGTGCCGCCTACAGCGACTGCTACT
The DNA here is from genome assembly GCA_044356425.1 of Bdellovibrionota bacterium. Taxonomy (GTDB): domain Bacteria; phylum Bdellovibrionota_C; class UBA2361; order UBA2361; family OMII01; genus OMII01. The sequence continues at coordinate 3,557 of JBIKWG010000282.1, read as the reverse complement.
CCTGCAACGGTAGCGTTCGCCGTCACCCCAATCGCAGAGTGTATTGACGTAAAGCAAGATGGTGAGGTTCTGGCGCACTTCGGTTACCAGAATGCTGGCCCCGGTGATGTATTTGTGGCGATAGGCGCTGATAATTTCGTGTCACCTGGAGCAGTAAACCAGGGGCAGCCTTCGCTGTTGCTTCGGGGTCGTATCAACAACGCATTTACGGTTAGCTTCCCGTCAACGCAAAGCTTGCAGTGGGTGCTCGGCAATGCTCGTGCAACAGCCACAATATCAACTGAACGTTGTGAGGGTTCTAACATTGAGTGCACAGAAGAGGATATTACCTCGATTCTTCGCCAACTCGACAACTCTGCCCGCGTACAACGGAATAGGGTTGCGGGAATGGCGCAACGCAGCTTGCTATACACCAAGCGCGATGCTGTCAGCGCTGCAAAGGCGCGGTCCCTGGTTACAAAAGCCGAGAAGCTCTATCTGGCTCAGTGGAGAGATATCTGGTCTAGCTTTCCGCAGGTAGTCAAGACGTGCGTTGGAGCAGCGTGCGTTTCTGTAGATAAGGCTGATGATATTGCAGCGTTACAATCGCGCTCGCGCAGTTTTGTAAGCTTAGCCCGTCAGGCAGCGGCTTTGCTCAAGAAGGTTTCGCGTTCAAGGCAGTCGCGCCTCGCCAATGAGTGGTTGAAGTCGGTGCTGCAGATAAATGATAAGAGTCGGCTAAAGTCATCAGAGCTTCCACGCTTTAAAAGCGAGTGCTAGCCCCCTGGTTGAGGGGGACGGGCAGGTCAGCTTGAGCTCTGGTTGCAAAAGGCACTAGTCTTTTCGATAGTGTCCTTGAGAGTAGGGCAGGTCTGACTGGAAGAGGCTTATGATAGAGAGACGAAGACTCGTGCAAAATCTAATCAATAGTCTTAGAGCTATTGCGGGTATAGCTGCAATTTTTTTAACGAGCGGTGCTGAGGCCTTTGCATGCACTAATTGCTGTGCGTGTTCTAGCTGCGGTTCCTATCTGTCAGGTTCAGCTGTGCGCGTAGACTGTAAAACATTGCGCGTTACTGTCTGTGATTATTACGGCGGCAGACATCCCCTCATCATTACCGGTTGGATAGGTGGGCAGCATACCCAGCTGGCTTCGACATCAGTAACGATTGATCAGCCCTTAGGCGGGTTGAATGTGGCCAAGGCGTGTGCGTCGAAAGACGTTAGTATCTCGCTCAAGGCGGATGGGGCAGCAACCTATCTGTGGATTTACGCATCGTCGCCAAGTGGTGAGCGTGGATATGTGTTTGATCCTACTAACAAGATGGTTGACCTCGGCGGCAATGCGGTGACCTCCTTTCTGGCGTGTAAGCCGGTAGTAACTCCGACTCGGACTCCAACACCCACGCCTACTCCAACTGCAACGCCAACAAAAACTGCTACACCTACAGCAACGCCTACGTTGCAAACAGTTCAGCCGGTGGCTGAATGTATAGATGTTCGTGATAGTGGCACTTTAATTGGTCACTTTGGTTACCGAAATACAGCTGATAGAGAGGTTGTCATTCCGGTTGGAGACCAGAACTTCCTATCACCGGGCCGTGTTGATCGCGGGCAGCCAACCCGCTTTGTTGCGGGGCGCATAACTAATGCATTTCAAGCTACCTTCAATAATACGACCACTTTGCGCTGGACGGTTGGTGATCGATTTGCTGATGTTAGTATCGCAACAGTGCGTTGTGAAGGCGATACGATTGAATGTACAGAGACAGACAATAAAGCATCGCTGGCAGTGCTCGACAATACCGCCCGGGTTCAGCGCAACAAAGTCATCGAGATTGCAAATAGGATAATTCGGTTTGCAGGGAGTAATGTTGAGGCAGTGGCAGCTGCAGAAGAGTATGTTAGTCGTGCTCGGGCGCTTTATCTCGCGCAGTGGCGAGATATCTGGTCGAGCTTCCCACAAATTACTCAGAGCTGTGTTGGAACGCGCTGTGTACAGCGGGACAAATCAGGGGATATTGAAGCTATTAAAGCTCGCTCCGCGCGCTTCATCAGATTAGCAAGGAGCTCAGCTGCACTTCTTAATAGGGTAACCAGGAATAAAGATCGTAGGGTTGCTGCATCCCTTCTGCAAGAAATCAAAGCGCGTGACCAGCGGTGTCGAGACGTTGCAGCAGAGCTGCCACGCTTTGATAGTATTTGCCAATAGAATAGTGAGCGAGAGCGGCACAGGGTGGCTAGATTGTAATCTGGTGCTGTCAGCTTTGGATCTCAATATTTAAGCAAGTAATAGGCTCTTTAGCAGAAGTAATGCTCTCGATCGCTATCTCTCTAGCAAATTGATTGAGAAAAAAGATGAGTCAACGGTTGCGCGCCCGCATGGTATGCGGAGGCGTAGCGCAGGTGATCGGTGAGCCGCTGGACACTGCCGCTGGACACTGCTGCTGGGTTTCGTTACGGTTTTCGGATGGTGTGAAAAATGCAGCCGGCTGCCGCAATAATAAGCGCGTTGGCACAGAGCAGGTGCGTAAGTTTGAGCCATACAGGAGCAAGGCTCGCAAGGGTAATTACGCCAGCTATAAGGGTCGCTAGAGCTACCCTTGAAAACATGCGTAGCCATCGTCTGGCATCAAGCTGCGGAGCTTCGTCATAAACAGCAGAAGCGATCTGCAGCAACGCATACCCAAGCACCAGGGCTAAGAAAGGGTGAATGATACGTAAGCGGACAGCGAGGTGAGAGTCGGCGGACCAGTCCTTTATCAGCCCTGACAGCAAGGATTCGGAAGGGGCTAGGTGAGAGCCTAATGCAGCAATAGCTCCGGTTGTGAGAAGTAGAATTAGAGATGCTATTGCAAGCCATCCATACCGCTTAATTCGCGTTGGAATAGGCTGGCGTATCAGATAGCCAAATCGGATGCTCTCTGCTGTCATAACCGTTGACGTGAGAAGCAGCGAAGTATTGAGAAGATGCAGGGGCATTACAATCAGTCGCAGAAGGTCTGTGCTCTCGTTGACCAGGCGTAGAGTTACGAGCTGTCGGCCCAAAAGAGCCTCAGTAAAAGTGAAGACGAGCGTGGCGAGACCCCAAAAGCGCGCTGGATGAGAGCGGCTGTATCGCTTGAAAATATATCCCAGTTGAAGCAGCACGAGCACTCCATAGAGTGCTGTTGAGTACCGATGTGAGACTTCAATCCACGTCTTCGTAGGAGCCGCAGACGGGATTGCTTGACCGTGACAGAGTGGCCAGTGCTCACCACAACCATCTCCAGAACCTGAGATTCTAACCCAAGCACCCCATCCTATCACTACAACCGTGTAGGCCACCAAAAACCAAGAGAAGCGGTATAGAGAAGAGCTTTTTAACGATGAATCGGTGGTCAATTCGGAAGTATGTATCACAGGGAGGATGGGCGTTGTTTAAGCTATTTTGTGAAGGTTAACACACTAGGTTTAAACCGGCTAGAAGGGCAGGGATACATGCAGGGAGCGGCAGGGTCAGATAGCTGCGGTATCTAGCACCTATTCCTTCCTTGAAAGCGGTGCAAGTGCCGATCGACCCACTGAAAAATCAGCGC
>JBIKWG010000281.1:0-3679 GCA_044356425.1 Bdellovibrionota bacterium | reverse complement strand
TTCCTCTGGTCGCTGCGATTGTCATGATTACTGGAATGATTTTTAAATCGGTGGCGATACAGAGAACTGCTTTCATGCTTTTTTTTATCGGGTCACTTACTGCGATTGTTGCTATGTCGACGGGCGAGGGGGCTGAAGAAGTTGTAGAGAAGCTTGCGGGTGTTACTGAAGATTATATTGAAACCCACGAAGAGGCCGCTGAAGTATTTGCAACTCTATCATATATCTTGGGGGGGTGCTCGCTTGTGGGCCTTTGGGGAAGCTTCAAGCGTAAAAGCCTATCCTCATTAATTGCAATTGGAGTGCTGGTCTTCTCTTTCATCGTGCTGTTTTTCGCTAAGCAAGCTGGAACAACTGGCGGGGAGATCCGGCATACAGAGATAAGAGCAGCAACCGCCGCGGGTGCTAGCCATAGCTCGGATCACAGGCACGGTTCAGATAATAACGATTTAGTTAGTAAACCCAACTAGGATACCTCGCTACTGGTGATGCCGCTGTGTGCTCAGATTGAAGTGAGCGCTGAGCCCTCTCATAAATCTAACCAAGTCTGAAGCCGCCGCACTGAAAAAGCAGAGCAGCTCTTTTGGGGCTCCGTGCCGTTAATCGCGCACGGTCATTCACCATGCTGCTCTAGAGCCTATCTGAGATCTTTGAGTTCTGATTCAAATACACCTAGAGCCACAGGTACGTCATCTTCTCCGCTGAGAGATTCTTCAGCATCAGCCTTGGTCGCCTCCCCTGAAATGAAGAGCTGAGATGAGCCACCGCCGTCAAAGTTCAGCGCGTCAGTACATCCAATGCCTGGAAGGAGAAGGGTTTTTTGCAGTGAATGAAGTGAGCCGCCAAAGACACCAGACGTTACTCGAAAAAGAACGGTGCGCGACTGTGTGTCAAGGCAAACACCTGATAGGTTCGATGAGGGTGCGGAGTCTTTGAGCCCCTCTACAGCAAGACCACTCGCAAGTAGTCGCGGGCCGGCCTGCACGGCTTCAAGGACGCCGTTGAATGAGAACGCAGCGCGGTGCGCGATCCTGATCTCTTTATCGGTGGCGTAGAGGATGCCGGTAAGCGTTCCCCCTCCCTGGTGTACCTTGTTGTGAATAATTCCACGGCTGATTACTAGCCCAAGAGCGCGCCCTTGCTCATCAAAGAAGTTAGAGTTGATGCAGGCTACGGCCTTGGCTGCCTTGCATAGGGCTTTAACAGAGGCTCTCTGCCAGCCAAATTGCGTTGCTCGAATAGCCCGGATGGCATAACGGGCTGGAGTCGCTCGCACTAGGACAATAGACGAAGAGAATACCGTTCCGTCATGCAGGGTAACATGAGCAGTTTCGAGGCCGCTTTTTATTTCGCTCCAGCTTACGTGTGGTGGTGCAGCCTCGGCTCTCGAAGCGTCTTGAAAGAGCAGGCACCAGGTAAGTGCTGCTACAGTGCCTGCGATGTTTTGTGCTAAACGCATGCAGCCCATAATGAGCAGCGAGCCTAGGCGTGGTCTGAAAACTGCGCGTTTAGGCGCTCTCGTTTGGGGACTGTACCTTCAATAGCTTCCATGATGCGTGATTTGAATTCGTCTTTAAATTTCGCTGTAAAGCTGCGCACTGGCATCGCAATAGAGTCACCTAAGAAACAGATGGTATGACCAGCGATCTGATTAACCACTGAGTCGATAAGTTCTAAGTCGCCCGGCAGCCCCTCTCCGTCAGCGATGCGCTGGAAGATCTTTTGTACCCAATGCCCACCCTCGCGGCAGGGGGTGCATTGCCCGCATGATTCATGAGCGTAAAAGTGAGTGAGGTTTAGGATTGCATCAACCATGTCTACTGAATCGTCCATGACGATAACTCCACCAGAACCTAGAAAGGTACCGAGCTTGTTCCATCCCTCGTAATCCATGGTGGCTTCCCAGATATCCTCGGCTCGCACGATCGGAACAGAGGAGCCTCCGGGGATGACTGCTTTGAGAGGGCGATCGTTAAGCATTCCGCCACACTCCTCTTCCAGGAATCTCTTAAACGGATACCCCATCTCAATTTCATATACCCCTGGCTTCTTAATGTGACCGGAGGCTGAAATGAGCTTCGTTCCCTTCGATTTTTCAGTTCCGATCGCCGAATACGCATCAGCCCCGTTTCTGATAATCCACGGAACTGCAGCAAAGGTCTCTACGTTGTTAAGCACGGTAGGCGAGTGGTAGAGGCCCATGGTGGCCGGAAAGTATGGGGGTTTAAGTCTTGGTTGACCTTTCTTGCCCTCAAGCGATTCGATGAGGCCAGTTTCTTCTCCGCAAATGTATGCACCTGCGCCGCGATGGACCACGAGGTGCAGCGAGTAGCCGCTGCCGAAGATGTTCTCTCCGAGGTAGCCCTTGGCGTAGCACTCTTCTACGGCGCGTTGTAGGCGTGTGTAGGGATAGGCGTATTCACCTCTGATGTAAACGCACATCCAGTGGCTTTGCACCGACCAGGCTGCGATCATCATCCCTTCTATGATTGAGTGCGGGGTGCGCTCAAGCAGAAGTCTGTCTTTAAAGGTTCCAGGTTCGCTCTCATCTGCATTGCACACGATATATGTTGGCTTGCCGGTATTTCGCGGCACAAAGCTCCACTTCTGACCTGCAGGGAAACCAGCTCCACCGCGGCCGCGAATGCCAGATTTCTTTACCTCTTCGATGACCGCTGTAGGGTCCATTGAAAGCACTTTCCGTATCGCTTCGTATCCACCACGAGACTCGTAGCCTGCAAGTGTGGCTTGATCTTGTTGATTGATGTGCTCAAGTAAGATTTGGCGGTGTTGTCCCACGAGTGTGTCCTTAATTTCAAAAGTTCTTTCGTTGAGTCTAACAACGAATAGCTATTAACGGCATAGCCCCTTAAAAGGATAGGTCCCTAGTGACATAGGTTCCTCAAAGCGTACGATAGTAAAACAACAGCCATGTCGCAATCAAAACGACGGCGCCAGAAGTGTTATTCTGACCTTACTCGAATATAGGTCTCGTCGGCTGACACGAATTCAGGGTCATCAATAGAGAATTCGACGGAGTTGTTTTCCGCAGGGTCGTCCACGTCGGCATCGATCTCTATCTTGCCTTCATCAAGAGCCTTAAGCCCCTCTAGTTGAATGCGAACTTCTCCGCCCTCTCCCTGATACTTCTGACCTGGTTTGGTAAACTGAGAGCGCTTCAGGTAAAACACCAAATAGACAAGGTTTTCATCCTCGGAGACCTTGTTAACGGTGGGCGATAGTTCGATCTCTTTGTTGTTGATAAGCAGCACGGCAGAGTCTGGAACATACCGGAGGCTCTCGGCGAACCGAAATTTAAGCGAAATTCCGTTCTCATGCACCTCACTTATCTCAGATTGAACGAGTGTGCGATCTCCGGAATCGATCGTGGACGGGGTGGTTTTAATGGTGACATTTGCGGCACCCACAAAAGTTGGGTCGTCGCTTCCTCCGCCGCCTCCGCATCCGGTCACCGCTGCGCAAGCTAGGGCTACGGTTGATGTGATTACGAGTGAAGTTAGGTAACGAGGTATCATAGGTGAACCGATAGTGATGACGTTCGTTTGCTGCAGTGCTGGCCGGCATTACCATGAGAACCGCTTTAGCAGCTCGTTTTACGGCAAAGACCCAGTGTCTTCCTAGCCAACTAGGAATTCAACCACCTGCTTTCTGCTGTGTA
>JBIKWG010000064.1:0-12841 GCA_044356425.1 Bdellovibrionota bacterium | reverse complement strand
CCTCCCACCCCAGAAATGTCCCCGCCGGCGAGAACTGTGGAAGCGCGCGCAGCATCATCCAGCGTACCTCACCACTGCGTTGATGGATGACTCGCACCTCTTCACGCAGCTCATCCCGTTCCAGCCTCAAGCGCGTAATTCGCCGACGCAATAAGTTGCGATCGCGAGGATCAAGCACAACATCCCAGATATTTGCCGCTCTCTGCATATCAGCAGAGCTAACACCCAAAATATGCTCAGTATTGCCAAAAACGTCGATAATTTTGAACTGCGCGTCAGTGACGAGAATAACTACATTGCCATAGCGCGCTAAGCGTTTGTACTGCGCCCGAGCATCTTCATGCTGCGCTGAGTGCGTGGCCAGCTTGTGATCATCGGTCGGAAAATTTTCAACATGTGCGGCGAACTCCCTTGCAAGATCATCGAATGCTGATACCTCTTCTTTGCGCCAACGGTGATAGGCGCCCGTGAAAAAGCATTCAACAACACCATAGATGCGACCCTCGTGCGCCAGCGGAAATACGCCACACGATCGAACACCACGAACAGTCAGCTCAAGTGCAAGCTCGCTCGGCACCCGCGCTCGCTGCATATCATTAACGATGAGCGGCAGATTCCACAGATGGCTGTTGAAGTAGGCCTTTCCCTCCTGAAGAGTAAACAGGGGGCCATCTGGTGAAGTAGACGGTGCATGCACAGAGCGCTGTGTCTCAACATACCCAGTGCCAACATACAATCTGCCGTGCCGATCGAGGCTTACAGTAACACGATCTGCTCCAAGGGTCTCCGCGACGGATTGAGCAATCTGACTCGCAGCGCTCTGAGAGTCAGCACACGGCACCACCTCAAAGTGGAGTCGTTGCGGTTTTATGTCACTTGCTTCATTCCCCATGCCTACATCCAAACTACCGGAGTTATCACGGTGCTCGCTCTGCCTCGAACTTATTTCGTGCAGCGTTTCTCTTTGCAGCTAAAGCCGCCTGACCACAACGACCTTCGCCTGTTTTACTCTACGCTCAAGGTCTGCCAGTGAAATCGCCTGTGCCTCCGCCTTCCGAAATGAGCGCACATGCGGATCCCCCTGGTCTTCACGCTGCTCTTGACGGACCTCTTCAAGAGTCATCATCAAACCGCGCTGATTCTTTCTGTAAGCGAAACCGTATGCGCTAACCCCAAGAACCAATAGAACAGCTGTTATTCGCCCCACTACCTCTTTCAATCCGTCCATAATGGCGGCAGAGAGCTGCTCCTGATTCGCTGAAACAAGCAGCGCGGCGCTATGAACAAAACTCCACAACACCGGAGCCGCTACCGTCACAATCATAAGCGCCCTGAGCACCCCGAGCGGAGCCTCTTTGGCCGCATCAAACACCCGAGTCGCAAACGACCGAGGATGTAGCCGACGAAACCCCTGAAAAGCAGCAGCCGAGCAGAACAGAGCGCGGGTTTGCAAGAAATGCACACACAGAGCCGTAGCCATTACAGAAATCAGCACAAGTGCACTAATCTCTAGCGCCGTAACTGTGGCACTTATTAGCGCATCACCCGCTAATAAAACCTTGTAATTCAACCAGTGTATCAAGGTTCCCCTTTTGAACCAAACAACAGATAGAGATAAGACAGGAATTAGGGCTAGGAAAGTGAAGGCATTTGTAAGTAGCTGGGATTTAACCACTTTTCCGTCATTTCGAGCCTTTCGAATGCGTTCAGCAGAGGGTGGAAAACGCTTCTCAGTCATTAGTTTTCCTTTTTTTAGCCTTACCGCATCCCAGACGGTGCAGCTTGCCCTAGCGCAGAATCTACGCCGGCTGCCTGAGCTACGGCTTTAAACGATGTCTCAAACGACCAATCAAACACCACGGCAGCCATGAGCATCAGGGCCAGAAATTTAAACAGGTGACTTAGCGTTGCAAAAGAGAGCCCCTGACACGTCCGCGCACACAGTCCAGCCACAACGTCAATCAGCACGAAGGCTCCAAGCCATACACCTGTCACCATTAGAGCCTCACTTCCAAGCAAGAGTATGCGCGGCAAGCTTCCAAGCAATACTTCAGACACGCCATGAGCCGTCAGCTCCACGCTGTTAGCAGCAGGTATGACCGCATAGCTGCGCTGCAACGCTACACATCCTGCGCGTAGGCCCCCACAGTGCACCACGGCAGCCACGAATGCAGTTCTTAATACTGCTGAAAGATCAGAAAAGGCCTGGCCCTGCATCGGGTCTAGAATTGAGCTAACGGTCTGACCACGAGCAGTATCGAGTAGCTCACCAAGCATCTCGCCGATATCGGCAGCGAAACGGCACGGCAAAGCGAGTGCAGCCCCAATCCCCAGCTCCCTCAGTAACATAGCAGGCCCTAACGTGAGTCCTGTATCAGGATGTTGTTGCTGCATAACGGCCGCAAGTAATACCGCCAGTAAAAGGCGCGGGACAACCGATAGCACATCGCCACCGGGAAGCACCGCCAAAGCACCGAAGCACCTCGCCGTGACTACTGAGAGCTGAGCAACGTCGTACGGTAGCACCACTACTCCCTCCTCTCACTCCCGTTACTCGCGTCCCGCTGCAACAACGAACAGAATCGCCCGCTGCAACAGCTCTTCTGCCGCAGCACAGGCTACGTCGCCCACACATACGGCTACAGCAACTATCGCTAGCAAGCGCGCAGTATGCGTTATACTTGCCTCCTGAATCTGGGTAACTACCTGCATGAGCGAGGCGCACCCGGCACAGCATGCGATTGCGAGTAAAGGAATCGCAGATCCGACAACCACCCACCACAGCGCTTGTTCAAGCAACTCGCTCATCTACCCCTCAAATCTGATACGACTCAATCAAACCACGGGCCAGCGCGAGCCATCCGTCACATGAGATAAACAGAAGGAGCTTAAGTGGCAAACCAATTACGACTGGACTCATCATCGTCAGCCCAAGACCAACCAGTATATTTGAAACGACGAGATCGATAACGAAGAAAGGGACGAGCAGAGCAAAAGCCGTAACGAAACCGCGGCGAATTTCACTCAGAACAAATGAGCCAAGAATCGAAATGGTGCTCATCTGCTGTGTCGTTACCGGTTCAGCAGCTACCTTGACCCCCTGCTTGTGCGCGGTTGCTGACTGCAGCTCTGCAAAAACAGCTATCTCGCGCGCGCCACTATGGCGCAGTAGAAAATCTCGCCACGGTCTTAGCGCTTTACCGCCGCGCTCTGCAAGGCTTCTCAGAGACGATCGCCCCACATCCTCAGACCGCCACCCAGCCACCTCTTGCCACACTTCATTAACGACTGGCTCCATTACTGAGAGAGTCAACACAAGCGAAAGCGCCATAACCAAAGAGTTACTCGGCGTAGACTGCGTGCCAAATCCAGAACGAAGCAGACTCAACACAATGCTACATTTTAGGTAGCACGTCCCAATAGCGGCCATAAGTGGGATAGCCGCTAATCCGACCGAAAGCAGAAGAAAGTATTCAGGCGAGAGTGATTTCATCATCATCCTCCCCTACTTCTAGCGACCTGCTGCGTCTGCGACCACGCTGCGAGGATCCCGCGCCCCCACTATCATCACCCCGCGTTACCACGTCGAGCGTATCGACTTCAAGATGAGCCGCGCCGAGTTTCGCAAGCAGCTGCTTGCGTTCTGAGACCACAAGCGAGAGCAGCGCCGAGTCATTAACTAAGATTGTAGCGTCAATCAGATTCTTCTCGTTTTGCCGCACTTCAATCGATACCACCCTGCCATATTGCAGCGCTCCTTCGAGACAAAGCGCCATGCCGCCCCCATCACCCGCTACAGTTGCAGCCCCAATGCCCGACCCAGCTATCTCACTATCTGAAGAGCTACGACCTCTGGTCGCGGCGTCACAAGGGGGGACATCTCTGCAAAAAAAGAGTGATCCAGAGATTCTTTCCGTACTGTCATTTGCTACCAGGGACGAAGATCGGCTCGCTTCACTGGCAAGCGACAGCACTCCCTGGGGCGTAACGGCGCGCAGGTTCGACGCCAATTCAACGAGCTCTTCATTCTGTTGCTCTTCGGCCTGCAATAGATCATGTCTGGTGCGAGCGCGCACTAGATCATCCAAACGGCTCATTGCAGCCTCACTTTCTGCCACGCTCCTGCGCGCTTGAGTGAGCAGCATATCTTGATCTCTCAGGGCTCGCGCCCCCTTCTGTAGCTCGTCATAGGCATGCGCCAACATCAGATGCGCGCTCCCAGCACCCTTTACCACTCCGTCTTCTCTCGGCGCCGATGTGCTACTCACGGCGTGCTTCCAGAGCACCTTTGCTGAGGCAGATACTCGCTGCTCAATCTGCTGGTGATCACGCGAAGAGACAGAGAGTGTCCTCATTCGCTCCTGGTGTCGCACCTCATGAATGCGCAGCGCGCGTTGAAGAGAGAGCATATTCACTGCGATTTTCCTCTGTTTTCGTACCGTTTACTGCTGCTGCTGAAGCTTACGCAGGCTTGCGGTAAAGCTCTCGCATACCTTGCTGGCACATTCGATTCGCAACTGATAGCCAGACACCTCTTGCTGTAGCTTTAGAAGGTCTGTCATGTTCTCAAGTCCAGTGGCCGATTTCCTCGTGGTCCCACTACGGGGCGAGACACTGCGTGACACAATGCGCGCGGTATCTTCAAGTATCTGGCCCCACGAGCGCTCGAGTTGGGCTGCCCCCCCCTGCTGCACCCCCAGTGAGACCGTAGGATGACCTTCTGCCACAGCACCTTGGTGTGATTCATTCGCCATAGCTACGGCGTGCGACTGTATGCTTACACTCATATCTACCTTTCCTTACACCGGACTCAAACACGCCCCGGTTAATACACGGGATATAATCGAGCTTTAGGTTTGACAGTTGCTTAGTGTAGTAACTTTTTTTCTTAGACCAGCGGCAGCACGATCCACTACTTTTATCCACTAGGGCACTTTTGCTGAGTTACATTGGCAACGGCTGACGCTTTTTACGTGGTGGATAGCGGCCAACTGCCCTATACTAAGTAACAGGGCCACGTGCGCAGGACCTGTTTGTTCCCTCGCCCCCTTTTCACGGTTGCACCTATGACGCTGTCAGCCACAACCAGTATCGAGAATCGAGATAGCGAGATCGCTATCGAGCAAGAGATTCACCTATTTGGTCGGGCTATCTTTGCAAGCCTCGGGTCAAGACAGCCCGCTCCATACGAAGGGCGGTATTGGAACAATCTGCTGATGGGGTGGTCGATGCACTATCCCGATTTCAAGGTTAACCTCTTTCGATTGGTTGATGTCCTGCCAACCCTGCGCACAAGTGCAGAGATCGCCCACCACGTTACCGAGTACCTAGGACCTCCACTTGAACGGATCCATCCGAGCCTCTCGTGGGCAGTGGGGCTCTCACGCAGCTTGCTTCTTCGTGGGCTAACAGCTTTCTTCGTGCGCTGTGGAGTGCGACAGATGGCTAGCATGTTTATCGCTGGAGATACTCCTGAGACGGCGCTGTCAACCTTGAAGCAGCTACGAAGAGAGAAATTCGCATTTACAGTAGATCTCCTCGGCGAGTTTTGTGTTTGTGAATCTGAGGCGCTTCAGTATCAACGTCGCTACCTGGATGCTCTATCTGTATTCGGCAGAGAGCTGACAAACAGCCATCAGATCATCGCCAATCATCTTGGGGAAGCAAGCCCAGTATGCATCTCAGTAAAACTCTCTGCGCTCTACTCACAGACAGGCGTACTTAATTTCAATCGCAGTGTAGAAGTTCTCTCTGATCGCTTAAGCGAAATCGTCCAGCACGCGCGGCACTCCAACGCTCTTATGTATGTGGATGCCGAAGACAGCGGCAACAATGCAATTATCTATGAAGTCTTTAAGCGCGTATTTTCGCGGCAAGAATTCGCTTCAGTCCCGCTGCCTGGAATAGTCATTCAGGGCTACTCTGTGGGGGCCGAAAGCCTCATCGATGATCTGCTAACCTTTGCACATAGGCGGGGCTCACCGATTGCTATCCGCCTCGTAAAAGGGGCTTACTGGGATTACGAGCGCGTAATCTGCGATCAGAACCACTGGAAGTTTCCGCTGTGGAATAAAAAAGAAACCACCGACGCGATATACGAGCGCCTGACAAGAAAGTTGCTAGATAACCATTCGATCTGCGTACCCGCTTTCGGATCGCATAATATTCGTTCGCTAGCACACGCCTGCTGCTATGCCAAACAGATTGGTCTGAGCCCGAGGGACTTTGAAATCCAGGTGCTCTACGGAATGGCCGACCCGATTGCGCAAGCGTTTCGAGATCGCGGATACCTTGTACGAATGTACGTCCCACTTGGAGAGATCCTTCCAGGCATGGGCTACTTTGTGCGCAGACTGCTAGAGAATACATCCAACGAGTCCTTTCTGCGGCATACCTTTTTTGACGAGCAAGATACGTCAGTGCTTCTGAGGAAACCTCACATACAGCTCCACGACCAGGCACGCCGGCTCAAGGACTGCGAAGTTATACCAAACGATCGCGACCAATCTGACACGACTCGCCACCAACCCGACTCACACAACGTATAGAGGTGCCCTGTATGCAAACGTTTCCACCATTCAAGAATCATCCCTTCCGTGATTTTAGTGAGGCTGCTGCACGTGCCGAATACCACAGAGCGCTGGCTGACTGCGCCAGCAAGATCGCTGCCGGCGGGTTTCACGCCGCTCCTATTCTGGGTTCTCAGCAAGCTGCTGGATCACCGACATCAACTAATCGAGAGATACTTGAGCGAACAGACCCAAGTGATGCGAGCACCATCATAGGCACGACAACCCTAGCAACAGCTCAAGATGCCCTCGCTGCGGTCGAGTTGGTCAGAGAGGGCTTCCACGCCTGGTCTGCTCTGCACTATTCACAACGCGCGACGGCTCTTCGACGTGCTGCTCAGCTCATGCAGGACCGCAGCGCGTCCCTAGCGGCGCTAATTATCCGTGAAGCTGGCAAACCCTGGAGGGAAGCTGATGCAGATGTCGCTGAGGCGATAGATTTCTGTAGCTACTATGCCGATGAGGTTGAACGAATGTGGGAGCCGCGGCGCACCGACACCGTTCTGGGCGAGGACAACACCTATTTCTACCAACCCCGTGGTGTGGTGGCCGTTATTTCACCCTGGAATTTTCCATTAGCAATCACCTGCGGCATGGCAGTGGCCGCGCTTGTTACCGGAAACACCGTCATTCTAAAGCCTGCTGAGCAAACGAGCCTCATTGCGTCAGAGCTCGCTCAGATTCTGTATGAAGCTGGGATATCGCCGTCAGCTCTCGCATTTCTTCCTGGCAGAGGTGAGGTCGTCGGACGTGCTCTTGTCAGCCACCCAGATGTAGCACTCACGGTTTTTACGGGATCTCGACCCGTTGGGCTTGAAATCATCCAAACATCCGCCTCAATACAACCTGGCCAGCATGGGATCAAACGTGTAATCGCTGAGCTCGGAGGAAAAAATGCTATCATCGTTGATTCTGACGCTGATGTGGACGATGCCATCCGCGGAGTTGTTAGCTCGGCTTTCGGTTTTGCCGGACAAAAATGCTCTGCATGCTCACGGCTGATTGTTGTAGGGAGCGCCTATGAACCCTTCCTTCAGCGACTAGCTAGCGCCACCCGTGACCTTATTATCGGAGCTGCACAAGATCCGGCGAGCTTTCTCGGGCCTGTCATCGATCGGGAGAGCTATGACCGCATAACCACCATCATGCAGAACGCCAGCTCTGTGCCACTGCTGTGCAGAACGGAACTTCCAGCGGCTCTGCTGGGTAAGGGCCACTACGTTGCGCCAACAATTTTTCGCGATGTTCCACGCAATCACAGCCTGTGGCGTGATGAGATATTCGGGCCGGTGCTCTCATGCACACAGGCCACTTCATTTGAAGAGGCGATTAGGATCGCTGTCGATTCTGACTACGCCCTAACTGGCGGGGTTTTCTCGCGTGATCCGCAGAACGTGGCGCTGGCTCGCAGGGATTTTAAGGTTGGCAATCTTTACATCAACCGCGGCATTACCGGTGCTCTAGTGGGACGACAACCATTTGGTGGTTTTAACTTTTCAGGGATTGGTTCAAAGGCTGGAGGACCAGATTACCTGCGCCAATTTGTTGAGCCACGAGTTATAACCGAGAACACCATGCGACGCGGTTTTACTCCAGACATTTCATAAATCGCTGGCTAGCCTAAATCGCCCTAAAGCTCCACATAGCAAGGTGACGATAAACTGGTTGCATACCCCGTGACAGACGGTCTGGTACGGGGCATTAACAGTTACGATCGCACGATGAATAGCTGAATTTTTAAAAAAATGCGTCAACGGCAGGTACTTTCTCTGTTTGTCTGTGGTGTAACCTGCGCTTACCTGAGCGGCTGCGCTCTCCATCCGCCGTTCCTAGATCATCCGCTGGCACCGGCTGCCGTCAGTCACATGCTTAGTGCTGACTCGCTGCTCGCAAAGGAAGGGATAGTTGAGGTGGAGCTTTTAGGAGCTGGTGCGCTGCCTGAGCTTCTTAGACAGTTCCCGAGCGCTGAGCCAGAGGCTAGGCTACGAATTATTGATGTAGCCCTAGCAATCAAAAACCCCGAAGACCTCATAGCATCCCTCTTCAGTCTGGCCGCGCACGATTCGACTGCTGCCGTGCGCCGACACGCCGCAGCACGCGCTGCAAAGCTGCCCCAGTTTGCAGCAGCACTGGCTCCGATCTTACTTGAGTTGTTAGGTGACGATGTTCCTGAAGTACGAGCCGCTGCGCTGACTACGCTCGGGGGATTTCATAGACCGGAGGCGCTTTCGCCTGACATACTGCTGACGCTCTTAGCCGATCAGCCCCTAATCGTTGTGGCAACCGCTTCAAACCTGGCGCTACAGCGACGCGAGCCATACCTACAGGCCGCAGCTCGAGCTGCGCTGCCGCGGCTTATCGGTGGCATACACGACACACATCCGGCCACCAGAGCGGCGGCTCTTTTTGCAATTGGACAGTTTGGCCTTACGGCCGCTCCTGCTGTAACCCCAGTCAAAGTTGTTGTAGCAAATGACCCTGTCCCTGAAGTGCGACTGCAGGCTGCGCTCACCCTGCAGCGCATCGGAACACCTGCGGCTCGTGACGCTTCGCGCGTCGCGTTAACTGCTTTACTGGCTGATGACAACAAGCTCATCAGCACAGCTGCTCAAACCGCGCTATCGAGCCAATAACACTCTTTTTCTGCGGTCGAGCCAGCTCAACTGGTTTAAAACCTTAGGCCGTTATAAGCGATTCGACCACCGCTCTTAAGCCCAGAGGCCCTTGTGACGATATACCTGCCATGACAAGGGAAGAGTGCAGCGACATGTTAGGAGCGATTGAGAGCGGCGAGTTCGAGTGCGGCTCAGGCCCCGCTACAATAGACTCAACAGCTGGAATCGTTGATCTTTTTCAGAGTGGTGTTGAACCACTGCAGCTCTACGAAGCCATTATAGATCTATGTGTTAAGATAACAGAGGCGAGCTCTGCTGGTATTTTTCTTCAGACCAACGATCAAGACTCTGAGCTTAGGCTCATTCATGCAACCCCCCTGTTTGTGCCAGAGGCATCACACGACACCCCTCCGGACCACAGCGAACGCATTGGAGAAACCGACCTCTCGTGTAACATGTACGGGTCAAACTGTTACCTCACGGTACCTGCAATAAAAACGGGTTGCGAGATCGGACGCCTATCCATCATAAATCCAAAGCAACTCTCGCCTGAAGTGATTCATCAACTTACGACCTGCGCGCGCTGGCTTGCTATTGTATCCGACCGCCAGCGCCTGACTAACTCTGTCCAGAACCTGCTTGACCGCGTACAGGTTCTTAGCCAGGTAAATACACTGGCGGCATCCAACTCAGGATTTTCGTCGATGCTCAAGAGCCTCACACGCGAAGGTGCTTTTCGCTTCGGCGCAGACCTTGCACTTATCCTCATAGTGAGTGAGTCAACGGGCGACCTGCAGGTGCTCAAGGAGGGGGTATTTGGGTGTGCCCCTGCAACTCTGCCATCAACTTTTTCATCACGGGAAGGCGTTCTGCAACAGGTGCTTCATCTCGGGGGCCACATCGCGGTGCAGAATCTAGCTGGATCATCCGACCACGGTCTACAGGTGCTTGCCGACCTCGGTATTAACACAATCGATCTCCAGTGCCTTGAGATTCGAGGGGACTCGCTCGGCGTTATTATCCTGGGCTCACGAAATGATCAGGCGGTCAGCTCAAGCGAGCAGACTGCATTTGAGGAATTTACACAGGCGGCCGCTGTTGCGTTAGTAAACGCCCGCTCGCAGCAACATATCCAAGAGTACAGCGAAAAGCTTGAAAGTCTTGTGCTTCAACGGACGCAAGAGCTCGAGCGCCAAAAGGGCCTCGCTGAGGAGGCAAATCAAACAAAATCGCAGTTTTTAGCGAACATGAGCCACGAACTTCGCACGCCCCTTACTGCAATTATTGGATATTCAAGCATCCTTAAAGAAGGCATATTCGGCCCGGTTACAGAGCGGCAGCTTGAAGCCATCTCTGCAATTGCGCAGTCAAGTGATCACCTTAAGCACCTTATTGATGATGTTTTGAACTTAGCGCGGGTTGAGTCTGGCAAAGAAGACCCAGAACCCCGCACCATCCGCGTGCAGGACCTCCTTACACAGTCGTATAAGCTGATGATGCAGACTGCAATCAATAAGGGTATTAAGCTTGCCCAACCGATGTTGCCACCTCCACTCAATTCGGTTTCAATGTATGCAGACCCCAAACATACTCAGCAAATTCTTATTAACCTCATCTCTAACGCGATAAAATACACCCCAAAAGATGGCTCAGTGAGCATCAACCTTGAAGTGGCGGTGGATAAGGTTCGCATCTCGGTCAGCGATACAGGTGTGGGCATTCCCCCACACAAGCAAGCAACCCTCTTTGAACGCTTCGAGCGTGGCGACGATACATACAGCAAGGCGCAAGAGGGAACCGGCATAGGTCTCAACCTGACCAGGCGACTCACAGAGCTAAATGGCGGCCGCATTGGAGTAACAAGCACTGAAGGTAGCGGCTCTACGTTCTGGATTATGCTGCCACTTGCAGAAGAAAGCGCCACCTCAGTTATTGAATGTCCACTGGAGCTGCAAAGTCAGGGAACTCAACTTGATGGGTTGCAGCTGCTAGTCGTCGATGACAACCGGGTTAATTGTGACATCCTATCAACGATTCTCAGCAGCGCTGGCGCATCAGTACAGGTTGCAACGTCTGTGCGTGAAGGGGTAGCTTTCCTTCAAAATAGCCGCCCTGATATCATTTTAACCGATCTAGCTATGCCAAAAGAGAGCGGACTAGTGCTGATTCAGCATGTGCGAGATGGCTTGAATACACCGACTGATATCCCCATCATAGTTCTAAGCGCTTGCGCATTTCTATCCGACCGTGAAGCTGCCATACATGCAGGTGCAAACCTATTTATTCCAAAGCCATTTAATCCCCGCGAGGTGATACAAAGCGTGCGAGACCTTACGTTGGGCCGCGCCTTGGCACGATAATGCTGGTGTGAGAGCAGGTACCCATTAAAACCAAGGCGATAGCTCAACAGCTAGACAGCAGCTATACAGCAGCTAGACACCGGCCTACCAGTTAGCCATTCCATACCTCAGATACCAGCTCGTTGCAGAAACACTTTGGCCAAGCCACACCCGATAGAAAACACTTTTTTGCCGCCACTCCTTATGTAAGCTGCGAGAACACCCGATACCCCATACAAGAATTCGGGAGGGAGTATCAACAATGACAGTCTCAGAACAGACCAACCCACGCAGCGACGCCGATCGCAAAGGCATGACCAGCGAGGATATCGTTGCCAAGCTCAAGAAATCGCTCTCTACTACCGGTGATTTTCCTACCAGCGCAAAGATCGTAACGGAGCTTCGCGCCCTAGCGATGAATCCGGCCACTACCGCCAACCAACTTACCGAAGTGATATTGCGCGAACCGTCGCTCGGAATGCGAGTTCTTGCTCTCGTGAATTCAGCGTTCTATCGACCAACAAAACCGATAACTACGATTAGCCAGGCCGTTATTCAGATCGGCATGAAGCCGCTGATTGAGATGTGCTCTGGACTGGTTCTACTTCAACGGTTTGTTCCGGAAGCCCGTAAGAACGGATCGTTTGCCCTCTGCCTTCGACGCAGCGTAATGACCTCGCTGATATCAAGTTCACTAACATCATCAGCGATGACCACTGCCAGTAAAGCATTGACGCAGCGCCACACCGAATCAGGTTACTTGGTTGGAATGATGGCAGAGATGGGAACGCTGCTGATGGCGTTCTACTACCCTCAACTGTATGATTCCGCCGTTAAACGAGCCCAAGAAAAAGATCAGCCGATAGCCGTGAGTATTAAGCAGCTCTTCGGGCTTTCACCACTGCAGCTGAGCATCGAGATTATTGGCTCGCTTGGACTTCCCCAGTACTACACCGATTGTCTGCGACGAACCGAAGAGTTGGTAAGCGACATCCCCAACGCCACTGCGAAGGCAGGTGATCCTCTAACCGTAATCGGTCGATGTCTCGGCTGCGCCGGCGCAGCCGCTGACGTGATAAATAGCAACGACGATCCCGACACCATTGCAAAGGCGCTAAGCACGGCGCGTGCAAAATTTGGGATTCCACCGGAACAGCTTCAAGGGTCGATGGAGAGCCTCGCCGTTGGGTTAAAGACGCATTGTGAGGCTATTCAGCTTACACTGCCTGAGCTTACCGTAGACCTCACCAAGTTATCGCTCAGCAATGGTGCACCCGATCCGGCTAGCGCTGCGCCACGCATGGCAGCTCCTACCGCG
>JBIKWG010000280.1:0-3702 GCA_044356425.1 Bdellovibrionota bacterium | reverse complement strand
CATCATCTAGCGCCGGAAGGTCAGTATATGGGGGAGTTCCTGAATTAATGTAATATGAGCTTTCAAGATCAAGATCTGCGGCAGCTGAGACGCACCCCTCGAAAAAAAACCGAGAGGTAGGTCCGCGGGAATTCATCATTATCGACATCAGATTAAATGCCAGTTTAGCTGGACCGTGTAGGGTGTTGGTGCATTTTTTTGATAGATGTGCCAGCACTTGATTGCCCAATTTGTTGTACGCTTTCAGCACTAACTCGCCGTTAGTTTTAAAATCAATACTTAGGGTATCAAGTGCATCCAGTGTTTCAGAATCAAGTGGCGAGTTGGGCCTCCAGACCGTGATGTTTTCACAGCCATCGCACAATTTTTGAAGCTCTTGAGGTGAGTAACCTACACCTGACCGAATTACTACCTGCTGAGTAGAGGCCATTTCTTTTAGCTGTTGAGCGAATTGCCGGTTTAATACGTATTCAAGTGAAGCTGGAAAGCTTGCTTGTTGGGTGCATAACTGCATTATTGTTTCGAGAGCTTCTATCTGCAGAGCTTCGCTCTCACGTGTGAGCAATTGGCCGGCCCGTATAAACTGCTCTCTTCGTTTTACCCATTCGTTGTCTGAGAGGTCGAGCTTCATGCGGTCGAGGATTGCTACATACATGGAGGCGTTCGCTTGATAAGAGCCTTTGAGGAAGAGGGATATTACGTTTTCGCCCCTCTCTATGGCGATCCTCGCTCCAGAGGTAAGGATATGAGCGAACTCAAAGGGAGCGCGCACCGATACTAAGAGTCGTAGGCGGTCATCCTGATCTAGGAGCGTCGTATTAGAATCTTCTCGATTAAATTTTACAGAAAAGCGATCTATTCGCTGACACGCCGTGTTGATGCCCGCCACAAAGAAGAAGCTCTGAAACTCTTTGGTAAGATTTCGTAAGTCTACATGTACTTGGTTTGGACTAGCAGAGTATCTTGAACGGAAATGGTGCGGCATTTCAAAATTAATTTCTCTGACCAGGCGTGGGGCTTCGTGGTTGTCCGAGCTGTAGAACTTAAAATCTATTCCAGGTCGTGAGGGTTTCAGCTGAGCAGTGCAGATCTCAAAGGTTCCGTTTGTGCATCTAGATGAAGCAAACATGGATACCATTGACGGGTCTTTATTGATTATCATCTCAAGAGTTGGAGCGACCGCTGTGAGTGCGGGCCATTCTGCACGCGAGTGAAATGGTATCGGTTGAATCGGTATCCATCCAACGCCGTTTGCGTCTTCACCAAGCGCTTTGAGGTCAGCGAGCAGCACATCAGCTCTGGCGCCGGAGGTTCGTGCCTGCTCAAGAAAGGCGTAAAGCTTCTCTGCTGCAACGCCTCGCGGAAAGGGTTGTAGCGTCAAATATCGCTCTTCATTTCTGAATTCGCTTGGTAGCACCAGAAAAGCCGATGTGAGCTGTTCACCTTCGGCGGTTGGTTGTTTGAAATAGCGAATATAGAGCGAATCCCCGGTAATCACCTGAGCTAGGGCTGATGTAATGCTCTTTCCGGCAGTTGGCGAGGTGGGGTGCTTCAAGGCGTTGAAATTCTCTTGATGGCCATCATTTGGTTGATTGGGTAGGTCTTGTGAATGCGCGGGGTCCGTCATGTGTCGCTCCATAATCCTCTCTTCCTTATAGCGCACTTAGACCGTGAGAATAGCTGGAATGAGATCCAGAGGTAGAGTCAGAGTGTTATTTTCTACGGTGCAGTGTTAAGGCTTTAGTTATTATCATTCGAGCAACAAGGTCGGTGAGCTTATTGTGAGGCGATTCCTGGGCTGGCATGCGATGCGGTTGCGGCTTCTTGATAGGTAAATGCGCGGTATTGTTGCTGATAGCTGCAGAGCGCGCCGCTTTAAACGGCCCGTGCTATCCCCTTATTTCATTGCCACCTTCCCTTTCTGGTCGCTACAATGGTGGTAGTGGTTTTTGCGGGCTTTTTCTATGACAGCTAAAGCTAAGCCTTGGGGAAAATCAAAGTATAAAAGAGGGCGTTTGCCGATAGCAGGCTCATAAGAAGAGTAATAGAGAGGCATCCTATGGTTACTAGCGCAATTATGCCTGGCTACATGTCCGGCTTCGGTAACAGTTTTGAAACAGAGAGCTTGCCGGGCGCATTACCTAAGGGGCAAAATTCCCCGCAGAATTGCGCCTACGGTCTCTATGCTGAGCAGCTATCAGGGTCGCCGTTTACAGCACCTAATGCAGTAAATGAGCGTTCGTGGCTGTATCGGATTCTTCCTTCGGTGTGTCACGTTAGCTCGTTTAAGAGATTTCCCCATTCGAATTGGTGTTCGGCGCCGCTCATCGGTGAGCATGAGCCACCGATTCAGCCACTGCGATGGGATCCTATTCCCCCGCCGTCAGGGTCAGAGGTTACCTTTGTCAAGGGTGTGGTAACCATGACTACCGCCGGTGATGTACACTCTCAAACAGGGATGGCTGCTAGCGTATACTTCGTTAATTCATCGATGGTTGATGATTACTTCTATAACGCGGATGCTGAGATGATGGTCGTTCCTCAAGAGGGGCGGCTGCTGTTTTTTACTGAGCTGGGAAAGATTGAACTCGAGCCTGGAGAGATCTGCATAATTCCTCGTGGGACTAAGTTCAAAGTTGAGCTGATCTCGGCAGCAGCGCGGGGATATCTGTGTGAAAACTACGGCGCAAAATTCGCTCTGCCGTATCGCGGACCGATCGGTGCGAATTGCTTGGCGAATGCGCGCGATTTTAAGACACCAGTAGCTGCGTTTGAAGATAAAACATCACCGTGTCGCATCACCGTCAAGTGGGGTGGGGGGTTCTTTGAGACAGAGATAGGGCATTCCCCCCTTGATGTTGTGGCGTGGCACGGAAACTATGCTCCTTACAAATACGATCTACGGACCTTCGCGCCGGTGGGTGCGTTGTTGTTTGATCATCCTGATCCATCGATCTTCACCGTGCTCACATCGTCGTCAGGGGAAGAGGGGACAG
The DNA here is from genome assembly GCA_044356425.1 of Bdellovibrionota bacterium. Classification (GTDB taxonomy): domain Bacteria; phylum Bdellovibrionota_C; class UBA2361; order UBA2361; family OMII01; genus OMII01. The sequence continues at coordinate 706 of JBIKWG010000280.1, read as the reverse complement.
CAAACGTAGATTTTATCATTTTTCCTGAGCGGTGGGCGGTGGCCGAGCACACCTTTCGACCACCGTGGTATCACAGAAACATCATGTCCGAGTTTATGGGGCTAGTGTATGGACAGTACGATGCAAAGCCGCAAGGTTTTGTCCCCGGCGGAATAAGCCTTCATAACTGTATGCTACCGCACGGGCCTGACTCTGATGCATTTGAGGCAGCTTCTAACGCTGAGCTTAAGCCGAAGAAGCTGGAGAACACCCTGGCGTTTATGTTTGAGACTCGTTATCCGCAACATCTCACCCCGTTTGCCGCAACCACGACGGCTTTGCAGAGGGACTATCTAGGTTGTTGGCGAGGTCTCAAGCGCAGATTTAATCTGTAGCCAGGCTACCCCATCGAAGCAGGAGAGATAGTCGAAGAAACCGGCCGCACCGCAATCTCTCGATGGTATAACTATTGGCAAAGACTGGCTCCTTAGAGGGGGTGTGGATACACCTATCCGCAGCGAAGCAGAGCTCCCTCCCTCCCTTCCTCCCTCTGTACCCCGGCTACAGCACAGACGATAGAGAAAACGGCCGAATAACCGGCCGCACCGCACCTCCGCAGTGATATAAATGGTATAGCAATGACAGAAACTAGCCGCAGAAACGGGGGCTCTAGATACACGTATGCACAGCGAACCGGAGATCGCAAAAATCTGCTATCAAGAAAAAC
>JBIKWG010000279.1:0-3725 GCA_044356425.1 Bdellovibrionota bacterium | reverse complement strand
CTCTTAGCCACCTCTCCCCCGACGAGTATCGCGCCGGAAAGCTTTTGCTTACACGGATTGGTGCCATGCTTTCTAAACTTTGCCTTCAGGGTGTGTGACCACACTTCTTCGGGTACGGGTACGTTCATGTGCACGTGCATGTTCACGTCCGGAAACGCCAGCTCTACCCACTCGATTCCACGATGACTGCTGATGGGTCATACCCCATTGGTTTGAGTGATAAATCACGTATTTTCGCGTGAACGTGCTCATAAACGTGAACGTGAACGTACCCGATCTAGCAACTTTCCGCCCCGGCGATCGATATCTCGTAGTATGCTTGATTATGAAAAATTAGATGTCTACCGCTTAACTCTAGGGTGTGTGACCACACTTCTTCGGGTACGGGTACGTTCACGTTCATGTGCACGTGCATGTTCACGTCCGGAAACGCCAGCTCTACTCACTCGATTCCACGATGAGCCAGAATTAATAGGCATTACCAAGGTTTTAGTACACAACGAACTCTCAGCATCGAGTATCTCGAATGAACTGATGGATCAGGGAGCCTCCGCCCTAGCGCACGTGGCGCACCTCGACGGCCCCTGCTCATTTAATGTTAAAGCTGGTCTTGTTGCCCTGCACCCCTTAGCACACACCGCTCGAACTTACCCCCGCTGACGTCAATCTAGCCTTGGCTTTGTTGGTTACTGCCCCTCGCTAAGCGAAATGTCAGAAAAAACATGCTCACTGCTTCATACGCTTGAAGTACTCGACGGGCACCTGGTGTTTACGGTGAAGGGCTCTTAAAAGGCTTCTGCACTATCATTAGCTGCCAAACCGACTCTATATAGAAAGCCGTGGCTAATGCCGGGATGGGACATGGCGCCGCATATCTGTGCATGTCTCGCCCAGGGAGTTAGCGCGATATCACTCCGTAACGGCCAAGCGCTAAATTTGAACTGACCCACTATACGGATCGAGCAGTTCCTTGTCAGCAGACGGGGCGTTGATACCGGAGAGATTCGACTTCGCAGCAAATCAAGGCTTCCTTTGATGAGCACTACGATATCCATACCTTCAGTGATAAATCTGTTGCTGAACTCGCAAGGGAGAAAAGGCTCGACATCGCAATCGACCTCAAGGGGTGGACGGTCAATGCCCGACCGAACATCTTTCAATATCGAGCAGCACCTATTCAGATCAATTACCTCGGATTTCCCGGTACCTCTGGGATGAACCAGATCGATTACATCGTGGCAGACCGCATTATTATTCCTGAGAAGCACCAACAGTATTACACTGAAGAGGTTCTCTACATGCCCGAGTGTTACCAGATGAATGCTCGCGAGCCCATGGCACCGATAGATCGTTCAGCGGTGCGAAAAAAGAACGATTTATCCGACGATGCTTTTATTTTTTGCTCCTTTAATAACTCATTCAAGATGACACCCGATGTTTTTGCAGCGTGGATGAGTATCCTTGAGGCTGTGCCGCGGGGGATCCTGTGGCTTCTACTTGATAACCAGCAAGCGCGGGAGAATCTTCAAAGGGAGGCCATCCGCTTAGGGATCAATCCCAGCCGAATTGTATTTGCACACACCACAAGCCACGCCGAGCACCTGGCTCGTTTGGCAGCCGCAGATCTCTTCCTTGATAGCTGGTTCTACAACGCTCATACTACTGCCAGTGATGCTCTCTGGGCAGGGCTTCCTCTGGTAACTCTTTGCGGCCAATCATTTGCTTCCCGTGTGGCAGCTAGCATCCTTACCTCTAGTAACCTGACGGAGCTGGTTACCTCTTCACCAGAGGATTATATCAATAAGGCAGTTGAACTAGCACTGTCCCCTACCCTTATGGCATCCCTGCGCGCAAAAACCAACACGCTACGCACAACGTCTGCTCTATTCGATGCGCGACGATGGATCCGAAAGTTTGAAGCTCTCCTGCTGCAAGCGATAGAGCGCTACAAGGCGGGGCTTCAGCCTGTGACTATCGCAGTAGCGCAAGAAGCGGATAGTTGACTCTTATTAAAAGCAGTATATTTATCATATACACCCCTACTCGCCCTCGTCTTTAGAGGTTTACGAGGGCCCCGAGCAACTCTCGCAGGATCATACGCGCTTTGGCGTTTAGAATTGAGGACCCCTTCCACAACAACGAGAGCGAGCAGTTCGTTGCGCGCTATACCACTGACGGCGGCACCGCTCATAAGCTTGACGCGCTGGAGTTTTTGGCAGCGCTTTCATTTCATATCCCGCAACATACAAGTCAATCGGGACGTACTCTGCGAAATACTCGTGTAGGCGAATGGGCGAATGCGCTAAGCTCGCTCATCCCGAGGACAACGAGCAGAAGAGCGATTACAGGAGAGAATTATGTAGGACCAGCGAGCTACTTGCATCGAGCGCTTGACCGAGATACATCCCTCAGAGCAATCCCACGTGCAAGGCTCAGATGCGCATCATCCGCCTTCGCGCAAGGCTAGGGGCAACAGCTCGCTTACATCCAGGACGAGCACTCGACCAAGGACATCATGGAGGCTCAGGGCATCCTGGACTTCCCAGTGCCTCTACCCCTCCCTACGTTCAACGATACCACACAAGCTATCGATGAAATCCCCTCCTACGACTCCTTTGAGCCGGCACCTCATGAGTTCTAAATTCTGCTCACTCTGGGCGCTGGCGAGGCGGGTGTATTTGAAATGCTATTTTTTAACACTTACCTACCCCTTCTCCGCTCTCTTAAGACCTAGAGAACCTGGCGGAAAACTTGAAATTACGGATACCAAATGTAACCACACTAATCTCAGTCGGTCTCGGCAGAACTACTGTCTACCCGCTACTACAGTTCAGCTACCTACAAAAAGTGATAGCTCTTCAAAGCAATACCGAGCGACGCGATCTTACTTTAGCCGGCTCCATTGGTGAGACTGGCGGGATTTGTGAGCATTTTTGCGGTGTCAAAACAAACTGAGCTGTTAGCTCAATCGGGCCCGCGCTTCTCCAGCACACGTGGATTACTTCTCAACGGATCGAGCCCATTAAGCCCTATGATATTCACCGCTAAAAGCCCGTCCCAAGTGATAGCAGTGAAGAGAGCGAGGACTGCTGACCCTGAAGCCGGCTCATTACGGACTCAAGCCGAGCAAATCGTGACCTCATATCTGAAGCCTGTCTGCCTATCGCCTCCTCTGCATCAGCAATACGTTGCGAGAGAGTAGTTATCTGAGAAGTGTTACTGTTACGCACCGAGTCAAAGAAGCCCCCGAAGCGAGTGTACATGTCAAATGTCCCGCCCGTTAAGCTCGTTGTATCAGCAAACGATCGAAGCAATGCGCTGACGCTGCTAGCTTCTGTGCCAGCCGCACTTTGAAACTTGGTAGTGTCGAATGTTAGGGTACCATCTCGCGCAGTGGTAATGCCGATATCAGCAAAGATTCTTACGGTGCTTCCCGCTGCCGCACTTGAGGAGGCAAGCGCGCTCCTCATGGCTCCAAGAAAGTTATCATCTGTGCGAGATGATGAAAGCGCGCCGAAGATAACAGCCGAACCCGAGGAAGAGCTTGTGCGGGTAACGAGGTTGTTCTCACTGACAAAGCTTACAATCTCGTTGTACTGGTCAACAAAGGTCTGGATAGCGGAGCTTGTTGTAGCTGCATCTTCACTAATTTTAATTGTCGCACTGCCCGTAGACGAGAGCGAAAAACTTACGCCAGAGATGACATCTGACACGGTGTTAGTTGA
>JBIKWG010000278.1:0-3733 GCA_044356425.1 Bdellovibrionota bacterium | reverse complement strand
CAGCCATACGCTTCAGCTGCGTCGCCGTAACATTCGGCTTGTGCCGATGTAAGAAAAGAAAGTGAAGCAAAGATTAGAGACGAAACGATAATAGATATAGTTCGCATACCCAACTCATAAAAGGTCTTCTACTGGCAGATGATACTACAGCTATCAACCTTAAAGAAGCATGATGGGGTGCGCTGGTGCTTTCCGGATGTCTGTTCTGGCATTATCTGATCTTTTTAGGCGCTTTTGCGGGGGTCGTATGCATCCCTGAGGGCTCTTTCAGCGGTGTGTGGCGTGAAATCGAGCGCCCGCCAAAGCCTAGAAGAATTCAATGAGACATCCTCTGGGCGCAGCGGACGTGTAGCAACATCAGACCGGAGGCAGGGCACGATGCGGCTTGAGTCATACCCCAAAGCATCGGCAACTATCCGTCCAAATTCCACGCGACTTAAGCGAGCGGGCCCGCCACAGTGCCATACACCAGATCGAGATTGGGCTGAAACCTGTAAGAGGGCGTAGGCCGCGTCAGCAACGTGAATTGGAGTGCGGAATTCATCGACAAATAGCGGAAGTGTATCGCCCCTTGACCAAGAATCTTCCATCCAGCCCAGAACGCCGCGCGATGCAGAGAGCGAGAATCCGTAAAGCAGAGATAAACGAACCACAGCATTCAGATCGGTTGCTTCGAATGTTGCTCTCTCTGCTGCAACTTTTGAAGATGCGTAGACTGAAACAGGCTGTGGCGAGTGGCTTTCATCAAAGCCTCCTGCTGCAGCAACCGCCCCGTCAAATACTAGGTCAGTAGACACCAGCGTCATGTGGGCATGTATATAGCGAGCGAATTCCGCAAGCATCTTTGTATAGACGACATTTGACTGATGAGCGTCTGAAGGATCCTCTTCGCACCGTAGCGGATTTGAAAGAGCTGCGCAGTGGATGATGTGAGTAGGAGGGCGCGACTGAAAAGCTTGCAGCAGTGGCTTCGCAGACCCGATATCTTCGAGCACAACTTCGCGACATCCTAGCGGCAAAGGGCACTCAATACGAGACACTCGAGCAACAGCAAGCTCAACATCTGGGTATCTGCACAGAAGGGTTACGCAGGTGCTACCGAGAAACCCGGACGCCCCTGTTAGAAGAATGCGCATAGCGGAGGTATACAGAGCGAAGCGGCAAATTAACAGAAAAAAATTCATTTGTGGACGGCAGCATGCTTCGTCTAGTGGTGTTTAGTGCCCCTTGGTTGTGTTTTAAAGCATGACTAAAGCTCAGAAGTGCAACCCGTAGGACGGCTAAATAGTAAGACTGTCGTTACTAAGGGGCACTTGATGGTCTTGCTAAGTGTGGGTTTAAATTGAGCAAATTGCGAGTCCTCTGAAATTCAAAGAGCTGCATCCGCGAGGATGAAAGAAAATACATGCCGGCAAGCAGTCACAGTGGCAGCTATTTTGCATGGCGGTGTGGAGGTGCTCTCGCTCAAGGGAAATTTCTGCCGTGAGTGTGTAGCGACCAAGGAGGACCTTGCATCATGAGACTTGAATCTGCATTGCTAGCTAGTCGCGAGGGCATCAGCTCGCACGGTCAGGCTATGTCCGTTATTGGTGACAATATCGCCAATTCGAACACCACTGGCTTCAAGGCGTCTCGCACAGAGTTTGAAAGTTTAATGGCTGAAAGCTCTCAAGACCGGCAAGCTGAAGTTGTATCGGGTGCTGGCGATGGAAGCGGCGTCGGAAGAATTCGGGTGATGTATGAGGGCGGAATCGTCGAGCAAACGGGCCGTGCACTTGATGTCGCAATTAGCGGTAACGGCTTCCTTGTCGTTGGGGATAGCACTAACCCTCAGTTTACTAGAGCGGGAGCATTAGAGATCAGTAAAGATGGACTGCTGACCACATCAACAGGGCTACCGGTGTTGGGATATGCAGATGGTGCCGCTACCGAGGTCAAGCCGATCAACATGTACAACGTAAAGACCTCTGGCGCAGCTACTACGCAGATGCAGGTTTTAGGAAACATTGAAGGAACTGGTCCTTTCGGCATCCCGCCGAAAGCCCCTTTGGCCTTTAAAGAAATCAATCAAGCAGCGGCTTTCGCCACTACTCAGAGCGTCTACGATAGTCTCGGTGCTCGTCATGATGTTCAGCTCAGCTTCTTTAGAACAGCGCTAAATAAATGGACTGTGCAGGCGCATGTCGATGGAAAGGAAACAGGCGGTGTTCCAGGAAAGCCGGTTTTATTGGGTCAATCAACGCTAAATTTCAGCACTGCCGGTGTGATCCCTGATGCCGGCAAAGCTGCAGCAACGCTGAATGCTACTGCAAATTGGGGAAATGGTGCCGCCGCTGGAAATTTTGCAATAGATCTCTCTACATTCAGCCAATACGCGGGTGGCTCGCGCGTCACTAATTTTAGTCAAAATGGAGCGGGTGCCGGGGATGTGAAGGGCTACGAATTTGACGAAGATGGAAAGGTCTTTGCAGTCTTAGATTCTGGCGATCGTTCTCTGGTAGGAGTCGTTGCGCTCGCTACTTTTAGGAATAACGATGGTCTCGTTCGCAGTGGCAGTTCAGCCTTCTCTAAAACAGAGAAAACAGGCGAAACCATAATCGGCCGACCTAATACTGACTCGCGAGGAAAGCTCGTTGGACTCTCCCTGGAGCGGTCAACCGTAGATATCTCCTCTGAGTTCGTAGATATGGTCGTGATGCAGCGCGGATATGAGGCAAATTCGCAGGCACTATCTGCGTCAAATGACCTTATAAAGGCTACTATTGGCCTCTTAAGATAAACCAAGCGTGAGTGATGTTTGAGATCGCTTAGTCGCAGTGGCAAGACGAGCGCAACGTGGCCCCGCCACGATTCCGCTCGCCCGGCTATCCTCATTTATTCTTTCAAAAATAAATGAGGTGGTTTTCGCTCTCACTGCATAATGTTTAGTGCCTGACAGAGGCAGCTCTGTTGCTGGTGCAGTTGTCATTCGCGATATTCAATACTGATTGCTGATTATCTTCTTGGTTTCTTTTTCGGGTATCGGTGTATGGTAGCCAACGTATGGCGTCCCATGTGCACTACATCTTACTATCGTTCGAATCTGCCGCAGCACGCATACTGCAAGCTGCGCTAATGCCACTATTATGGGCCTGGTGCGCCAGTGCGGTCGCAGAGCCGAAGTCTAACTTTACTCCTGTTGCATCAGCTGATCTGTACGCGGCCTACTCAACCGCCGCGGGAATCAATAACAGGCGCCCTTACGTTACTCAGGCCTCCCATGTAGATAGTATGCGCGTAAATCTGCTGTCGTTTGGGGGTGTCTTTGATGATGGCCAGCTAAGGGGAGCCTTTGTTGGTCAGTATGGAGATTCAGTTGACCGAAATTACTTGCGCGAAGATGCGCAGGAAGTTCGCTTCTTGCAGCAGGGATATCTCGGCGGTTATTTGACAGAATCGATAAGTATCGATGTAGGGGTGTTCCCATCTTACCTTGGGGCAGAGAGTTGGATTAGCAGTTATAACCCCGTATGCACCCGCTCCTTCACAGCCGAGTTCTCTCCGTATTATGACTCAGGAGTGCGCATGAACTATCAGCACTCAGAGCATTTGAGCACTGGATTATTTCTTCTTAACGGATGGCAAAATATCTCAGATGCAGCACATCCCGCCTTGGGGGGTAAAGTCGCCCTTGGCTTCGGTCAGTTGACGATCGCTTCAAATGCTTTTCTTGGAGCCGAAGAGGGTGGTGCAC
>JBIKWG010000277.1:0-3768 GCA_044356425.1 Bdellovibrionota bacterium | reverse complement strand
CCCCCATCTGGCTCTACTACAGGCAACATCTTAAATCCGCCACGTTTGTAATCTTCTCTATACATCCACGCGATAGCGTAGAAGTGTGGGTGCTGCCATACGAAGAGAATCAAAAAAAGAAGCCAGGCACCTAGGTCTAACTCTCCGGTAGCTGCTGTCCAACCACCCATTGGAGGTAACGCGCCTGGGATAGCCCCAACAACTGTATTCCACCACGTGACGCGCTTTAACGGTGTATATACCAAAACGTATAAAAATACGGTCAGAAGCGAGAGAAAACCCGTGAGTAGATTTACCCGCCATGCAAGCAGTGACACGCCCAGCAAAACCAGCGCAAGTCCAAACAATAGCGCCTCTGAGGGCGAAAGCTTTCCTGACGGAAGTGCCCTATTCTTGGTGCGATGCATTTTCAGATCGCAGTCGCGCTCGAGGTAGTTGTTAAGCACAGCCGCACCGCCAGAGCTGCAACCAGTTCCAAGAAGCATCAGAAGAAAGGTGTCCCAAGGCTGCAAGCTCTGTCCAGCAAGGAAAAACCCTGCGGCACTCATCACCAACACCATTACAAGAATTCGCGGTTTAGTTAGGCACAAAAATGCCGCTAGTTTTTCTCGGTCTAGCCTACTGTGCTGATGCGCCTGGAAATTCATAGTGTTGAAACGGATTTTGCAGTGAGCGACGATGCGTCACAATCACTAGCGGCTTTTGTCATTTATACAGATGGATGTTAGGCACACACTATATGCCTGTCAACGGCTGCGCCCCTTTAAAGAGCCACACCCACTCGATTTGTATCGGCCTTCGACCAGTACACACAGACCGCCTTACCCAGAACCTGGTCAGTTCGAACGAATGGAATTGACCAGAAGCGAGAATCTTGAGACTCGTCCCGATTGTCACCTAAAACAAACAGTGAACCACGGGGAACTCGCCGTGCTGCAAAATCTTTATGCGCACCAGAAATCTCCCAGCGGGCGTACGGTTCGTTTTGGGGGACGCCGTTAACAAAAACCTGTTTACCGCGCACCTCTACCAGATCGCCCCCGACGGCAACTACCCGCTTTACCATCGGTCGCGCCCCTTCATTAACTCCTGTTCGTGGATCGTCTATGCGACGAAACACCACGACATCGCCCCGCTGCGGCTCAGCCCAGCTCGCTAGAGGGCGCGAGAAGAAGGGAATTCTTAAACCGTAACTAAACTTGGGAACCAGGATGAAATCGTTAACTTGCAGCGTCGGCGCCATCGATGTTGATGGAACGTAGAACGCCTCCAAGAGGCTCGCCTTAAAGAGCGCCGCTGCAGCGAACAAGACAGTCACGAACTGCAGCGGCAATGCAAGCTTGTGCAGCGCCGTGATTACCCACGGCTCAACCCCTGCCTGCCCAAAGGTCTGGCGGAGATCCCTGGTTTTTGAACTAAGAGACGTGAGCATCTGTTCTTATTAAGAAGCGCCCTTGTACGTAAGGGTTCTACATTTGCAAGAAACGCTTACTGTGGGCGCCCTTGCGTGAGCAGATGCTGCTGCAAGTGTGGTTCTTAATCAAGGATCCTGTTAGCGGCTAATTCTGGAAGAGGCAAATTAACCAGAAACAAACCAATCGCATCCGCTTTGTACAAGATAAAGTATGCCATTGAAGCGCAATCGCGATTCAGAAAAGATGCAAGTCATTTGCACCAGCCAGAACACCGCGGAAAGCATTCAGCAGCCGCAGAATTTTTCTGGGGAAGGTAATCATTCCTGACAACTCAAAGAAAGGTGAGGTGACGACATCTTTAAAAACCTTAGGAGTAACCCTTGGGTAACTAGAATGCCGGCCTCACTTGTGTTAATTCCAGAAGAGCCAGAGCTCGATGAAACAAAGTATAAAGACCACATCCCCCATAGCATCTGCCGCAACGACCCAACGGTATTTCAACCGAGGAACTTTGTTAAGTACCCCGTCTAAAGCCGCATCGTAAGGACGCTTGTCCCCAACGAAGGTCATGGGTTCAAAGTTCCTCAAGGCGTGCACAGCTGCCACCCTTAATTGATGACGCATGTTATCAAAGGAATTGGGAGATTTGATCCCCCAATTAACCTGCCCAATGTAGAACACCTTGAAGAAGCACGGGCTGTACTGGACGTAGTGAAACGCCTCGCCCAACCAGCGCATCATCAGCCAGGGCGTCGGACAATTTCGCGCTTGCGTGAAGGCCTCCCACACGAAGGCGTCAAAGATGCTGATCTTCAGACGAACCAAGATCCGAAAGATCATGATCGTAGAGATAATATTCCACAACCAGATATACAGCCGGATCTGGCGCAACTGACCAGAGTCTTGCCCGCCGAACCGCAGTATCAGGCCCGCAATAAAGAGCCCTACCGCGAGCCAGCATAAGACCTGGAGCGCGTTGTTCCATCTGTGAAACGAGGCAAGGGCACCCTCTTTGAAGGTTTGCCCCCAGATTGCTTCGCTATTAACCGGCTCAACCGGATAGCGAAAGCTCTCTCGAGTTAATGTGTCTAAGTCAGCAGACTCTAACTCATCTGCTTTTCTATATTGTGCTGGGTTCATTGTTTTGATCGTTAATCGGTGTTGCCTCAAAGCAGCGACTTTGAGGCAACACCGACTTCAATTCAAAAAGAACGTAAAGCAAAAACCTTGCAGTAATGTCATCACTCACCCAAGCAACCCAGCGAGACGTCTTTACTCGCTGAGCTCTTCGGGAAAGGATGTCAAATAACAACTACCGAAATCTGTGTTTTAAAGAGCGCGGCTGTCGTGCGATAGCGCATCGCACAAACGCTAAGGCATACTATACCGGCTTGTTCTGGACGCTTCTATTAAAAACTACGCAACCTGAATCCTTCTCGGAAAGGAGAGGCTCATTTCCTCTTTCATTGCAGAGAGCTACGTTTCGTGAACGCAAAGGCTGCCTGATATGCCCAAAGCGTTCGCCTGCTCGCGCAGCGCTAGAATCACGTTAAGGATGTGCTCCTCTAAAGGAACGCCTATCTCTTGCGCACCTAGGTTAATATCCTCACGATTACATCCTTTTGCAAATTCTTTTGTCTTTAACTTCTTAATTACCGATTTAGGCTCAAGGGTGAGTATGGATTTATCTGGTCGTACGTAGGTACACGCCACGCAAAACCCCGCTAATTCATCAACAGCGAAGAGGGTCTTAGCCATCTGACTTACTCGCGGAACTCCTGAGTACGCTGCGTGGCCAAGGATCGCTTCGATTATCTCTTCAGAGTATCCCTCATCCCGCAGAATAGGAGCCCCGCTCATCGGGTGACCTCCGTTTGTGTAGTCAGGGAATCTTTCGTAATCAAAGTCGTGCAGCAATCCACAGATCCCCCATTGCTCTACCTCGCTCTGCGGTAAGTTAAATTTCTTCGCATACCACCTCATCGCCGCCTCTACGGCCATGCAGTGCTTCTTCAAGCTATCGGAGGTCACATACGAGAATAGCAGCGCCTGGGCTTCTGTTCGGTTCTTCATTATATCTATATGTGCACTGCTGCATGGGATTTCAAGCAGAAAAAGGGCAGCGCTGCGTGAATGCGGGCTTCATACGCTGCACGTAGAAAAGCCCTCCCACACAGCCGAATGGCGCTGCGGGAGGGCTAAAAAAGCAGCGTGGCTATTTCCACCCGTACTGTTCTAGCGAGACAGAGCACTCACCGTTCTTTGTAAGCCCCTGTAACGAAACATACAAGCGAGAAGAAGAATCACCGCTTCCCGTACTTTTGATCCACGCCAGCCCCGGAATGCTGTAGTT
>JBIKWG010000276.1:0-3772 GCA_044356425.1 Bdellovibrionota bacterium | reverse complement strand
ACGATATTTTTTCGATCACGGATAAGTTCGCTGATCAAGGCTATGCGTTTGCCAACGTTGTTCCTAATACCTCTTTGCGCAAGCCAGAAGGGTTAGTTGACCTAGACTTTGCGATTAATAAAGGTTCTCTGGTTACCGTTAACAAGATTACAGTTTCAGGTAATGAGAAGACCTACGATAATGTCATTCGTCGGGAGCTTAAAATCGAGGAGCAGCAGCTTTATTCAGGCTCTAAGATTAAGCGCAGTCAAACGCTGCTGCAGCGGCTTGGCTATTTTGATGAAGTGAACATTACAAATAAGGCAACTGCTGACCCGAAGGTTGTAGACCTCGATGTACGCGTAAAAGAAGCGACCACCGGCAGCTTTAGTGCAGGTGCCGGCTATTCAACAGCAAATGGCGCTATCTTTAACACACGGTTGTCTGAGAACAATCTTTTCGGAACGGGCCGACGGGCGAATATTAATCTCGATTTTGGAAGCCAGATTAGTAATCAGATAATCTCCTTTGATGACCCACGGGTCAATGATACGAACCTCTCTACAGGGCTCGATCTGATGCGTACAACACGGCGCTTTACGGACTTCAATCGAGAGTTGGCAGGTGGATCTGCTACTCTTGGTTACCCTCTTGAGACTTTTCTCGGGGAGTGGGGGCAGGATCTGTCAGCTAATCTTAAGTATGAAGCGGTTTACGTGAATATAAAAGATATTGGCCCAGATGCGTCGCAGTTCGTAATTGACTCAGGTGGAACAAGTACGGCGTCCTCGCTTACCCCCAGCTTGGTCCGTAATACAATCAACAATCCGCTGAATCCAACCAAGGGCTCTCGTCAGAACGTCTCAGTAGAGTTTGCTGGATTAGGTGGCGATCAGGAGTTCTATCTGGTAGAGGCGCGTAACTCGTGGTTCTATCCTATGATTGAGACTGCTTTTGGTGAGTTTGTTCTCTCCAACCGGACAGCGTTTGGATATGGCGACAGCTTAAATGAGGATCCCTTTCCGTTGTTCCGTAGATACTTTCCGGGTGGTATCAACTCGGTACGTGGCTTTCGCAACCGCACACTTGGTCCTACCGACATTAATGGTCGTGAGTATGGAGGTAGTAAGCAGCTCGTAAACAACCTTGAGATGATATTTCCGCTGATCAACTCAGCAGGTTTCAAGGGAGTTGTATTCTACGATGCTGGACAAGCATTCGATGATGATCAGGCGATAGATGTCGGGTTGCTACGACAGGCATGGGGATACGGTATACGCTGGGCTTCCCCGATGGGCCCGATTCGTGTTGAGTTCGGGTATCCAATCGATAGACAGGATGGAGAGCGTGGTGTGCAGACGATGTTCTCGTTTGGGGCGCCGATTTAATAAATCGAATTGCTAGCGCAGATCGCTCGGCGGCTTTGTGTCCTAGCTAACATGCAAATGTCATGTAGCTTTACGTTGTTCCGTTAGGCCCGTATGAGCTGGATCACGTTGTTAGGAAGCTGCTGCTCGTCTTCCAAAAATTGAGAGCGCGAGCGTGCTCTTAGAATAGCGATGGTTTCGTGGTATCCCACTTCAAGCAGCGCGTTAGCATACTCGGGATCGAGTGCTACGTATGACATCACTTCGTAGGCGAGATCCTCTCCAAGTTTTGCTTTGACGAGTGTGAAGAGCGGCCACATCGCTCCGCAGGCTTCCATAAATCGCTTGCGGGATCCACCCACTGCCTGTTTCAGGTAGGGCCCAAGCGCGGTCTGGTTTTTTATCGTTAATGTTTGAGGTGGGCGCATACAGAATGTGTCGTTTTTCGCGGGAACTTCCCAACTTGGCCGGGTGTCGTGAGGCTCTCCGTAGCGATCAAACCACCACGAACGACCAGAGATGTCGATGATAACTATTCGGTGTGCTCCGAGCCTTACGGCAGGATCAACCGGAATATTTTGTGAGATGCCACCGTCAACAAGGCGCACCTTGCCGTGCTCTGTATCGATTTCAACTGGTGGGAGAATTGAGGGTAGGGCGGCTGATGCAAAACCGTGCTTTGCAGTGAGTTCCTCTACGTAGCAAGTATCAAACGTTGCGCCCGAGAGGTCTGCGTCCGGAATACGCTGGTGGGAGCTAAGGAATAGTAGTGGTTTTCGCTGCTGACCTTCAAGGGTTGTCATGACTCCAACTGCTTTGAGGGATGTCGCTCGATTCTCAGGGGTTAGTCCGCCGAATTGCTGGATAATGCTATCTAGCTTATTCTTGAGTGGCTCGGGGTCAAGCACCGAGAGCTTTGAGCCGTGTGGGCCTGGCGAGATGTATTGTTTTGCCGCAATTCGTATCGCTCGAAGAAAAGCACGAGCGCGAGACCCGCTAAAGGTGTTTGAGAATGTTCGTTCTCGCCAGAGATCTTCTAAAATGGCAACTGCATCGGATGCGCCGCTTTTAAGAGCAGCAGACAGTACAAGGCCGTTAACGGCGCCAATGCTGCTGCCGAGAATAATTGAGGTGCGGTCGATATCCTTTCCAAGAACTTGGGTAAGTGCTTTGAGTGCTCCGACCTGGTAGGCGGCTCGAACGCCGCCACCTGACAACACTATTCCGAGGTCGCTGTGCGGGGCTTCCAAGGACCTTTGAAAAGTAACTGCTTTTGAATCGCCGTCTTGGGGGCGTTTTCTCATACAGACCTTAGAGAGCACCGAACTTTTTCAGCTTACACTGTCTCTGTGTTTCTGTTCCTCTACAGCGGAGATCGGTACATTTCCGATAATCGTTAGCTTTGGGGCCATTTTTATCCCCATATCTGATTCGATGCCTTGAGATCGCCAAACGATTGCGAGAAACTATTAAAAAAGGTGTAACTGTAGTGAGTTAAGGTATCCCTATGAGTGCAAAGAGACGCATTTTATTCCGAATTGCTAGCTGTCCGTTCTGCAAGCGTGCCGAAGAGGAGCTCCAGAAGGCTGGCGTAGCATATGAAATTGTGAACGTAGACCCGCATGATAGGTCCGTTGTGCAGCTGTTGTCGGGGCAGCCGTCAGTTCCGATTCTGGTAGATGTAGTAGGGTGTGATCAGCAAGATGATGACATCGTGAGCTATATTGATGAGCTTCGTCAGCGCGCGGAATAAGCAGCCGGGACTTGGTCGATTAATCGCCGGATAAAAAGTTATGAGCACACCACCCGAACGAACCGTTGTAACCGTAGATGGCTTAGGAGCTTCAGGAAAGAGTTCCCTGGCACAGCGCCTTGCGGAGCGTCTTGGGTTTGGGCACCTTAATTCAGGATTGCTCTATCGGGCAGTTGCTTTCTCGGCTTTTGAGGCGAAGGTATCGCTTGAGGATGAGGCGGCAATTTCTGAACTTGTGGCGAAGGTTCCCGTGGGTTTGTTGTATGATGAGTCTCACGGCACTACCGTGACGTTGGCTGGTGTGCCGAGAGATGTTGATCTTACAGGCGAAGACATCTCGTTGGGGGCTAGCCAAGTAGGACGTTATAGCGCAGTTCGTTCTGCGCTATTGGCTGCGCAACGCAAAGCTTTTGCTCCGGGCGGGGTTGTTGCCGAGGGGCGTGACATGGGTACAGTGGTGTTTCCGGAGGCGCCCGTAAAGTTCTTTGTGATTGCCTCCCTTGATGTGCGGGCCGAGCGCCGTTTCAGGCAGCTGCAGGCCAAGGGAAGTAGTGTATCTTTGGAAGAGATCAAGCGAGAGCTTAGTGAGCGTGATGAGCGCGACGCCACGCGGCCAATTGCCCCGACGAAGCCTGCTAATGGTGCAGTGATTATAGATAATTCGAGCAATGGC
>JBIKWG010000275.1:0-3780 GCA_044356425.1 Bdellovibrionota bacterium | reverse complement strand
ATTTATCTCCTTAAATGCCTTTAGATCTTTCGTATCCCGAGCTTGCTCCTCTGAGAGGTAATCGGCTTCGCGATCCGCGAATATGATCTGGCTGCCGGCAAAGTCAAACTTAAACGGCACGTGCAGAAACCGATGCAATGCCTGCTTGACCTGTTGTTGCTTCTCTGGAGGAACGAATAACAGCAAGAAGCCGCCGCCACCGGCGCCTGTTAACTTTCCACCGATGGCACCTGCATTGATAGCCTCGGCGTGAATGTCATCGACCTCGGGGTTTGATACAATCGAGCTAAAGCCTCGCTTAACATCCCACGCCTCATGCAGCAGCTCCCCAAATTGAAGGATGTCTGCCTTGCTATTGAGAATAGCTATACTTTCATCAACCAGATCTTTCATTATTCGCAGCTGACGCTTCTTTCCGTTTAGGTTTTCAACGAATTTTGTTTGAACCTCGGAAGACGTCCGCACTAGGCCTGTATAGAAGAGCATAAGGTGGGCGTTTAGCTCACGCACCCTATCACCAGATATCGTCATCGGTGTTACAGTAATCTCTCCGTTTGTGTGAAAATCGATCCTGTTTAGCCCACCATAGGCTGCAGAAACTTGATCCTGGGAGCCAACCGCCTCGCGCAGTACATTTTGCTCTACATGAATGCTCTCCATCGCAAGCTCGTGCTTTGAAGTCATGCGACCTTTCAGGCCGTAACACGCGTTAAGCAGGCCAACAGTAAAAGCAGAGCTGGAGCCCATGCCGCTTCGCGCAGGGAGGTCTCCAACCGCATGAATCTCCATTCCTCGCTCAAGTTCGCAATGATCTAGGACTGCTCGAACAGCAGGGTGGGTAATCTCTGCTATGGTCTTTGTCTGCTCGATCTTTGACCACACTACGCGATACTTATGCTCCAAAAACGGCGGAAGGTATCGACATGTTAGGTAGCAGTACTTGTCGATCGATGAGGCAATAACAGATCCGCCGTGGCGCAGGTACCAAGCCGGAAAGTCAGTTCCACCGCCAAACAAAGATATTCGGTAGGGCGTACGAGATATAATCATGACAACCTCTCAATTGCGTTTGGAAACAGTTCGCGCTCAACCAACTCACAGACGATATGCTCGATGCTAAGATGGCTCTCCTGAATATACTGCGTCTGCGCGCTCGGCACCGATATGGTGACATCGGCCAGTGCGGCCATTTCCCCTCCAGCACCAATTAGAGCGATAGTCTTAACGCCAAGCTGTTTTGCGCGTTGCAAAGCGCGAATCACATTTGACGATGACCCGCTAGTGCTGATGCCAAGCAAAACATCGCCTGCCTGGCCAAGTGCCTCTACCTGACGCTCAAAAATTCCGTCATAGCCACAATCATTTGCAAAGGCGGTAAGAAAAGACGTGTCTGTAGTTAACGCAATCGCCGGAAGCGCCCGCCGAGCCACCTCCTTAGTCAGTCGGCTTACGAACTCAGCGGCCATGTGCTGGCAATCGGCTGCGCTGCCGCCATTTCCACAGAGCAAGAGCTTTTTATCGCTGCGAAAAGCTTCAGCAATCAGCGAAGCAGCTTCAATTATTTTCGGAACACTATGCTCGGCAACTAGCCGCCTGACCTCATTACTTTCGTGCAGTCGAGTGCTTGCTAGCTGATGAGCAGAAGTCATTTTGCCACCTCCGGCAAGAAGATGGTTTGTGCTGTGTGAAACGATTGAGGGGTGCCAATATCGATAAAGAGCCGACTGCTCGCGGCGAATCCATAGAAGCCTCGGCCTATCCATGACGGAAAAATGTCTTTCTCAAGCGAGAGCACTCGTCCGACCGGAATCTCTGCGATTACTGAGCGCTTTATGAGGTATACACCAGCATTTATGAGCCCGGCGCCAGCGGCGCCTGACTTCTCAATGAAGCTAGTGATTGCACCCAATTCATTAACGACCACCGACCCATACCGTCCCGTATCATCGACCTGAGTCAGCAAGACTGCTGCATGAGCATTGCGCTCTGCCACATAGTCTTCAAACGCATTCAGATCGAAGCTGCAGAATGAATCGCCATTGAGCACAAGGGCATACGCAGTGTGCACCGACTTGAGGGCGAAGCGAACCGCTCCCGCTGTGCCAAGCAAAGTGTTCTCATGAGAGTAAGATATTGAAAGCGAGCCATACGATGTTCCATAGAGCTCTTCTATCTTATCGGCCATATAGCCGACGCACAGAACTACCTTGGTAACACCGAAGTCTTCTAGCTGAGCAAAAATTCTTTCAATGAATGGCTGTCCCGCTACTTCAGCGAGCACTTTCGGGCGATCGGCTACCTCAGATCGCAGTCGCGTTCCCAAACCACCCGCAAGGACTACTGCCGTTATATCGTCTCTCATACCCTACACATTCTTCATTGGAGAACGCTTGAGCATCCGGTATCCGCGGATCAGCTCCTGAATTCCCTCTGATAATCCTCGCTTCGCTTCAAAACCCGCCTCGCGCAGGCGTTGATTGGATACAACATAGTTTCGCTTATCTGGATCGCTACCGACTTCAGAAAAATGCAGATAAAAGTTCGGAACATGCTCACGTATCTCGAGGGCCAGCTCTTCCTTTGAAAGATTGGCCGCATCTAGCCCGACATTGTAGGGACGCCCCTTCATGGCATCAAAGTTCGCAATACAGTGCAGAAAACAATCTGCAACATCACGGATATGAACAAAGTTTCGCTTGAAGTCTTTCTCGAAGATCACCAGATAGCCGTCACTGACAGCGGCATACGTAAAGTGATTAACGAGCAGATCAAGCCGCATTCGCGGGGATAGTCCGAAAACCGTAGCAAGGCGAAGGGTGATTGCATTCTGTGAGTCAAGAAATTCTTTTTCAGCGTCGCACTTGGTCTGGCCGTAGATTGAGATAGGTTCTAGTGGCGTCTCTTCTGTGCAGTGCATTGCACCAGACTTTGTGCCGTATCCGCTGTTAGTAGTGGGATACACAACAAGCTGCTCTTTACTTCGCACTCGATTGAGCATGCAGATGGCATCGTAGTTGACCTCTTTTGTCATCCACGGATCTCGGTCGCAGGCTGGAGCACCAACGATCGCTGCAAGCGGAATGATAACATCAACTCCCTTGAGAGCTTTTTTGATCTCTGCTTCATTTCGGACATCCCCAAAGATGAAATCGAAGTTCTTGTTGGGAAGAAGATGAAAGAGCGTATGTTGCGCGAACAGCAGGCTATCAAAAGCAGTGACCCGGTATCCGGCATCAAGAAGGTGTTCACACAGCACAG
The DNA here is from genome assembly GCA_044356425.1 of Bdellovibrionota bacterium. Taxonomy (GTDB): domain Bacteria; phylum Bdellovibrionota_C; class UBA2361; order UBA2361; family OMII01; genus OMII01. The sequence goes on along the minus strand of JBIKWG010000275.1, from coordinate 522 downwards.
AGCCGAGGTATCCCGCTCCACCGGTTACAAGAACGTGTCTGGTCATAGAGGCATCCAAAAGTAGAAAAATCAACAACTACAATGGTTTGAGCCTTTTAGCGAAGCCCAGAAACCCAGTCGTTGCATCTTAAGATGAGGCAATATCTAGAAAGGTTGCGGCTGTATCACTTGGCAAGCTGTTAGTAGCGGGCTCTTCGCAGTAGTCCAAAGCAGCAGAACTGGGCGCTTAATGCAGCAGCTCTGCACCGCTGTCTGTGAGCACCGCTGTTTCGCCCTCGCCCTGGTCTGGCCGCGTGACACGGACGGTTGAACCCTCCTGCTCAGTTACTGTAACAACATCACCAAATTCGTAGTACAGCGAAAGGTCTGGAGCCAGCATCGGATAGGTACGAAGCTAGCGCCGAGCCACTCGGGTGATAGAGAGATATATCTGCGGCCTGCTTACCTGTGGCGCCTTCAGTCGGTCAAGCACGGCTTCACGCACAGCAAGGGGATCCACATCCTTCACACAAGCTACGCGCT
>JBIKWG010000073.1:0-11821 GCA_044356425.1 Bdellovibrionota bacterium | reverse complement strand
ATCGAAGAATAAGAGTTGCAATGTAAGAGTATGCCTGGATAGTAGGGTGTTTCAGTTGGAGAATAGTCCATGCAAGTGGCAGAGAAGCTTCGTCCGTTAGATGCCGAGAGTTTTGCAAATACCGATCCCGTTATTACTCCAGCAATGCTGACAAGTCTGCGTCGTGGGGGCGTCTATGAGCTCGGTGAGGCATACATGCGTGGCGAGTGGGATGCAGAAAAGCTTACGGATCTGTTGTATGGCGTATTCACGGGCCATGCGATCTCTCCCGGGACCATTAAAAAAATCAGCCCGCGATTTCTCTCGTTTGTCGTGGGCGATCGGATTAGGAACTCTCAGATAGGAAGAAAAGCCTACGAAGTCGCCGAGCGACATTACGATCTTGGAAATGATCTTTTCTCGAAGATGCTCGACAGAAAGACGATGACGTATACCTGTGGATATTGGGCCAAGGCCCGAAATCTTGAGGAGGCGCAGGTAGCAAAGATAGATTTGCTTTGCCGAAAGCTTGGGTTGGAGCCTGGGATGCGTGTGCTCGATATCGGCTGCGGATGGGGCAATTTTGCCGAGTATGCATCGCGCACTTACGGGGTTTCCGTGGTGGGGCTTACGGTCTCAAAAGAGCAAGCCCACCTTGCGCGTGAACGTTGTCGGGGGTTAGATGTTGAGATAGTTCTTGAGGACTACCGAAACTATCAGGGGTCTTTTGATAGAGTCGTTTCAATTGAGATGATTGAGGCTGTTGGCAGAAAGAATATTTCTGGATTCTTCGCAATGGTGCAGCGCTGCCTCAAAGAGCATGGGCTATTTGGTCTGCAGGTTATCTCTGCTGATACGCTCACGCTCTCTTCGGCAGCCTCACTTGATCAATTTATTCTGTGGCTACAGCGGCGCATCTTTCCGAATGGTTACATCCCAAGTTTGGCACATGTTACTGCTCCAGATCGCAAGGGGCTCGTAATTGAGGATCTTCACAATTTCTCGGCAGATTACGCTCTAACGCTTCGTGCCTGGACTGAAAACTTTGAGGGTGCATGGCCATCGCTTCGAGCTACGTACGGCGAAACATTCCGTCGCATGTGGCTCTATTACCTTTGTGGCTGTGAAGCGCTTTTCAAGGCGCGTATGGTTCAGCTCTATCAGGTCGTCTACTCAAAGGGCGGTGTAGTTGGGGGATATTTGTCGGTGAGGTAGCTACGCTGTGATACTGCCCTAAGGCTCTTGATCTTCAGCTAGGTTTAGGTGCTGCCTGCGGCAGCAAGCCAGAAGCGGTCGCGTAGACACCTAATCGCGTAGAGTAGACGTGGACGCATTACCAGTACGGCCGACTGTTTCTACTAGGCCCGCAAAAGTCGTTAAGATACAGCTGCCACGCTCTGTAGAAAGGGGAGATACAAACAGAGGAGAACGTCGTCTGAAGCTTGAAATGAGCTTGAGAGTGCGTCGTAGACGATTTTCGACCTTGATAGTAACATTTGAAAGCGGGGCTCTCTAACAGAGCATAGCTGTCGCTTTTGGTGATATCGCTTTGAGTTCGTTAACTTCTGTTTGCTGCTATCTTAGGGCCTGCAATAATTGTGAATGGATTTTGCTGTTCGCGCTAACGAGAATTTCAGGGAGGGTACGCTTCGAATCAGTTCGAAAGCTTTTTGGCGGGTTGCCCGAGAAGTCGGTCATAATTGCGCCTGCTTCAGTTGCTATGAATGCTAAGGCTCCGCCATCAATCGCCTGGCACGAAAGATGAACAACGGCTGATGCTTTTCCAGCGAGCATGTCCGTTGAGTTATAAATACCCGGCTCGGTTTCGTATGTATGAGCGAGGTCTTTTACGACCCAGCTTCCTTGTAGCTTCTTAACTAGCTCTGGCGCGTGGAATAACAACACAGGGCCGCTGTTTTTTATAACATCGATTCTCTTGCCAGGCTGGCTACTGATTGCCTCTTCGTGAGTTAAGCTGAAAGCGCCATCTCCCTTACTTGCTACGTAGCAGATATTTCGGCGCGGCAGATAGCAGATGGCTCCAACAATCTCTTGTTGGTCGTGGATAGTCACGATTATTTGATAATGGTCGTTCTTGTCGATGTATGAGCGTGTGCCATCTATTGGATCGATTAATACTTCAAGGGGGTCGGTGCCCGAGAAGTATTTGGCGTTCAGTGACTGCTCTTGCTCTTCTGAGAAATAGTTGAGGTGCGGAAACCTCGCTAGCAATACTACTTCAAGATAACTCTGAACCGTGAGATCGGCATCCGAAAGAGCGTGGTGAAATGCCGTCTCTCCGGCTTTTGCCTCGTGCGCCCTGATGGCTTTTTGTATTTCAGCGCTGTAGGCACCAGCCGTTGCAACATACGGGAGTAGATACGAGATAATTTCACGAGGAGTATACATATAAGCCTCTGCAAGCAATTAACAGACAGGATAGTACCAAAGCCATTCGCTAGGGCTATACTGATTTAGGAAGAAAGGACAGCTTTAAGCCCAGGGTCGGCAGCGCCAGCTAGGTCAACTAGTGCAGTAAAGGGCTTTTTTCGGTCGCTATAGCTTCTGATATTGTAAAGCTGCCCCTCTGTAACACCAATTTTTTCAATAGCGCCTACACGCGCAATCGTTTCTTCCGGGGAGGCTCTGTTATCGAGGAGATCTGCGTATGCCACTATCTTTTCTCGGAGCTCGCTGGCGGTTTCGAAAAGCCCTTCAACTCGGTAAGTTGCAACCCCAGCTTCTTTAAGGTGTGTAGCTATACTGGCGATGGTCTGAGCGTAGCCATGGAACATGGTGTTGCGACACTCTGCGTCGGCTTTAAGCGGATGGAGCCCACCTTTTGGGTCGCGTAGCTCTACACGGTGCTTCTCACACGGTCGCCCGCAATCTTTGTAGCTTGAGCCAGAGCTCAGGAATGCAGCAAAGACGCAATGTTCCATGTGAAATGATGGTATGTAGTGGTGCGCTGTTACCTCAAGTAGAGAGGTATCAACATTATTTAATAGTTCTAGGAGTTGCTCCCCATTTAAGTCGTAGCTTGGCGTAACCCTGGATAAGCCCTTCTGAAGAAACCACTCAGCGGTCAGAGAGTTTGCGATGTTGAGGCTAAAGTCACCAATTAATGTAAGGCCTTTTGTGCGCAGATACTCCAGCGCGCCTAGATTTCTAACCAACACTTCATCTGGCCTGATACGCTCGATAACCTTTAAGTGTCCGACCTCTCCGGGTTTAAAGATGCGTGTTGTACAGATCCCAACCTGATAGCCGAACTCACGAACCTTTTCAGCCGCGGTCGCGTACTCTTTGCCAAATTCAAAGTCGAGGTACACTGTGTGTATCGGGAGCGCCTGGAGCTGTTCAAGTTGTAGGATATCTCGGATTAGGACATTTAGACGCAGAGGCTGCTGATGATGGACGCGACTGACGCGGTGCTGCAGAAGCCAATCACTGATCTCTTTCGGTTTTTTAACTGCTACTGAAAAGGGATGCGTCCTTTGTTGCTCAAGCTGCGCGCAGATTGAGCGCCGGATCTCTTTGATCTCGCGAGTATGAATGAAGCAGCTGCCTGCAAGGTGATTGGTAAGATTACCTAACGAAAAAACGGTGCCACCGAGCGCCCCAAGCTCTGCTGCTAGTGCGGCTTCTGTAATCGGTGCAGTAGTTGCTTGTTGCAGAGTTGTTGTTGATTGAGCGGCGGCAGTGTTGCCTCGGTCATCTGTAGCAACAACGTGGAGACGTTCACCTATAGAGCCGCGTGCGCAAAATGTGAGCGGAATTCTCTTAAAGAGCTGCTTATCTGTAAAGCTGTTTCTGTATTTTGACTCTAGGTGTGGAGATGAGTTTAGGTAAACCTCCATTGAGGTCGCAAGGGCGTTTAGAGAAAACTCTCTTCTAAAAGTAAGGCGCCATATAGTCCGTCGCTCTGTGGGGGTAGCTGTAAAAATTGTTGCTCCATACTCGCGCGAGCAGGAAGGATCGCGGAAGACCACCCCGTCTCCGGCCATAAGCGGCTCTATGCTTGATATAAGAACATTACCGTTCAAGTCGATCGACTCTATCTTTCCAATCGAGAGGCCGTGATGATTGCTATAGTGGCCCCCTACAAGTTTCTGGTGGTTTACGCCATCAAACCAGCCGTTAAAGAAGCCACGAGAGTAGATCCGAGCAAGATTGCGTGCGTGACCTGCAACGCTGCTGTCTGTCATGGCAGCAGAGCTTCTCAAGCTGTACGCCTGTGTTGTGCTTGCTACATATTCAGGTGATTTCAGCCTGCCTTCAATCTTAAAAGAGTTGATACCGATTTCGAGCAGACGAGGTATGTCGTCTAGCCCACAGAGATCTTGGGGGGAAACCAGATAATTTCGTGAGGTAAGGTTGGCGTGCTGCTTTCCGTCAACCATGAGATCGTAGGGGAGTCTGCACGATTGCGCGCATTGACCGCGGTTTGCCGAACGGCCTCCCATGCTTTCAGAGGTTAGGCATTGTCCAGAGTAGGAGACGCAGAGTGCGCCGTGAACAAATACTTCAAGCTCTTTATCGGTATCTTTTCGTATCTGCTGCATCTGCAAGATAGAAACTTCACGTCCCAACACATAGCGTACCAGGCCGAGATCTTCGGTAAGTTTAATTGCCTCGCTGCTGGTTACAGTCATCTGTGTTGAGGCATGCACAAGCTGCTCAGGTGCCATGAAGCGAATGAGCCTTACAAGGCCGATATCTTGCACGATAAATGCATCGGGTTTCAGGGGGATCACCTCTGAGAGCGCCTCTATGATCGCCCCAAGCTCCCGCTCAAATATAAGTATATTACAAGCTAGGAAGACCCTGACTCCGTATAAATGAGCGTAAGCGATCATTGCCTCTAGCTCACGTAGCTCTAGGGTAGGTGCACGTCCTCTCGCGTTAAAGCCTGGCATGCCCATGTATACCGCGCCTGCGCCGTTGTGGACGGCGGCTCGAAGCATATCCCAGGTGCTTACAGGGGCTAATATTTCAGGAGGGTGATGCATGGGGCTATTCTTACCTAGTAGGGGGTACAAAGCAAAATTTCTAGAACCACTGCTGTATTCGTTGGTAGTGCAGGCGAGCAGTGTTAAACCCAGCAGCGATCAGAATCATCAGCAAATAGCGTCTGCGCTGCTATCTGACTTTCTGCTACGAGATGTCTTTTTAGCTCTGTATTTTTCGCATTACCTGCTCCAAAAAAGTAATATTTTAGGGTGCTTCGACCTTAAAAAGACTGAAAGGACTGAAGTAATAGCAGGTTCAAGTCGACTGCCTCTGCAGGTGTGGCGGAGTGTTTTTTGCCATTGTTAACCCAGTATTTTACGAGCGGGTTCATGAGGGTTGACTGACAGAGAATGTATCGCCCAGGTAGTAACAGTAGATACATAACCAAAAGGACGATAGAAATGACGACTGAAAACAGGCCTGAACAAGAGATTCGCGAAATCACCGAGGAGGTGGCCCCGTCACATGATTGTTCTCAGCATGAGTCGCCCACGTGCCTTGCGCGAACTGGTGAAAAAGAACAGGGGGCATCGCTTGTTGAGTATGCATTACTGGTGGCGTTGATTGCTGTTGTTGCAATAGCGGCTGTTAACCAACTAGGACGCACAGTCTCTGGGCAGTTTAGCTCGATTAATAACACGATTTCAGGTTAGGTAGATATACTCCGTATTGCTTACGATAACCGTAAATGCGAGAGGCCGTGCTGGTGAAACTGGCACGGCCTCTTTCTTTGCTGATCTGGCGAGCATGTACGTGCGTTTCTTCGTTGCAGCGCTAAGCAGTTTGCCGAAAAAGTCATCGTAGAGGTCTAGTCCGATTGGTTGGGCTCCTGCTTAAATGAATGACTCAACCCATTAAAGTAGCGTAGGGATACTTTAGAGTTGGCATCCTTTCGAAGTTTGCGGCGTACACGTTGATTTTGGGTCATCTGTGTTGGCTGATGGTCGCAATATATGTTGTGAGGTCGAAGAGGGCACGCCGTTGGGTATGCTTTCCTGCGCTTGCCTACCTTGCGGCTCATCAGTGCGAGCTCCACCCCTAGCCGCTACATACGAAGGAACCTTTACTTCGGTATCTGAGATTCGTTTCAGTGCCTCAGCATGAGCGCGGTGATAGTGCGCTGCCATAATGTCCCACGTAAATCTCTCAGTAAGTCGTTCAGCTCTATTTCGCAGTGAGATTCGCTCTCGCCGGTTGAGGTCACAGAATTTAAGCAGGAATGAACTTAGCTGCTCTATGCATGCCTCGGTTGACGACTTAGAGCGATTTAAGACGAGCACTCCGTTCTGAAGAGCATCTGGAACGTGTCGCTCTACATAGGCTCCGAATCCGCTTAGATCAGTAGTAACGGTTGGAAGTCCGAGAGCTAAGCACTCTAGCGGTGTGTATCCCCACGGCTCGTAGTAGCTCGGGAATATTCCCATGTGACAGCCGCGAACGAATTGGTCGTAATCAAGGCTAAATAGGCTTGAAAGGGACACAAAGTCAGGGTGAAAAATAACTTTCACCGGATCTCCAGGCGAATTCAGGAGATTTCGGTGCCTCAGGTGCTTGAGAACCGGATCGCTGGCGTCGTCCCACATGTCATGAGTCACCACCGGTGGCCATTGATTCGTTTTACGGGCCATAATTGACCGCTTGAGGCGTACCTGGAATTCCTCTGTAAATATGTCTTCAAAGGATGGGATTTTACCCCGAGCGGCTACGTTCAAGATGCGTTGTCCAAGCGAGCTCTCCATCTCTCTGATGGTCGCTTTGAGATCTTCGAACCTCAGGTGGTTTTGCAAAGAGGTGACGTTGAGGCTCTTTGTTTGCGCTCGGGTAATAATAAATGCAACCACAGTGGGTGGTTTGGGAAGAGCCTTAAGGCGTTGATTGAGGTGGTACAGCCCCTCAATAAAGATATCCATGCCTTTATTTAGGTACTCATATCTGCCGCTGGTAAAGACATATAGCGTTCGGTCAAGGTCGAATGAGTAGCTAGGGAAGAAATGCCCCATAACAAACTCATGTATTCGCTCCTTATACTTCAAATGAAGATTTTGGAATTCGTGAAGAGCTGTAAATTGATGGGCATTAAGGCCGTTAGGCAGGACAAATTCCGGTTTTCGCCCTAATAGGCTCTCTGCTTCTCGTGCAGTAACTTCACTCACAGTTGTAAATACGTGCGCCGAGTGTGCGGCTGCCCTTTCAAGAGCATACTTGCTCCAGATCATGTAGTGGCGAGCTGCCTCATCAGCGTTTATCCAAGGCAAGTTAGAGTAAAAATTTGGATCGTTGGGGGCTACGTAACGGCCAAGCAACGTGGCATGAGTCGTGAATATGGTTGCAACTGGTAAGTTGAGCTTGCGAATTCGTGGAAGCGGGACACCGGCCATCCACTCATGGAAGTGTGCTATAACTTGGCGTTCACCCTTGGTTTGGCAGATCGCTTTAAATAGTTCAGTTACAGCAAAGCCGAACGCAACAACGGCGTCTACTTCCCCGTCTTGTCCCTCTAATGCGATGCCGTTGTCGTTCCACAAGAAGTATTTGTCTTCAGCAAGGTGATTGTAGCGAGCACTGTAGTCAACAAGGATAACCGATGGTCGACCGTCCACTATCCAATGGCCGTAGTGACACCGAATCCCGGATGATTCGAGCGTGCTCAATGCAGAGGCAAGGCGCTCTGGCGGTTGGCATGGTTCAAATTCAAGCGAGCTGGTGTGTTGATTGTATGGGCCGACCAGACAGTAGTTGTCTCCCCAGCGCTCAACCATGCTCGGTGCCTTGGTTTTCATTACGGTATAAATACCGCCGATCTGGTTGCAGACTTCCCAGGCAACCTCAAATAGCAATGGAGATGAGTTGGAATTCAGAGCCGTCATGGGCCCGCAGATTACTGTATTAAATTGTTATTTAGAATATCAAAGTCTAAATATTTAGATAAACTAATCTTCAAAAGGAAACTCGACAAAATATGAGGCGGTGTTTGATAATTATCTCTCCATCGCTCTCTTACAGGTAGGCACGAAACACATATGTCGCAGCGAGAAATACACAGTACTACGGTTGGAATTATTGGTAGCAAAGGCCAGTTCGGTCGATGGATTGAGCGGCTCTTTGCGGCTCGCGGTTTTAGGGTGCTTGTCTCAGATCTTGATACTTCTCTGAGTAACCTTGCGGTTGCTGAGCAGTCGGACGTTATCGTGGTCTGCGTGCCCATAAGCGCTACGGCGCATGTTATACAAGAGATATCTGCCGCGCTTTCAGAGGAAAAATTGCTGGTCGATCTAGCCTCGGTTAAAGCCCCATTTGCGGCGTCTTTATCCTCTCAGCGATGTGAGGTTCTTTCGCTTCATCCGATGTTTTCGCCGCAACTCTCATCGCATACGGGGCAGAGTTGTGTGGTGTGCCCGCTTCGGGAGGGGCGCTATAGTCATCTGCTGCGAGAGATATTGCGCTCAGAGGAAATTAAGTTAGTAGATATGTCTATGGAAGAACACGATCGAAAGATGGCAGTTGTTCAAGGAATAACTCATTTTCAGTCGATTGTTGCTGCTCATACTATGATGCAGCTGGGGGTAAATGTTAGCGACTCTCTCTCTGTGGCTAGTCCAGTATACCGACTGCGTTTGAGTATGATCGGCCGCATACTTGCACAAGATCCGAAGCTATATGCTGAGATACAGATCTATAATCCGTATGTTCCGGAGGTTTTGAAACATCTTCAAGCCTCGTCCGAACTGCTGTCGAATCTCGTCCTGTCGCACGACGTAGCGAGCTTTTCGGCAGAGTTTCTCAGAGCAAGGGATGCAATGGGTGATTTCGTACATCAGGCGTGGCGTCAGAGTGAGGAGATCCTACGTTCACAAAACTAAGACGACTATGGTAGGCACACGAGCTCTACCATTCTGGTGGTGAATCTTCCTCGACTGCGACAAAACGGACCTGATCGGGTGAGCTTAATTGCTGAATTCGATCGAGAAGCATCGTACATCGCTTTTTGGTTTGCGCGCGTTTTGATGCGATGGCCAGAGCGCGTTTGGATCCTACTACAATTAGAAGCTTCTTTGCCCGCGTGACACCTGTATAGACAAGCTGTCTCTCAAGGAGCGTAAAATGAGAAGTATCGAGCACAAGAACGACGCATGGCACCTCCATGCCCTGCGAGCGATGTACGGTTATTGTATATGCTAAGGAGAGCTGCGAGATCTCTCCCTTAGGATATTCTATGAGCCGCCCATCCCACAGCTCAACCGACAGGCGCTGGTCATCGGTATTAACAGAAAGTACAGTACCCATATCGCCGTTGTACACTCCGGTCGGGTCGATTTTATAGTTGTTAACTCGTTGGCAGACGCGGTCGCCAACTCGAAATTCTATCTCGCCTACCTGCAGAATCTCATCATCGCGGTGAGAATCTTTTGGATTAAGTCGTTCCTGAATGCGTTTGTTGAGCTCTTGAGTTCCAAGAGGGCCACGATTTGACGGCGTAAGAATTGCGATATCTGTACCCGAAAATCCAAACTTTTTTGGGATCTGCTCTGCAACAAGGCTCTCAACTAATCGCGCCGCTTCTTCTGAGTCTTCTCGCTGGATGAAGTAGGCATCTGATCTGGTAACACCATCTGGTGTCGGTATATCCGGAGTTTCTCCGGTATTAATTTGGTAAGCAACCGAGTTGATCTGCGACTCTTCGGTGCGTCTAAACAGCTTGGATAGTGATATAACGCGAATGTCCTTGCATCCAACCAAGTCGGCAAATACCCGGCCCGGACCAACTGATGGAAGTTGATCCTTATCCCCAACGAGAATGAGGGTGCAGCGTTGCGGGATGGCTTGAAATAGGTCTCTCGCCAGCAGGATATCAACCATTGAAGCTTCATCGATGATTAGCGCATCATAGGGCAGATTGTTTTTTGCGTTGAAGACGAAGCTGTTTGTCAGAGGGTCATACTTTAACAGCCGATGGATTGTGCTTGCCGGCTTGGAGCATACCTGGGACATGCGCTGTGCTGCTCGGCCCGTCGGGGCAGCAAGGGCATAACTCATACCAGTTTGCTCAAAAAGTAGGGTTAGTGCCTTGATGATAGTTGTTTTACCGCAGCCGGGGCCGCCTGTAATGATGAGTAGCCCATATCGAGCGCTAGATTCAACGGCTACCTGTTGCTCTGGAGAAAGGCTTACGCCAAGTGCTCGCTCTGCCTCGGTAATACATTCTCGGATGAGCTGTGGTTCAAGAGCATTTTTTTTCGGAGTGAGGGCTCGCTCTGCAACAAATCGCGCCACAAGATCCTCAGCGCGGTCAAAGTTCTTCAGAAAGACACCACCCTCGTGAAGGGTAAGGAGGTCCTGTGCCAGCAGTATATCGAGATTCTCTTGCAGGGCTGTAATCTCTTCAATTCCGAGAAGAAGTCGTGCCTTCTCAGTAAGCGCAGGGCGTGACAGGTAGCAGTGCCCATCATCCGATGCGCTGGTGAGTGCAAAAAACAGACCTGCTTGGAGCCGTTTGGGTGAATCTGGTTCAATCCCCAGATTTCGAGCAATCTGATCGGCTGTTTGAAAGCCAATGCCGCGAATTTCTCGCGCCAGCAGATAGGGGTCGCTGCGCAACATTTCGATAGTCTTTCCTTTAAAGCGTTCGTAAATCTTACCGGAAAGGTTAGGCGATATGTTGTGTTCAACGAGGAACCTTAAGATCTGCTCAAAGTCTGTTTGCTGAGCAAGTGCTGAGGCGAGGGCATCCGCTTTCTTTCTTCCTACTCCAGAGAGTTTGGCTACTTTGTCAGGGTCGTTTTTAATGATGTCTAAGGATGTAGTGCCAAACTCTGCTACAATCCGTTCGGCAGTTTTCTTTCCTATTCCTGCTATGAGGCCACTTGATAGATAGCGTTGGATTCCAGCCGCAGTTGACGGGGGAGTTTCAGTTATGGAAGCGAGGGTAAGTTGCATCCCGAATTTGGGATGAGCAGCAAAACATCCCGTCATGATGACGTGTGAGCCAACCCGAGCCTGCGGGCATAGTCCTACTGCAGTAATCGGTTCGCCGCCCTCTTCGCGGATTACCTGTAATACGGAGTACCCGTTTTCCGGATTGCGAAAAGTCACTCGCTCGACTGTACCGCGCACTACTTCTTGTTGTCGTTCGCTCTGATCACGCATCGCAATAAACTTCGGCTGTAAGTGGCGACCCTGGTACATGGTACCTATCTATAGCCCGCCAACCCTGGCCCAACCCTGGTACATGGTACTTATTTTAGCCGTTACTAAATGCCTACTTGGAGCAGCTGAGTAGCGATTGTTGACGGATGTTTGTGGTCTTGTGCCTACTACCTACCATTTTTTGACCGTATTAAGCCCACTTTTTTGCACAAGTTAGGACACTAAAAACACCCAAGGTTCTCCCGATTTCGGGATGTTACCGGGACGGTAACAGATACATGTAGGAAATACCAAAGTGTTCTTCTTAAATCATCAGAGAAGCTCTTGATTTTACTTTAAAGTTTACGTAATAATTCTAACTTCGCGCGCGCTAGTAGCTCAGTTGGTAGAGCAGGAGACTCTTAATCTCTTGGTCGGGGGTTCGACTCCCTCCTGGCGCAATCCTTTCAGTTGGACATACAGCTATTACTCCCCACAAATGAACCGCGCGTAACTTTGCTATTACACAGCCACCGCTCTGCTCCTAGCACTCTGCTTCTAGTAACCCTGCTTCTAGAACTACTTCTAGTACACTGTACTAGTGCGGATTAGGGAGGAGGCCGGTATCCGGTCAGTGGTGCTGGCTTCGATGGTATGGGTTTTTTTGCTAGAGATTTCCTTTGCTGATTCAAAAGACAGCAGATAG
>JBIKWG010000062.1:0-13249 GCA_044356425.1 Bdellovibrionota bacterium | reverse complement strand
AACAGAGCACAACAAACCCTGTAATGAGCACCAGCACCTGCTCGACATCTGTGGAATGGAACACGCCACCTTCCTTACGAATCTCGGTCATTCGTCGATCGGTAGGATCTTCGGTGCGTTGCTCTGGTAACGTATCTGCTGCCATCTACTCGGAAACCCCTAGGTTTGCCCTGCTGTTTTAACAAGGCAGCGAGTGCTAACGTCATACGTTTGTCACCCGCTAAGCTTAGGGTGCCTGAAGCAAGTAATATGCCGATTATAGCTATATACTAATCAACCACTTAGATGCGGTGCAGCGTCATTATTCTGACGGCGTCCATATAATAGACACAATTTCAGCGCGGCCATCGCTAGTAAAGAGGGAGCGCATACTACGGAACTGCGGTCACCTGCGACAGTATGCCCTCAAGACCAGTATACTGACGAGCAAGGTAGTGCATCACTTCAGGCAGCGATGCGATTGAGAGAATCAAACCAATCCCGATTGTAATTGGGAAACTTACAGTAAAAACATTTACGGTGGGCACCGCCTTTGAGATGATTCCCATTACGAAATTTGCCAACAAAAGCGCGACAATTACGGGTGCCGACATCATGACACCCATCTGGAAAATACGTCCGGTCTGTTGAATGAGTACCTGCATTCCGCCCTCGCTGAGCATAAAGGTGCCGGGGGTAATAACCTGCCCCAGAGTTGCAAGCTGCGTAATTGCAACGTAGTGGCCCCCTACCAAGAGAAAAATGATGATTGAGAAATCACTGTAAATACGTGCTAAATCGGGAAGCGTTGTCGCTGTTGTTGGGTCAACCAACTGAGCACCATTAAGACCCATAGTACCACTTGCAATATGCCCAGCCGTTTGGGCACCAGCGACTACCAAGATAGGAATGAGACCAACAAGGCCCCCCAACAGCAATTCAGACAAAATATGCGCCGACATAACGGCTATATCAGCCGGAACCGGTGCAATGCTATTTATGTTAAACGACAATAGACTTAGCATTACGGCGGCAGGATATCGCACCGTAACGCCCATGATGCCCCCACCCAGGCCCGGGACAAGCATAAGAAACGCCACATAACGCGTTAAGAGCAGGAAGAACGTCCAGCAAAAATCAAGGCGCTCAAGAATGAGCTGCGGTACAGCGTACAATGATGATGCATCCGCCATCTAGACCTCTTCTCTTAGCTAGTTACTTCGGTCCGAGATTAGCGATTGAACTGATCACAAATATAGTAAAACTAGCGATGCGGTTCATCATAAAGTGCCCAAACAAGAGCATCCCAAGGATCGCAGCTCCCATCTTGGGAATGAATGCTAGCGCGGGATCATTAATCGAAGTAGCTGCCTGAAAAATGCTAATCAGTAAACCTGCGACAAGCCCAAAGATCAGTATCGGCGCTGCAGTATAGCAGGCAGTCTGAATTGCAATTTGTCCGAGCCGTAAAAAATCATCAACCTGCATAACTCTCCCTAGACCCGGTATGTCTTTACCAAAGAACTAATTATCAAGTGCCAACCATCTACAAGCACAAACAGCATCAATTTCAGAGGTAAAGAAATCACGACTGGCGGCAACGTTATCATGCTCATCGAAGTCAATACTGATGAAACCACCATGTCTAACACCAAAAATGGCAGCGCGATTAAGAACCCTATCTGAAAGGCAGTATTCAGCTCACTTAGAATAAAGCCTGGCACAGCAACGAAAAACGGCACGTCCTGCGGATCTTTGGGCAGCTCAGACCGCGTAATCTGAAGAAAAAGTGCTAGGTCTTTTTCACGAGCATGCCTGACTAGAAACTGCTTGAGCGGAGCTCCAGCCCTCTTCATAGCCTCGTCCTGCCCCATCTGCCCCTCCATGTAGGGCCGAATGCCGTCAACGTAACTCTTCTCAGCAATTGGTCCCATGATGGCGATAGTAAGAAAAAGAGCCAGGCCCGTTATGACCGTATTGGGGGGCAACGATGCCGTACCAAGAGCTGTCCTCGTCATTCCGAGGACTACCGCTATTCGTGTAAAACACGTCATGCAAAGAATCATCGCCGGAGCGAAGGACAACGCGGTAAGTAGCAGTAGTATCTTCAAGCTCGAGGCAACCGAACCACTACTAGCCATCTCACTGCCACCAATCGAGATTGAGAGGTCTGGCAAGCCTGCTTGCTGGGCGTAGGCATCGGGTATAACTCCTAAGCCACTAGCAACGGCCAACGGCCAGATAGCTAGAGCTGCTGTCACTATACGAGAACTCCGAGCATACGAGCCGATGCTTGTGCTTACTTCTTTGCGCTTCCCGCAGCTACGCATGACAGACGTCCTCATCTTGACAGGCAACAGCAAGAGAATCGTCAAAAGACGCCTGGGCGCCGCTAGGCGCTGAGACTACCCGGAGATTATCTGGTCCGCTGGTCACTAAAAACTCTTTTCCGTCCAGTGTCACCAGATACACAGCACTCTTGTGTGTAATCGCCATCCGCTCAACAACACTCATGCGACGTGCTGTCGGCCGAGCAGCAACCCCACCGTATCTGCGATACAGATGAATGCCGGCCGCAAAAACGCCGAGACAAAGAAGAAAAGCGCCGAGCATCTGAACAAACGCCCCCGCCGTTGAGAAATCTTCAGGAGAGGGAACCGCTGCAACCTGCTCACTCCCCAGACTTGTGGGAAGATCAGCAGCAGCCTCCAGCGGTAAATAACAAATCAACGCAAACACCAGGCCTGTAGCAAACAGACACCGGCTATAGTTTCTTGATACTTCCATACTACACCCCGCAACAACTAACTTAGGCCTTCGATCCGATCTTCAGGAGAGATAATATCCGTGAGGCGCACACCGAATTTTTCATTTACTATCACGGCCTCACCACGCGCTACGGCTTTGCCATTCACGTATATGTCAAGCGGCTCACCTGCTAGCTTTTCAAGCTCAATCACTGAGCCTTGTCCTAGCTGAAGAAGATCCTGAATCGTCATCCGAGAGCGCCCTACTTCCACGGTTACCTGAAGAGTCACGTCTCGAATAAAGTCAAGCATGTGCGTTGCTCCTCGGCCACGCCCCGCTGCTGCTGCTGCATCAGCAACCCCTGAGGCAGCATTTGCTACGCCAGCCAACCCTTGCTCTACTTCGTTATCCGCCATGTCGAATCAGCTCCTCTCTGTTTCGAATATTAATCAGATCATTTTTCGGAATATCGCGGGTAATGCGCACAGCGCGATTTCCTCGATAGCTTCCAACATACCCATAAAATTTCGGAGCCCCCTCAATCATGATTCTCGCTTCATCTGTTGGATTGGTTTCGAGCGTAAGGGTGTCTCCTACAGTTAGTTTCATGAAATCGCTTGTTTTGATAGAACCTCGAGCAAGCTGAACGCTCAACGAGCACATAGTCTGCTTAACGTTTGTCTCCATGCGCTTCATCGCGCCGCTATCAACTTCAAGCCGAGTGCTCTGAAAACCGGTAGCAAGCTTTCCACGTAACGGCTCTAGAGTTGAATAAGGCATACATATCGTAAGCGTTGTGCTCTCTTGCTCAAGCTCTACTTCAATAGTCACGATAATGACCACGTCTGTTGGAGGCACGATTGCAATCGCAAGAGGATTAAACTCTGAACGAACATATACGAACTCAACTGAGTGAATAGGTGCCCAAGCATCTTTCAACACGTCGAGCGCCATCATCACAACTTTACCAATCAAGCGACTCTCAATTGGCGTATACTCTCGTCCCTCGATCTTGACTCGACCCTGACCGCTACCTCCGAACAACCCGTCGATTACGCCGAATACCAGTGGTGCTGAAACTACGATCAGTGCGTACCCAGACAGTGGCGGCATACGTACGATGTGAAGAGATGACGGAAGCGGCAGCTTCTTCATAAAAAGACCGAACTTTACCATCTCAATCGCACCGACGTTTGCGAAACATGTGCGTCCAAGAAACTTAGCAAGGTGCGTACGGAATTGCCGCGCAAAGCGATCGTGGATAAGCTCCATGGTCGGCATTCGACCACGAATGATGCGCTCTTGGTTCGCGAGGTCAAACTTCTTGACGTTCTGCATCTGTTGCTGCTGAACGCCCTCCTCTTCGAGGTTGCCCTCTGAGAGTCCCCGCAGGAGTGAGTTAATTTCGTCTTGGGTCAAAACTTGATTCATACAAAACCTACTGAATCACAAACTGTGTAAAATAAACTCTTTTCACATCCTCTCGACGGAGAACATCATTCATCGAATTACGAATACTGGTCCTCAGCTTGTCCTTGCCCTTGGACGCCAAGAGGTCTTCGGCTGTCTGCTGAGAAAGCAACGAAATGATAGCATCTCGCAGCGGCACGGTGCGGGTGTAAAAGCGATTGGGTACATCGAGACTTTCGAACTCAACTTGCACCTGCAAACGAATATACTTGCCGCCAGAAAGATTAACCAAGAAGGTGTCAAATGGGATAATTGCACCAATCGCCTCTTCGCCCTCTTCAAAGTCAATCGATTCACCACTTCCCTCAAGCTTAGATTTCTTATCTCCGCTGTCATCATCTTCTAGAGTGATGGTTACATCCTCTACTTTAGGAGGAGGCTTTTTCATCAAGAAGTAACCAGTAGGTGCCCCGATTAGAAGCACAACTACAACAGCGCCCAAGGCGATGAAGAGCCCTTTCTTTGACTTCTTAGCCGCAGCCGCATCGCCCTCTGGCTTCTCTGTCTTCTCTGCCTCAGACATAGGTACCTTCGCTACACCCGTGAAACTCGCACCACTCCGACAAGTCGCTCAGTCACCGGCACTAGAAAAGCTGTTGACTCGCAGCTTTCGTGCACTTCAAATGCAACTGCCCAACTTGCCCCCCCGGCCTCTGTTACCATTCGCCCTAGCTTCTCGAGCGTTTGTTGACGCTCTCGTGCGGGCACGCAGACCTTCAAGCTTATCTCCACAGCCTCCTTGGATTGTGCGTACTGCTGTAGCCAGTTTGCCGTTTGCAGTACGTCAAGAAAGCCGTCATGGGCTTCAAAGATTGGAACCTCTGCCACAATCTTTGACACCCTCCTACTCTTGGATGCAAATGAGGTGCCAAAAGCACTATCTGTCTGCCGATTTTCTTCAATCTGCTGAGCTGATTGATATTTATGAGGCGTAGAGAGCCGATCCCAGGGGGTCAAGACTAAGAAAAAACAGAGCAAAAGCGTCAAAAGATCGCCAAAGCTGATAAACCAGACCACAGAGCTCTGCTCATTTGCGACACTCCGATTGCGGTATGATGTTTTATAATCCTGCATCTTGCGCTCCCTCCTGCTCTGGAAGCAGGCGTAAAGTAACTGCGTTCGGATCGCTTCCGTCACGAGTAACTCGAAAATGTACGCTTGGAAGAGCTACCTCCTCGTGAGCAAAAAACTGCTCGAGTGATTGAATACGACGAAGCGCTCGACGAAGGGCGGCGCTATCAGAAGCAAACGTGAGCCGTGGGATTGAGAGATCTACCTGAAGAGTCACGTCATGGTCCTTAACTACCGCCGATAGCGCCTTTAACTGCTGATTCTCTTTGCGAACGGATCCATCAGCCGTAAATAGATCAGCAACTACGAACTCGCCTATGGGTGCCAATTCGCTGTAACGGCTCTCAACCGCGGCTGCTTCAGCTGGAATACTTACTGCGCGCTGAAATGCGCCTATAGAAAAAGTCAAAATAATGAGGAGTACAGCGACATACTGGGTGTAGAAAGCCTTTAAAATACTCCGATCGCAGCCTCTCTTCTCCATACGCTTGACCCCGTGCCTTACCCGTTTCCGGCGACGGAAGTGAAGCTTTGAAGCCGCTGCTCAAGCATGATTGGGCTTTCCGCTCGCGCTACACTTAAGAGTCCTTCCACAGTTATCTCTTTAGTCTGCTCACGCTCTTGTGCAATCACCCGCAACTTTCCTGCAAGCGGAAAGAAGAATAGGTTAGCAGATACCGATCCATACAGAGTCGCAACAAGCGCAAGGGACATCGACGGGCCAATAGTTGCAGCATCCTGCAGAGATCCCAACATCTGAATAAGTCCGATAAGTGTGCCGATAAGGCCCATGGCAGGAGCAAAATTGCCCATGGTTTCCCACACCTGAACGGTACGCCAGGCTTGATCGCTAGACGTGCGCATCTCGTTCTTTAAAATTCGGCGAATATCCTCTGGCGACTGACCATCAACCGTTAGCTCTAGACCTAAACGCAGAAACGAATCGGTCGCTGCTACAGCTTCATCTTCCAATACAAGCATGCCCTCATCTTTAACGCGGCGTGAAAGGTGGACGAGGTACCCCATTCTATCGCCCGGTGTATCAGGACGAACGCACACGGCTAATCGTGCAGCCTGCATGGCGCTTTGAAAGTCGCGAACCGAAAATTGTACCAGAGTTGATGCGAGCGTCCCTCCGATTACGAGCAAGAACCCACCTGGACTTAGAAATCGCAAGGGCTCTCCGCCAAAGAAAGCTCCAAAGAGCACAAGCGCACAGGAGGCACACAAGCCCATCATTACTGATTTTTCAATGGGGGGTGCCTCATCCTGAAGCATCGGATTTCCTGACCATCGCTCGCGCCGATACAATCTTTCTTTCATGTGCTCTCTCTCTCTCTCTTACTTACCTAATTACTGCGCTCACTTGGCTGGCAGCCGATGCGCAAATGCGCGTCATTTTTCTGTCTGTTGTCTAAGCGTAGCAATCCCTGTAAACGCTGTCCTTGCAAACGCTGTGCCACGGTTTTTTGACACTTTTGGGGACTGTGGCTTGAGATGAGGTCGCAACAAGAAAGGATGCGGCTAGACGTATTGAAGGGTTAGGCGCCCCAAGTGTGTCAAGCGCTAGCGATTGCAGATATTGTAGTGCTGAAGACCGAAAGAGACCGTCAAGTCTTTGGCATCCACCGTTCGTTACAAACCACAAACAGCGAATACATCGATATGCTTGCGCTCTATTTCCTCAACAAGCGCTTTGAGAGTTGCAGTGCTGTTAGCCGCCGCTGTTCCTGGCCCATATCGAGAAGCGAGGGCAGTTTTCTGGGATAGTATCGGTGCCACAGTATCTTTGCACATTACAAAGCGCTGGCGACTAGTGGCGTTAAACTGCGCAAGGTAAGGCGCTCTGCCGAGTGAAATCAAAAACTGTAGCCTTTTGTCTCCATCCATCTCTATCCATTGCTGCCAGAAGTGGCTCATTATCGCACACTGACCAGAAGCACTATGATGAGACGACATAATATCAGCCTCAAGAATACTCTCGAGAATAAAGGGACAAGCACCAAGCTTCTGCGCACAGAAAAGGTATAGCACCGACAGGTAATCGACACCCTCCGGTTTCAATGATGCAACCATACCACCGCTCTGAGAAGCAGCTTGGGCAAGCGCGTGCGCCCACGTACTAACATCACGCAGACCTCCAGCGCGAATATCGCGCTTGGTCGGGGTCGTATCTTCAATCGGGATTTCACCAGAGGTAGGCGGTCGAAGATCCACCGGGGCTTTATTGTCTTGCGCGCTACAACTGAGTACAACGCCCCAAAGCGCAGCTATTATCACCGCCCCTACGCACACCAGCCGCTTCACAGAAACCTCTCAAGTCTTTGCCCTACTCAGCTACCAATACCCTGTGCACCGCTCGACCGCAATCAGGGCATTACTGACAAGACCTTTCCCTAAGAGAAGCCCGTAGGCAAACGGTAGTTCGTATTTCATAAAGCGAAGCAATCCATAATAACGCACCCAAAGCTGTAGAGCTACGCGATGACGACCGACCTCCCCTAGTATGAAGAGTGGGCTATATGAATAGTATCATAGCAGCGGGCTTAGCAGGAGTTATGCGAGGCCTTCAGTCGGCTGGCACAGACAGTGCCCGAGTGATCGCATTATTTTCGCAGGACTCGCAAGAGGATCCGATTACGCCGCTGGTTGACCTCCAGCAAGATGCCCTGCAGGTTAAAGCTTCCGCCCAAGTTATAAAAGTCGGCGATGAAATGACCAAGACGGTGCTCGATCTGTTGGCCTAGTTAACCATCTGTCTGCTCTGCTAGTAGGGATACTAACGGCGTCTATATATTAACTCGAATGCCTCAAACTCTTCCCCTTGAGGACTTCGCTCTACCATAGACTGGGTAAACAAGTTTTGTGAATGAACGATGATTCGAGAATACGAGCGCTTCATCCCGCCACGCATCGGATCATATACCTCTGCTACGAATGAAAATGAATGCTCATCCGGGTTATACCTTCCCCATGATAACGTTGGGGCTGTGGATAACGACTCAATCCAGAGTGAAAAGTAGCGTCGCGTTGTATTGTCAAAGCCCAGATGCCCGCGCCCCTCATAGGCCTTTCCTGCTATCTCACCAGAAAAGCGCTCTTCAACGAATCTCCCATCTAAAATCCACGCCATCTGCGATTGTCCCGCTGAGAGCTCTGGCTTGGCTGAAATAGTTGGCCGAGATGATATTGTTACGTCCCACTCTCCAACGAAGACATCTAACATCTTATGTTCTTCTGCCGGCTGTCCAAGCGCTATCCACTGGTCAACCGATAATGAGCTGAGCCGTACACTATCAACCAAAGCATCGGGCTCACGAACAGCACACCCTACGAGAAGCGTCATAGCCAGGGATAGCAGTGTTTTTGTGACATATCTTTTTTCCATCACCCGCCTATTATTACCTGCTTACCTAACCCCAAACTCTTCAATCACTAGATCTCCAACGGTGCCATTAAGCGTAGCACGTACACCTAGAGGTAAGGTCGCATTGTGCGAGCTGTGGCCAAATGGCAACCCGAAAACGATTGGCTTTTTGAGCGGAACTAATCGATCAATCATAACGTCCCTTACAGTCTGAAGCGGCTCTTTGCTAAGTCCAGCAGGATACTCACAATCCTTAAAATCCCCCAATGCAAAGCCTGCAACTGAATCAAAAGCACCTACAGTAATGAGTTGAGTAAGCATTCGATCAAGGCGAAAAGGCTTCTCTCCAACATCTTCGAGGCAAACGATTTTTCCTGTAAGTGAGGGGAAAAATCGAGTTCCTAGTAACGAGAGAAGAATACTAAGGTTGCCACCTACTAACGGTGCAGTTACAACGCCGCGCCGTAGCCCGACAACAGAGGCCGCGCGCTGATAGCCAGCAGTGATAGACCCGAGCGCTGCCTCGCGTTTAAAGAGCGTCTGCAACAGAGATTCCCAGGTAAAATCAGGACAATCAGGTTGAATCAAACCCTGAGCCATTGGCCCGTGAAACATCGTAATGCCAGCTTCAAGTAGGCCCGCCTGCAGAAGCGCTGTTATATCACTACACCCAACTACGATTTTTGGATCTTGTTGCAGCTGCTTAAAATTCAGCAATGGCAGAATTCGACTTACGCCATAGCCACCCCGGACACATAAAATGGCTTTTACCGACCGATGCGAAAAAGCGCTATGAAGATCAAAGAGTCGCTCGCGGTCACTGCCGGCTAAATACCCCGTGCGCCGATTGATGTATTTTCCCAATCGAACCCTAAAGCCTAAAGTCTCAAGGCGCTCTTGGATTTGGGGAATAGCTTGTGGGTCTGTTGGAGGACTTGCTGGGGCTACGATAGAAATAGTGTCACCAGCCTGCAAAGCTCGTGGCTTTTTTAGAGAAGAGGCTATGCGCCGACTTTGAGCAATCTTCATAGGCCGATGTATACCAACGAGGCACAGCGCTGAGCTAGCCACCTCTTAACGCAGCACGTTACGTCCTGCTTCCATGGTATAGTTTGCTCTGGGCTGATAAATGCGGCAAGGGCCAGGTTTATTGCTTACTATCGACCCGCTGGCCATTCTCAAAAACCAGGCTTTCTTGCTCGCCTGTGTTCCTATCTTTCACGGTTACCGTGACAAGATTACGAGAGCGAGGTGATTCCTGATGATTAAGCCCAGAATACAAGGACCCCTCACCAATAGGAACCGTAGACCCAGCCATGCCAGAATCATCAATGCCGCGTAACACGAGGGATAGACGCCCGTGCAGGGCCGCCAGCCGCACTCGCATAGCATCCCGACTTGTTAACAGCAGCGTCACCGTCGCCGGAATACCCTCTTCCCCCTTCTTTGCTCGTGGCTGACTTATGGCTCGCGCCGCTGGAGCAGCTGCTCCCTCGACCCGTCGATTGGCAGAAAGAACCTTTGCGTTCGGCGCAATCACCGATGCTGTGCGACGCCCGGTAAAAGTGGTTACCCAAATCACGTCGACTCGAGCGCCCGGTTGTGCCCATCCTTCGACGCTGCTTGTGGCATCCACAGTTATTGCAATCGCCCGATATCCGGGCGGAATGCTCGCTGTTAGGGCGTTTACAGGCTGTAAGTTTGTAAGGTAGTCGAGGTTGATCGGTTGATTCGCCAGCAGAACCCCTTTGGTGTAAAGACCGCGAATATCCTCAAAGGAACGGGGAGCATCAGGAGAGACCACCTTCTCAGGCTTACGCTCGAAACGAAACATAGAACTATCTAGCTCTACGCCTGCCGGAATGGTTTGGGTCGGGACAAGCACTTCGGTAGAGCCTACCAAAGGCACCACCTGCTGCTCAACGATCTCTGTTGAAGCATCACTGCGCACACTTGAGAAGTGAATGAATGCGATAACACCGATAATGCAGGCAAAAAACACTACTGACAGCATTACTAGCTGCAGTAGGATGATTTGAGAACCACCCCTTCGTCGTGTTACAAAGGTGCTTTGTTTAAACATGACTCTCGTCGATATTCCTACGCTGCCTTAAACTGTCGGTTTTAACACTCCCACTTTGCCACGTGCGGATCAGAATCATCAGCCTTTCTAATCTCACGTGCGCACACGGGCCCCCGCTCTATCTCTATCGGTACAACTCTGTGTCTTGCTTCAGGCTTTTTTTTAAAAACACCAAGTGCCTAATATTACGAGCTTTTCCTGCCCCAAACCAGAGACTCAAAAAGCTTACTGTAAAAGCCCATGAAGAATAGGCCAGACACCCATTCGCTATCTTACCCCTGCAACAAGCGTGGTTTTCTGCAGCATTTCAAGCTGTCCAAGCAGAAAGACTAATGCCAACTCAACTCGCAAAACACGCTCACCGAGTGTAATTGCGGTAAAGCCATGCGATGAAAATTCGGCTACCTCTGCGGCACTCCATCCGCGCTCTGGTCCAACTGCCAGCACAGTTGGCGCTGTCACCGAATGTGCGCCTGCTAGATTAGCGACTCCTAGGGTTACAAGAGAAACCCCGCTGGGATCGGCTAAGAGTTTCAGAGCCTGCGGTTCATCAGAAGAGCTATGCGCTAGCACCTCAAAGACTCGACGTAACGAAAAGTGCACTTGCACAGAAGGAGCCATACTGTCCCATATCTGCTCAAGCGCTTTTATGGTCTCCTCTTCAATTTTTTCTGCTTGCAGCGCATGCGATGTTCGATAACTTTTCTCACCCCGTTCACTCAAAACAAAATGAAGAGAGCGCACTCCCAACATCACGGCCGCCTGAATAACCTTCTTTACCGTTTGGGGGCGACTTAAACCTACAATAAGGTCGATCGACTTCCTATCGAGCGGCTCATGTTCTAAAGAAAGCGCCAACTCAACAGCTGTGGGTGTCGAGCTAGTGACAGTTGCTAAACCGCGCCTGCCGCCTAAAACAGCCACCTTTACTACCTGCCCTTGACGCAGCTCGTGAGTTGAAAATGCATAGTCAGCTCTCCTGTTCTGAAGGGTTGCTCGAGATTGATCTACACACTCTGTTGGAAGGATGATAATAGAATTCATGGAAAAACGTATGTAGTAGTGCGTGACAAAGCTCCGCCGCGCTACAAACCGACGGACTTTTGCGATGCGCTTGTTAACGGTTATTTGGGGCTCTAACTCGGCCACGTCATCAACATTGCAATAGTACGATAACCGACGAGCAAAGAAAAACCAACCGGGAAGCCCTTTTATGACACACGACACGAATGACGTCCTTCAACGACTCTCTGAGCTTCGCTCTTCAATTAGCAACCCAGTGCCCTCACCACGTTTTATACCAGATTTAGTGCGCGCGACTCTTGAGACTTTATTTCCGCAGTTTTCTTCTAACTCTGAACCTTCTGCCGACGATCTGCCGAAAGCGCTTACAAAGATGCGGCTGGTTCTTGAGAAGCTTTGCTGTCCTGTAATTTCTGACGAGCTCCGTCTTCGTCAGATTTTGTTAGATATCGAACAAGCGCTGCCTGATTTTCACCTGACCCTGCGTAGTGATGCAGAGGCAATCTATGAGGGAGATCCCGCAGCTACCAGTGTTGAAGAGGTGCTGATTGCCTATCCAGGATTCTTTGCGATCGCGGTATATAGATTGGCAAACTGGCTTTTTCACCGGCGCGTACCAATCGTACCCCGATTGCTTACAGAACATGCCCATCAAGTGACAGGTATCGATATTCACCCGGGGGCTTCTATTGGAAAGGCCTTCGTGATCGATCATGGCACCGGAATAGTAATAGGCGAGACGACTATAATAGAAGACCATGTGACGATATTCCAAGGTGTCACACTTGGTGCGCTGTGCGTTAAGAAATCACTCGCGAACAGCAAACGGCATCCAACGATTCGAAGCAACAGCATCATTTATGCAAACGCAACCATTCTTGGCGGGGACACAGTTGTGGGCGCTGGAAGTATTATCGGCGGAAATGTATGGCTTACATCAAGCGTGCCGGACAACTCGCGCATCTATCGAGATCAATAGAAACAGCATTCATGCTATTATCTTTGTCCCAGCGCCAGCTGCAATCCAACGCTCTATGGCTAAGATAATTGACCAACAAGCGAAAATCGCGGTGATGATCCCCCTGCACATGCATGCAGTATAGGAACCCCAAGAAAAAGCTTCTCATGCCACGCGAGTAGATCTCGACTCACCCACTCCGCCAAGCTCCCGCCACTAAGTGCGGTAAAATCCACATCTGTAAAAGCAACACGCGCTGCATCTTCTACGTCAGATGGCGTTACTGACCTAACTACAGAAGGGATAGAGCCTTGACTCCACCAGGAGAATCCCAGCAACTTCAATATAGTTACCAGCACAATAATCTTTATGTCACTCTCTTCTAGCCGGCGCTTAACTGCGCTATCTGCCCTGCTGGCGTTAATGAGCGCATAGAGTGCCGCACTCGGATGCAGTGACATTCGACGCGATATTCTCTCAAGTGGGCCGGTTGCAGGGAAAGCAGCTCTCTCTTCTTGCTGAACCGCACGCGCAAATAAGAGTCGTTCAA
>JBIKWG010000274.1:0-3820 GCA_044356425.1 Bdellovibrionota bacterium | reverse complement strand
TGGCGGTGTTTGAGCTTTTTTTCTCATGTCCATGATGAGCTGTGCGACAGAGCCAGTCAGCTCGGTTTGGGCGAGGTTATGCCTCGGTCTCGCTTCGTAAGGGTGTTGCCTGAAGTTCTCTCTTCCTTGTAACGTTGAGGGGTGAAGAAACGTCCATTAGTCATCTCCTCTGCATCCCCCTATCGCTCGCGTTCAAGAAGGCGAGCTGCACATCCGTTTGCCGTTGGCGCATCGATTGCTGCTTCAGGCTTAGTAGCTCTGGTTGTCGGTAGTAGCCTTGATAAGCGCGCTCTTGAGAGCAGCGGTGAAGTTGATACTAAGGCCTCGTTTGCCGCAGAGCAGGTTGAGCTTGACTCAGTTGATCAGCGCGTGCGCGGAGAGGTAGAGGAACTATCGGAAGTAAGAGGAAAGCCACTTCTTTCACTTGAGCGTTGGTCGCCAAGAACCTCGTTGGTGCGCGATGGAGTAGAGCTTGCTCAGCTGATGAATCAGCCGCTCTATCTGAGAAATAGCCTACAGTCTGGCTACTCATTTCGTTCTGCGGTTGTTGATGCTGTCTGGCAGCGCGCCGAGAGTTTTCTTGAGCTTTCTTTCGGTGAGGGTGGTAACGGCTCGACTTTACTGCGTTTTTCCTCAGGGTCAGTAGAGGTCTTTTTTCGCTCCAGAAAAGGCGACGTCGTTTCGATAGGTAAAACAGGACGGATACCGGATGGCTCCTCCTGTGTAAGGTTTGGGGTTACCACAACTGACAGCAGGCTTGAAGTTAGCTGCAACGGATCTACCGTCCTGGCTCTTCCCTTGTCAGCTTCAACTCAGGGAAGGGTCGCTGTGGCCTCCAATCTTACCCTGGGCGAGGTGAGAGAGTTGGTTGTTGACGGAAGAGTTGGAGAAATGGAGTACAGGGACCAACGATGATGTTTTTCGATTGGCTGCCAACATATACAGTTGTAACGCCGTTAGCGCTCCTCATCGGGGCGTACGTTGTTAGTAAGGTGTTGCGGATCTCTTTTATCGCAACACTGCTTGCTGGGATGCTTCCGTTAGCTCTTCCTTTTATACCGCTGCCACTCTCTGAGCTTTTCATTCATACGAAACCTGAGTACATCATCGGTGCTGGATGGTTGGTGTTACTGGGGGCTGCAGTCGGATGGGTAGTGGTGCGGCCGGTTGTTTCAGGCACTTTGGCGCGGGTTGGGATTGTAAAGGTAACATACCTTGCAGCGCTTGCTTTGGCGTTGGCTGTAACGGCTCTTCTGGTAGCTAATCCAGTTTTGCTGCAAAAATACGCCCCTGGATGGCGTGGTACGCTGGGCTTGGTGCTGCTGTGTGCTTCTGTTCTTAGTATGTCGATTGCGCTCGCTCGGGTGGTGAAAGCCGCGGCGCTTTTCGCTGTATGGGCGTGTGTGTCGCTAGTGCTAGCTAGTGAGCTTTTTCTAGGTAAATTGCCACAAGATATCTTGCGCGAAGACCTACGGAAGATCCATGCGCTTCTACCTCAGTCAGTGATGCAGGGGATCGTTGGGCAGCTTGATGTTGAGGCCAGCGTAGACTCTTCCGGCAGCGCTGCTGTAGTCGGTGATAAGCTACGGGCCTTTGTTCTGAGCGGGTCTCCTGCCGTGGGATACGAAGGTGGAAATACTTCTTTTGCCGGATCTCTGCATGAGCTGCTATCAGCCTACGGCGTTGATATGGCAGTTAAGGACCTCTCGCGGCCTGGCGCCACAGCATATGATCTCCAAGATATCGCTGCGAAGGCTCTTGCAGAAGAGACGCCTGAGCTGGTCTTTATAGTTGGATGGAGTAGTGATGCTCGGGTTGGGCGCAACTCTCTCGGGCTGCCTGGCCTAACAGAGCGCGAGGCGCGCGAGCAGCGGGAGCACTATCGATCGTTGGCTCGTTACCCGTTATTAGCAGATGTGCTTACGAGTCGAATATACCGCTTTTTAGCGGGCCGGGCAGATTCGGCAGTGCACAAAGATGCGGTCGCGCGTGTCCCAGTTGAAGAGTACCAAGAGCAGCTTAGAGGAGTCGTTGATAAGCTCCAGAGGTCGGGTGCTAGGGTGGTGCTCGTTTCAGAACCAACTGTTCTGCAACCAGAAGAAGAGCGTTATCATAAGGTTTTGCAAGATATCGCGCAGCAGAGTGGCGCAATCTACGTTGATGCTCAAGAAGCTTTGCGTGCGCGTAGTAAGGGCTCTAGTGGTGATCTTGTTGCTCGCGGTCGATTGCTCTCAGATGAGGGGGTAGAGACCGTAGCTGCCGCAGCGTTTCATCGGATAGCGCAAGTTGTGCTAGAGGCAAAGCAGCCAACGCAGCTTGCGCAAGCCCTCTCGCGTACCTTTCCTCAAGCTGATTCGTTGCAGCACGAGTATCAGCTTGCCGGGATGCGGGGTGAGGCGGTTAGTCTAGTCGTGGATCCTCGCCAAAGTGCCGGAGACCTGATCTTCAAGATTCGGCACCTCGATTCAAATCGCGGCTATTATCGCGTGGTGTTCTCGGTGAATGGCACCTTTGTGGCAGATCGGCGCCTCAACGACCGCGATTCAACCCGCGTGCGTTTTCGGATTCCAGATGAGTTTATGAAGCTGCCCTTTGTGGAGCTGAGCGTACGTACGGTGGCGTCTCCGGGAAGAGAGGAAGACCATATTGGGTCTAGTGATGTCACAGTGCCTGTTCCCGTCTCGGCTTCAGGTGCACAGGAGTCGGCTCCACTCTCGATAGTCAAGGTAGCCGAACAGGCCCTGCGCTCCAGCGAGCCCTTCGCAGCAAGCTCTATCGATCCGAGCTCCGGAGAAGTGCTTGAGAGCCTTGCAACTCGGCAGCCAGAGGTCATGGAGCGCTGGGTAAAGAATCAGCCGTGGGGCGCGATTGTGGCGGGTGTATCGCGAGCCAGCCTCTCACCTGATGCTACTCGGTATATCGGAGTAGAGCGCCCTGGCGGGGTGTTTATCGGTGTGGCTGGCAGCAGGTCTTCAGCCGCCGCTTTGGCCGGGGATCTCACCCAGGCAATCTCTTTGGGTAGCTCGGTTGTTAAAAATATGAACCGGTTTATTCTTGAGGAGGCTACGGTCGAGTCGTCAGGAAAGACATTGCTGAAGGGGCCGGACGGCGCTTAATGTCGTGGCAGGGGAAGCGCTCCTGGAGTAGCTTTTGAGGTATGGTTGAGGGTCAACATCTTAGTGTATCCGCGCCGAAACGCCGGTGGTTGCTAAAGCTAGAGCTCTGGGCACTGGCCTTCTGTTTAGTTTTTGCAATCGCGTATCAGGTTGTTCCTTGGTACTATTACTATTTTAACCTTAGAAATCAGATGGCAACCATCATTAAGAATGGAGCTATCGAGTCAGATGAGGAGCTCAAGGTCAAGCTTGCGGCGATGGTGGCAGAGGTGGGAATAAAGAGCAGGTCGAGGGATTTCGTAATAGAACGAAGCTCTGATGCTATTCGAGCTCGTCTGCGGTATACTGAACGCTGTGCGGTTTCGCTCATGGGGCGAAGGATTGAGCTCTTTTCAATGGATTTTAACCTTTCGGCAAACAGCAAGATACGATAACCACTAGCTGAGCCGAGAAGGGGTTAGTTTTGAACGTTAAAAGTGCGATGAAATACAAACAGGTACCGCGTGAATGGCATTTAGTGATGGACGAGGACACCATCGCTCGGGCGATATCTCGCATCAGTTTTGAGATCGTAGAGAAAGACCGAGACCTCAGCAGTTTAGCGATCGTTGGGATACGTACCGGCGGTGAGTTCCTGGGTCGTCGGCTGCAGAAAGAGATTCAGCGCATAGAGGGCATAGAGGTTCCGTACGGAATTATCGATA
>JBIKWG010000273.1:0-3824 GCA_044356425.1 Bdellovibrionota bacterium | reverse complement strand
AGAGGAGCTATTAACAAACAAACGATACTTGGAATCTCCAAAAACTATAAATCAGCTACTCAAGCGAATTCAGGCCGGGAATACGCAGTCCAAGAGACCACTGCGCGATGACACCACTTTGCTTGTAATCGGAAAGCGACCAGAACCCATGGCAGGCAACACCGGCATCAGCCCTGACGTGACTGATATGCAACAGTTGAAACATCCGCTACCAGCGGTGGCTAGGTCCAACATGGCGTTGAGCCAGCCACAGCCACCGCAAAAGACAAACCAGCTATAATCCCTATTTTAAGAACGATTTACGAGGATATCCATGCATACAGCGGCTAATTATACCGTAAAGGGAAAAGATATCGCCGAGGGGGGCGAAGCTCGCATAAGTGTGCTCAAAGATGAAACGTCAGGCAAGCTAGTTGCTTACAAGCAATTTCTTCAGCCGAACAATCCCTTATTTGCAACGCCAGCCGATAAGGCACATTGTGCGACTAAATTAACCGAGCTGTATGACAAGCTTCGGAATTTTCCAAAGGATCTTCCTAAGCAGGTGATCAGGCCCTTGAAGATTCAGGTAGCGGAGGTAAACGGGCAGAGGCATTTCATTGGCTACACCATGCCCTACATAGAGAACAGTTATCAGCTGCTTGAGTTGATGTCTAACGACGGTCGACGAAATCATAACTTATCAATGATGGATATAACCAAACTTTTTTTAAAGCTACACGACCTCATCGCAGAGCTTCATCAAAAGAATGTAGTTATTGGAGATGTACGTCCCCAAAATATACTGATTAAAGATGAGACACCGTACCTAATCGATACAGACTCTATGCAGTTCGGCACATTCAAGTGCAAAGTGTTCGATCCAGTGTGGGTAGATCCAAGATTGTGCGCAAAGCATGGCGGAAATCTTACAAGGGTAAGTTCACCCGATAAAGGCAGCGACTGGTTTACATTCGCTAGCATGTTGTACAACGCTTTAACTGGCATAGCTCCTTACGCTGGAGTTTTAAGAACACAAGCCGGGCTAGTTTCAGAAGCTACGCGAAAGCTGAAGGGGCTCCCAATTTCTCATCAAGGGGTCATAATTCCCAAGTTCGCACTGAAACCCGAATATCTAAATGCTGAATTAGCGGATTACTTCAAGAAGATCTTTACCGACTCGAGTTTTAGAGAGCCACCACCTAGAGCGCTGCTAGACTCATTAAGCTGGAAAAGATGCAGCAGCACTCAACACGAGTACTCAAGCAAGACCTGTCCGTGTGGTAATTGTGGTGGCGCAGGCGCCCTGCTGGGGCTCAGAAATATCTTTGATTCCCTTACAAAGCCAGCACGATTAGGAATCGCCGGGGCATCCCTTGCAGGAGCTCTGGTAGGATACAAACTCTATACGGAAAGGGAGCAGCTGCCTAAAGCTTATAAAGCGATGACAGATTGGCTGTTTTCAGTATCCACACCGACATCAAACGTCTCAACTGTGATTACAGACCCAAAGCTAGGATCCTTACCTATTACTCTCAAGACCGATACATCCGCACAACTTAACGCCGCCCATGCAAAAAGTTCTGACGCAGCATCAGGTCGATTACTTCCACCGTTATCTCTACTACCATCAACTACCTCAAGTACAAATGCTACTCACAAGTTCGTTGAGCCGTTATGGCGTCGTTTTACCGCAAAAGCAGCGGCACAAACTACCCAAACACCAGATAATGGAGCTGCAACAAAGTCGACAACTACCCCACGCCCAGCGCCAGACTTCCTGAATGTAGATCTTGGCCCTGAACCCTCTGCCAGAGCGGATACTTCTAGCGCAGCACCTAGTGCCAGCGCCTCTAACATTCTCCCTGGCATTTCAACCATTCAGACATTGACTGACACCAGATGGAATCAGAGATCTCCGGCTACACCGAGAACAGCTCGTCCGACTGTAGATGGCGTAACCAGTGTCAAATACACTGCACAGAATTCGGTCGATATCTCGAAAATCTATCTGACCGAGGGCCAGCAAAGCTTTCATCAAGGTAACATCCCTTACCGACTTATTGGTAAGTATACAGACCACGCTAAGCTCACAGAAGGCCGCCCCTACATGAGAATCTCTGAAGGGGTTATCATGCAGGCCGTAGCGATTGGACTGGATGCTATAAGAGCAGCGAATCAGGGGACTTTCCCACCTGGATCAAAGTTTAGATTAGTTGTCACGCACAAAGGGCCCTCTGGACGGCGGTTAGAGAAGCAGTTTCTGCTTCCTGAGAGGCTGATCCCTACCGAGAGGGAGCTGTCGTATACTACCGTGATGGACGCAGCAGATGGCATGCGCGACATATATCAGTATTTTCAGGAGGCGCTGGTTGTTCACGTTGCGGCTCACGGCCAGCGCCATCTGTCTTCTGCCTTTTGCGTTAACTCCCCCTCTTTGCTCGGCCAATCCGCTGTTGAGCCGGTGAGAGTTACTATCTTGAGAGACACAGAAACTCAGCCAGTAGCTAAATTTGAAGGTCCGCTACTGCGCGCGGCAACGAGCAGCTTTTCTCCGCCCATCAACTTTACAGCTTTGCAATGCATGCCACAGAACTCAGCTGATATCTCGAAAATTTACGAACCGGCCGGGCAGTCTGTCTCATTGAAAACGGTAACTAAGAGTCTCGTATGCCATGCGGTGGCAGAGTGGTTTGATGCAAACCACATAGCGAATCCAAACCCTTCCCCTGCCCCATTTGATCTGCTCTTCTCTCCGGTAGGTTCGGAACTAAGGGGGTATTTTTATACCCCCCCGGCTTTTGCATCAGCTTTCGCAAATCACTCGTACGAAAAAGCCATGGCAGTGATCGACAGCATGCATGACCTTAGCCAATACATGCAAACTAACATCGGCTTCCGACTTAGCCCGCATGGAGCAACCCACTCTCAAGTAAATTTTGTCCTAGCCGGAAAGGTCCAGACACCCGTGAATCTATACGTACTGGGAAATGAACCCCAATACTATCGACAACAAAGGTCGTCAGACATATCTACGATCTACGTGGCAGGCGAAGAGCCCCTTAATCACGACCTACTCAGAAAGAAGCTTATCGTTCGCGCGGTGGCGCGCGGACTAGATGCCATGCGTAGAGCGAATCATGGAAGCTTTCCAGCTGGATCTAAATTTCGATTAGTTATCCTTCACGACGACGGTTCCGGCCGGCAAGAGCAGAGGCAGTTCTTGATTCCAGCGAAACGTATCCCAACCGAACAGGAGCTATCAAACGAAACGGCAATAAAGGCAGCGCTTAGTATGCTCGATGTCTGCCAGTACTTCCAAGACAATCTGATCGTTCAAGTTTTGCCTTATGGAGCAAATCATGTTGAATCGGCTTTTCTCTCTCCAAAATCGCCCGATAAACCTGTGCGCATCTACCTATTGAGGGATCCGCTGTAATGAACCTGCGTAAAGAACGTAGTGCTGCATCACAGAAAACGCCTATCACACTAGGATGTTTTTCGCACTAACCCATCCCTTACCGTTTATACCTTGAAGCGTTGACACGAGCGCAGGTATCATAGAGAGAGCAGGCTGCTGATTGCTGCAGCGGATAGCCTACGCGATA
The DNA here is from genome assembly GCA_044356425.1 of Bdellovibrionota bacterium. GTDB lineage: Bacteria > Bdellovibrionota_C > UBA2361 > UBA2361 > OMII01 > OMII01. The sequence goes on along the minus strand of JBIKWG010000273.1, from coordinate 237 downwards.
CTTAGAGCCTTTGCCGTATACATACTGTTTAATTTACTGTGACAAACTCCCCGCTTTCCACCGAAGAGCTCACAACGCTGCCAACCAAAGCTTTTGCTCTACACCAGGAAGGCAAGTTAATAGATGCACGGGAACACTATTCTCAGATACTTCTAGCGTCACCCAATAACGACCATGCCTTACACCTGCTCGGCGTTCTAAACCAACAAGAAGGAAGATATGAGGATGCTGAGATGC
>JBIKWG010000061.1:0-13312 GCA_044356425.1 Bdellovibrionota bacterium | reverse complement strand
CAGGGCAGGAGCGTTCAGCAGGCCGATGCGAGCCTGGGTGAATGCCAAGCCATCGCAGAGAAAGAGGATTGCTGCCAGAAGGCTTGCAAAGAGCTGCCCAGAAAGTAGCTGCGTTAACCGAAAGACGTAGGTTACAGATAGGGCACCACAGATGGCGCTGCCGATACGCCAGCTGCTCGGCGCATCGCCGCACAGCCAGATAAAGAACAGTGTAATAAGCTTACCGAGCGGTGGATGAGTAATCTCGCCTAACCCCTCTCCATTTAAGAGTCCCCTGGCTGTAGGAACGAAATAATGCTCATCGAAGTAAGCAACTTCGGGCTCTGTGATGCGGTAACAGTATAGGGCTAGTGAGGCCACGAAGATGGCGAGAGAAAGGGGTGTCGTATAAGACCTATTGCGCGAAGACATACAGCGGCAAGAGTAGCCCGATTCCGCACCAGAGAGTAGCAGGGTTTGTAGGTCAGTTCTCGTTGTTGCAGCTGAGTAATCTTATGGTGGATAAGACCAGACAGCAATTCCCCAATGAGAGTCTACGCACATGATATTTGGTGTCGCAGCACTAGTGCCAACGCTGCATGAGCACGAGGTGCGGTAAGTCGGTGGCATAATCATTCGGCCCGTTTCAGTGGATCTCTCGAACACCAAAGCGGAGCTGTAGGGGTCTTCAACCACCACGCCGCTATGCAGACATGAAGAGCCCAGTTCATAGCGGTCGGTGCGGATGGCGGCCGCGTCGGTGCGAAGGTTGCCATTTTGGTCGTAGCACTGGGGGTCGTTTCTAGAAGCACCTACTCCCTGCGTTGGTCCGGCTGGTGGGCAGCAGTTCGGATGCGAAGAGCAGTCATAATCTACCCCATTAAATTTCATGGTAATGTTTTGGCCCCACTTTAAGTTAAGGGTGCTACCGTTTGCATTGCACGTGGTTGTAAAGAGGGTTAGACATTGGACGGTGCAGTCCAGTTGGCATGTTATTGGGTCACATGCGCAGCCTTCGCACGAGCCTGTATTTTTTGGATCGCATGTTTCACCAGCGTCCGTATCAACGGTCCCATTTCCACATAATGGAGAACTCGGTACGGTTGTTGGATCTGGAAGTAGGGTGTTTGCTGCCACCGTTAAGAGGCCTGAGCAGGTGGTCTCAAGGAAGTACGCGTTTTGTGGAAGCCTTGCAAATACGTCATAGCGGTTAATCACCGGCTTAGTGCCATCGAGAAGTGTGCTTCCAGCGCCTGTTGTGTTGGTTGCTCTGTAGGTGTAACTGAAATTCCTACTTGAAGAGAAAGTACCCACCGTTTCAACCTGGGTTGCCTTGTACATACCGCCACTGTTGTTGATAGTTACCGCGTCTCCAGATTTCAGAGTATAGTTATCGATGCTGCACGACGCAGTCCGTCGTGAGACTGTAAGGGTTCCATTATAACAGGACGTAGCGCCATAGCTCGCATTTTCCGGCAATGTAGCACCAAGCTCGTAGGTGCCCGGAGGCAGAGATGCACCGTTCTCGAGCAGGCTCCAAACACTTCCCCCCTGAGGTCGATACAGGTAGCTAAAGTTGCGACCTGAAGCGCTGTGTACGAGCGGCAGAGTAGCTGTGCTAGCGCCGATGGTTACGGTATCTGGCCAGGTGAGAGTTGTGCTGGTAGGCACCGAGCATATGCTGGAAAGTTTGTTTACCGTTAACCACTGCGATACGCTGCACGTCTGGTAATTAGTGTTAGGCGGCGTAAAGTTCATCGTTAAAAGGTGGGTTCCCGCTGTAGCAAATGTATCACTGGCGTTGAGAGGCGTTGTAGTTCCATTGACTGTCTTGGTATAGGTCTTCCCAGAATCGAAAGCGATTGTCCCACTAGCGGCTGTTGCATTTAATGCAGCAGTGCCTCCTACATTAATCTGTGAAGCGGGGGTCCAAGCACAGGTAGTTGGCGCCATGTTCACTTGTAGCGAGGTAGAACAGGAAGAAGTTGGAATTGTGGTGTCGCTGGGGGTAAATTGGGCTGAAATCGTATACGAGTTAGCGTTCAAAACAACAGCCTCTGAAGTCGCGCTTAACCCAGCAGGTAACTGAACTGGCACAGTGCCGATCTGGGTAGGTGAGCCTCCATTCGGGGTCCTGCTAAATACAACTGATCCAGCGATACCGCTTGTAGAGGTAACTACGGCCTGCATGTTCTCGCCGTAGGTCTTCGTTGAGCCATTAAGGATTGAGATAGAGCAGTTTCCGTTTGGTAAAATCTGTAGGTTTCCTTTGTTGCACGTAACAGCGTAGTTGGCAGGAGTTGGGCAGCTATTAAAGTTTATGTCGTAGTTCCCTGGGGTTTCCCCTGCAACACGTGAAAGCGTAGCGGCTGGTTTGGTGTCGGTATTTCGCAATCCAGAGCACTGATGCGTTAACGCCGGATCAGATTGTCCTTGAATTTTAGTATGCGAGTCAGCTGTGCACGAGAGCGGTGCTTTTGTTACCGTCAGTTTGCCGTTGGCGGTTGTGATTGTATAGAGCGATGAGGTTGGAGCTGGGTTAAGCACGATAGGGTAGCCTGTTGTCTCGTTCACAGCAGAAGTAACTGTTGCTGTTGTAGTAAGAGTGCCTCCCTGTATTCCGTCAGTCACAACCGTCTCGTCACTTCGTCTGCACGTAAACGAGAAAGGAGGGTTAGCAACACCGTATTCGCGAGTGGCGTCGTTCGCGGTACAGGTGACTGGTATTTTATTAACAGTTATCGGCACTGAAGCAGAGCAGGTGGTGTAGTTTGTATCTCCTGGGATCGCGTAGTTTACGTTTAGGGTTCTTGTACCGGGCAACAGCACCGTGCCAGCCGCCGGAGAATATGTGAAACGTTCTGGGTTCGCCACTGAAGTAGCAGTGCCCCACGCATTAGTGGCAGTTGCGTTAAGCTGAGTGCCGGAGAGAGCAGTACCGTACGTGATTGCAGCAGGAGCACCCCAAGCACAGTTGTGGAGCATCGGGTTGATAATTATTGGAATCGAACAGGTGCTGGCTGTATATTCTGCCCCTGGGGTAAAAGTGGCATAGAAGGTGTAGGAGCCCGCGTTCAATGTAGGGGTTCCTGTATAGGCGGTCTCTACACCAGTTAAGGAGGATCGAACCGTATAAGAGAATGTTCCCGTAGCAGCGGCTGGGCTCTTTGTGGCGATGATCGAGGTGCCGGATGTTCCGATACTTATGGGGGTGCCGTAGGTAAATGACGGACCGCCAGAGAGTGAACAAGAGGTAACATTATTTGTAGGCGCTGAAACAACAAGCTTGCCGGGAGTGATGCCAGAAATATTGTATTTGGTGCTACTAACTGGACCGCTTGAATCCCTATGCTCGATATCGTACGTCCCAGCGCCAAGAGTGCCAGTTACCTCTGTTTTTACCCCAGTTTCAGTCTTAAACACCTTCAAATTAATACCGCTTACGCTACTTATCGAATCGGAACAAATAAAACCCGAGCAGCTAGTTGTAAGAAAATTCGCTGGCACTGCCCCAGCAAGCATCGCTTTATCATCAGCTTTACAGCTAAGTGGAGCCTTCGAAATAGTCAGGTATCCAGTGCCAACCGCAATGTCATAGAGACTCGAGGACGGCCACCCTGTTGGAGTAAAGTTTATCTGAACATCGGTCGCCGGTGTGCTGCAGTCCACCGCCGACGTTGCAAGTATCCCGCCACTTATATCGCCTGCTACAATAGCGCCAGTGGGGCTTGTCCCTACCCTACACTGATAATCGAACGCCGGGTTTGCAGTCCCATACACCTTGGTCTTATTGTTTGGGCGGCAGGTGGCCTGTTTCTTATTAACCACCACAGTGGTTGTGGCCGAGCAGCCGTTAAAATTATTAGCAACAGCCGGTGGTGGTGTAAAAGTTACCTGAACCGTGTACGTCGCAGGTGTCAGTATCGACCCCACCGACGGGGTAAAGCTAAAGAATCCAGCCTGCCCCGAATTTGTACTAGAATACGACGCTCCGCCAAGCACAGTCGCAGAAGCCGTCAGCGAAAGCGGTGTCTCGTAGTCAATCGGTGTTGGCGATGTAAGTGAGCAGGCGTAGCTAGCTTTATTAATTGCAATCGGCGTAGAGCATGTTGATGGGGCGTAGGTCGTATTGTCTGGAACAAAGTCTGCAAAGAGGGTGTATGTCCCTGCGTTGTAATCGATCTCTGGGACAAACGCACTCGCCGTCCCTGTGCTCGTCGGGGCAATGCGGTAGGTAACAGAGCCTGTTAAGGTATTACCCTTCGATGTTCCGGTAGCTATCTTACCAACTGTGGCAGGCAATATGGGGTTTTGAGTGTTAGGATATGTGAAAACGCCCGTACCAGCCGAGACGGTACACATACTCGGTCTCTTCGGATCAGTGAGAAGCGCCCCATCCTGCCAGGTAATCGCGTAATTTGGGCTGGTTGGGACCGTTGTGTAGGTGATCCGATTACCGTCGATCCTTAAACCACCCGTATTTATCTCAGCGGTGCTCTGAGTATCTGGGGCGATAAATCCAGAACAGCTAAAGGTGAGTGAACTTGCTGCAGGCAAAGCCTCCCCGTCGATTATCCGTCTGTCGTCTGCTCTGCAAGCAAGAGGAGCTTTATTTACCACCTGGTTTCGTGTCACTGAACATGTGAGGTAGTTGGTAGAATTTGCAGAATCCGGTGTAAAGGTAGCTGTAATTGCTGTCGTACCGGCGTTTAGCCTTGTGAGAACTGGTTGCGTGTAAGAGAAGGTTCCCGGAATAGCAACTCCGTTATAGGTGGCTGTCGCATTAAGCTGTGTTGAAGATAGAAGGGTGCCGTAAGTGATGGCGGCTGGAGTTGTCCATTCGCAGGTTGGTTGCGCCTTAGTAACGGTGAAGGTAACAGCAGGGCAGTTTGCGTTCGCATACGTTGGATCGGTCGGATCGAAAGCTGCTGTTACCGTGTAGGTACTAGCGTTTGCATTAGGGTTCGGTGTAATCGCCCCCGCAACATTCGTACTTGAAATCCCAGGCCCCGAGTAGCTGTAGGTGAATTGACCTGCTAGCGGCACACCGGTGTTGGTGGTGGCTGTTCCTACGGGCGTTATCGGGGTGCCATATGTGAACGAAGTGCCACCAACAGAAACTGAGCACCGGGAGGTTAACAATGTCTTAACTTCTAGCAGCGCTGATGTTGTAGTGACCGTATAGTTTGGAATCGTCGGTAGGTTGCCTGCAACGTAGCTTATCGTATAGAACCCGGGCGGACTACTTGCTGTGGCGTTAGCAGTTAACCCACCCCCTGAAACCTTGGCCATTGAGTCGCCGGTTATAAAACCTTCGCAGTTGTGAGTAAGAGGGATGCTGGCTGGGTCGGTGCCCTGGAACATATCTTTAGGAACTGGATAGCACGTTAATGACCTGGCATTGACGGTTAAGTTGGTAGAGCAGGATTTTGCGTTGTAGTTCGCCGTGGAGCGTACGCTGGCCGTTAGGATGTAGGCAGTAGTAGATGCGTCAAGGGATATACCAACTATAGAGCTTAGGTTCGAGTGTGGAGACGGAGAGGGGAGTCCACCGCCTGAGATTGTATAAGAGACAATTGAAGAAGCCGGTGAGAATATGGCGCTCTGCTGAGTTCCGCTGAGTGCCGTGCCGTATGTAATCGGACTCAACGGACCAAATGAACAAGAAGGAGTTGCTTTGGCAACGACTAGTGCAGCCGGACACTCTGTCGGGTCGTGCGTAGTGGTGTTTGCCGGAGTAAACTTTGCATAAATAGTGTAGCTGCCTGCACTGAAAGTAGATGCTGCAGCAGGCATCGGATTTCTAGCCGTTGAACCGCTGGTAACATATTCATACACAAATGAGCCCGATAACGGGATGCCTGTAGTTGTTTGAGCTGTCGCTGATGGTGTAACCGTAGAGCCATATGTAATCGAGTTGCCGCCGATCAAGGTAAGGGAGCACTGAGTTGCTATTCGAGATGTAATCGTCAGCGTGCCATGCGTTGTGGTAATTTGGTAGTTGTTGTTTACCGGCTCGGTTGCGTAGGTAATTGGATAGGTCCCTGCGGGACTGCTTGTGGTGGCAGTAGTAGCTAACCCCCAGCCTGTGAGAGACGAGGCAGTATCAGGCGCAGCAAAGCCGGTGCACGTCTGGGTTAGAGTTGGCAGAGACGACGCCCCGACAGTCATCGACTTGTTGTCTGCTTTGCATGTAAGGGAAAGTTTGTTGACAGTGAGAGTGCCTGCCTCTGTAGTAATTGCGTAATTCGTAGCCGTCGGTGCCGATGCCCAGGTAATCGGATAGTCCCCGGCATTACTACTAGCAGTAGCTGTTGTGGTGCGCGAGCCTTGGGTAGTAAGGCTCGTTGTGTTCTCACCGTTTACAAAACCGGAGCAGGTAAAGGCGAGAGCTGGATTATCTTGTCTGTAGGGGCGAGAAGTCGATGTAGCCGTGCACGTTAAGCTCTTAGCGGTGACAACTTGAACAACCGATACAGAGACCTCTGAAGGATAGGTTGTTGAGTCGGTGGCGCGAAACGTAACGCTAATTACGTTGTTGCCGACAGGAAGGATCGTTCCTGGTAGCCGAGAGTATTCGAAGGTGCCAGAGACGTCTGCTGTTGCGTTTAACTGCGTTGCCGAGAGGCCCGTTCCGTATTCGATCGCTGCTGGCGTATTCCATGTTACTTTAGGCGGTGGCACCAAACATTGCGGTAGCGGTGTTGTAATTGTTAGATCGGTGCAGACAGCTCCATTGTTTACTGGCCCACCGTTGGTTCTCCAGGTCTGAGTGAAGTTACCAGCTGTCGCAAGGCAGCTCGGCTTGGTCGGTGGATCTAGCGTCGTTTTTTTACAATCTTGTACTAATTGGCAACTAGAGTTACAGCGCCAGCCGTTTTCTGGGCTGTTGGCCGCAGGAAGAGCCGTGCCGTCGCATTGGTCTGTGCCGTTGATGCCGTCGTTGTTACACGATGAGCAGGCAGGCAGCACTGTGACTTTCGTAAGCTCAGTACATGCAGCTCCGCCGTTCACCGGACCATTGTTAGTAGACCAGGTTTGAGTGAAATTACCCGCCGGTGTTAGGCACGCAGGAGAAGGGAGGTCCGGGCTTAAAGCAACCTTCATGCAGTCTTGAATGAGCTGACAAGAGCCGCTGCAACGCCATCCGGCCGATGATGGCTTGTCTGCTGGCAGCGTTGTGCCGTCGCAGGTTTCCAGGTTATCTATTACTCCGTTGCCACAGTTTGGTTGAGATATGTTAGTGCAAGGGAATGTCGGCAGAGCCAGATAGCAGTTTACAGATGGGTTGCTTGCTGGTTGAGAAAATGGCCAGCTTGACGAAGCGGCATACTGACCACAGGTTGTTATGTCGCACGACCCAGGAGTTTGTGTTGGTGTCGGAGTCGGTGTTGGGGTCGGAGTTGTAGTCGGTGTTACAGTAGGAATTGTTGTTGGAGTAGGGGACGGCGTCACCGTTAATGTCGGAGTAGGGGTTGGTGTTGGTGTTGGTGTTGATGTTGGAGTAAACGTCGGCGTTGGAACTGCCTTCAATGCCGCCGCCGGAGCGGGCATCGCGACAGTATATCCAAAGGAACTTTCGGCACTTGATTTAAATAGCCCTGCAAAAGAGTCAGGCAGGGGGTTTGAACGCACTGCCATAGCCAAAAATGCGCCTACCTGATCGGAGCGTACATTTGAGAGGCTCGATGTTGAGTTGGTGTACGTTGAGTTATCTTTGAAGTAAGCCGTTTGTCCTGGTCCGAGTACCAGAGCGTTGTAAAAAACGTCGCGATCATCATTGTAAGCCCCCTGAACTAGCTTATTGGGAGACATGCAGCTAGACATGCGCGTGCCCTGCAGCGCTAACTGACTAGCCGCCTGCCGCGCCTGGCGACGTGTTGCTACATCGGAGCTCTGGAGCGCCGCAAGTAGCTCGCTGTTTTTGCTGATCTCGGTGACCGTTTCGCCAATCGAAGTTTGGCCGCAGCTGGTCGAGAACATCAGACTTGCAAAGCCGAGTCCCGCAAAAAGGATTCCACCAACGAGCAGGAGCAAGAGAGTTACTTCAACTATAGCAAAGCCGGCTCGCGAATTGCGTGAGTGCCCGTTAACGGGGGGCAGGGGGGCAGCAGTGCGGCAAGTTGGGTGCTTGTTCAACATGATGTTATCGTTTAGGCGCGCTGTAGCAGCCTTATCGACTCCTCACTCCTTTACTTTACGCTTTATCCCGGCTCGCTCACTAGGAATTAGCTAAGTGTTAGACGATTTTGGTGGATATCTGGGTGCGCCTTACTAATTTATCGCAATTGGACGTAGTGATTTGTATTAGCTAGATTTCGAGACAAGTAGATGGCTTTGCCCAGAAAAGCGCGTTCCTTAAAAGAATAATCGAGCGCGAAAATAGGTAAAACAGCGTGCTGAAAGAGGTGGCTTTTGTCCAACCCTAATGGCCCCTGCCGATCCACCCCCTATTTCGATCGAATGTAGCCGCATGTCACGACCTGCCTGGGTCTTAGTGACCAAGAGAAAGAGGAGGTATCCGATTAACCCAAATTGCTTTACTTGCAATTGCTGTGTCCAGATCGCCGTGGGCTATCGCAACAATGCTGGTAATGCAGCTATAAATCTCCCGCTCTAGGCTGTTGTATGCGCTGTGCAAATTGCTAGCCCAATGCGGTCAGCAGCCGCAGTTGAGTGTGCCGCTTATGCATGCTTGACTCTGCACTCCGGTGGTGTTTACAAGCAACTTGTATTCATCGCCTAAGCAAGAACTTGTCAAAAACTGTGCCCTTGTTGCACGCCCAGAATTGATCTGTTGAATCCAGTAGTTTAAGCCCCCTTCATCAGGCTCTCGACGCTGCACTTGTCTGTATATCTCGGTAACAAAGCTTTCAGTGGATACGCAAATGCCACAGCTAAGCGGATCTTGAACGGGCGCAGCTGTTGGTGTCGGAGTAACAGCTATACACGTATTCGCACACAGCCCAGCAGGATACGAGGCAGCATCTACCCCGGTCGGCACGGCACTCATGGCAACACAGGCATACTGCCCGCTGCAGCTCCAATTAGGAATGTTGCTGGCACTGCATGACTTGCCCCCTGAACAGCAGGGCTGAGAGCCGTTACCGCAGCTATTCGTCTCGTTAAAGCAGCAGAATGTGTTACTGCCACAGGTGACTGAAGAGTAGTTTCCAACGCATGGCGCTGCAAGCGTGGGGTGAGGCAGTGCTATGATCGAGAAGAAAATTAAGATAACGAAAGCGATGTTGAGGGGGCGAGCACAGGGTGGGCACGCTACAGAAGTGAGCTGAGAGGTTGGTAGAAGTCCTCTAAAGTGTGAAGTCATACCCTCATTATTACCATTGCAACCCGTAGTTGACTAGAATCCTTCGGCAGCCCCACAGGTTTTGGGCTAATATCAATGTTTCTGGGGGTGTCCATAAACGAGAGTCCTCTAGTGTAGCTACGAGTAACTGCTAGAGAAGTGCGCGCTTTGCAGCTTGAGCTGCCTGACCGCTTGCCGCAGCCACGAGCCGTCATCTGCCGCTCCCGTAAGTAATACAGCCACACGGCGGTGTTAGCTCGGGTGTGTTAGCTTTTAGTGAGTAGCAAAAAGAGTATGGAATTGCGTTAGCGTTTCTGTTTATCTTCAGCATCTGTTTGGTAACTCGTCTAGCCTTGAAGAAAAAAGAAGTTATGGGCAGCAGCTATTTAGATGAAAGCCATGTGTCACCGCTACAGCGCCTTGAGCATACGCTAGCCTGTATAGATGCTGAGAAGAGCAATTTGCCAAAACCGAGAGCTCCGTGGGATGTTGAGCTGGCGAAGGTTAGCGTGGATCGAGAGCAGCTTGAGCCAAGATCCAACCATAGCGATAGGTCATTATGTGCCGCGCCATCGTCAACGCTCATGGCGGAAGGGCCCTCCGCTAGCGAGCCAGTGCGCCGACGTTATCGAAGTTATAAAAGTGATCCTAAGCTGGCAGCGCTTCACGCTGGGTCTCATCTGCTCATAGCACCTCTTAAACTCCAAGAAGCTGGCCCTTCCGCTGCTATCGGCGCAGTTAAAGAGAAGTCTTGGCCAGTCGGCAGAGAAAAGATTCCTGCGCAGCCACCCGTTGGTGCAGCCTTTCAGTGGGCGATGACGGATAGGGCTGAAAAAGAAGCTGCGGTCGGCAGCTTGCTTGCTCTGGCAGGTGTTGCAGCTAGCGTGATTCAGGATGAGCAGCGAGTTGCAACGGTTGTTCAGTGTTGCTTTGAGCTGGCTAAATTAAAGAGCTTGGGCGAGATCGTTTCAAACGAGGCGGTTACTGTTTGCCGATATGAACTTGGTAAGCTTTTCCAAACAAGCGGCGGCCGAGTTGCTGATGCTGTAGCGATTGCTCGCACGGTTGAAACGATGCTTGCTGCGCCCTCTGTGCAAGAGTTACAGATGGCACAGTTGCAGGTGCAAGAGCTGTTGCAGCGTATCTCTGCAGAGCAGAAAGTAAGAGAGCGCAACGGGTAGTCACGAGACACCATCACCACCACCGAAAAACGCTAGCCGAGAGTGCCTTGTGCCTCACCGAGGTTTCATAGCGAACTGCAAGTGTTAGGGCCCGCGGGCCGAAGGCTCTCTTGCGCGAGTTTTTCTCTGGTGTATTTGATCCTATTCCTAAAGCGTTTTCAACTTCAGAAGCGTTCTTCTGTAGGCCAGGTAAGTTGCACGGAAAAGCTTGGTGACACCGACTAATTTTGGAGGGATAAACGATCAAATTGACGGATTTTTTTATTGTTAGGAGCTCTGGCGGCTCTGTCGCTTCTCCCGTCTATCGATAGGTGTGAAGCTCAGCAGTCAGGTGGGCCACCGTCGTTGGTTATGGAGCTTCAATTTATTACGCGAAGTCGCGCTTTGAGATTGATAGATCCCATCTCAAATCCGCGCAACAATCCCACTATGAACCCGCGGTCATCATTTGAGAGGGGATTCGGCTTAGGGTAAAGTCAAACTGTAATACTTGAACACGAAGCAGCATCAAGCAGCGTAACATTAAAGAGCCTGGGTTATGATGGCTATGGAATTATGATCTACCTCGGTGTGGGCTGGCTGTATTTTTATAGCGAGCATAAGGCAAGTAAATTTAGTGCGCAGACTTCGACGACCCATTTAATGTCTGTTTTAATGCTAGTGTCGCCGTGATGCAGGCGAACTTTTTCCAAGGAGCAAAAGTCACAGCAGATCAGGACTTCAGGTGGTTCGTGGGAGGCGATAAACGTCGCCTGTAGAAGCGTGGTAGAATCGGCTTGCGGTTATACACCGAGAGATTTCAAACATGTTACTGGTCCGTTCGGACGTTAAATGCAAACTGTTTCTTTAACTGAAACTAACGGTCCAGCCCGATAGCAGGGGCGTTAGTTTCGGCTATTTCGCCTGCCACCTCGCTTACGCACGCTGCACAAAGTGCCGCAAATATCGAGAGCGCGATTCAAGCATGCACGCGTGTACGTCCTAGTATGGTGCCGTTAATTTAACGCTAAAATCGAGGCGCCAAGCGCATCAGTTGCCACCTCCTCAGGGAAACAGGCCACAACGTGAGGCACTGCCTGAACAGCTGGATGTGTAGGGTGCGTCTTGTGATCTTACGTGCAGGTTTCATCTGCTCCGCGCGCGTGGTGGCAAGCAGCTAAACTAGGCCCAGCAACCCTTGAAGCTGCAGGTACGAGTGAGCAACCGAGTTCGCGTCTTCAGATCCGATGCTCGCCAAGAATAGTTCGTCGTGACCAGTCGTCACACGTCATTTTGTGCTCAGCATCGAACTTCTACCTCTCTTTGATCCGATCCATCGGCCGGCCGACCGGTCGGACCAATCAATATGAGTCCGCTACCTGAGTCTCCTGCCGCCGCTATGGCGACAGAAGAACCGAGGAAAAGTCTCGCTTAATTACCGTGGAGTATCACCTTAGAGCAGTACAGAGCGCATCGCTGCTAAGCAGAAAGTATTATCCTCTGCCGCTTGAAGTGCCACTATGCTCGACCATTCAGAAGTGCAAGCCACGCTCTTTGAAGCCCGAGCTCTGTGCCCCCATTAAGCTCTACAAAGAGCTGACCCAACAGTGCGCGGTTTTTTACCTTTTGTGCGCTGAGTTCGGTGCGCGCCGCATCCGTTCGCCACTCGTGGGCCGCGAGCATCCGTACGGTAGTGGCGATGTAAGATTTGCCGGCTTCATCAGCAAAGTCTGCGGCCGATGTAATCGGCCTATTTGCAATCTCTGCATATACTAGACAGCTCTTGTGCATCAGGTTGGCTTGCCCAAAGTTTGCAAGGTCTGCATCGAGCAGCCACGGAGAGAGCCGCCCAGTGCGCTCTTGTGTCAGAGTCTTTAGCTCTGGCTTGAACACAACCTGCGTATCGAGTATCGCGACTTTCACATCATTTATCTCGGATTCAGTAAAGCCACTGAATCGCGTCATGGCGTCACGTGCGAAGGCTGCGCCAATCGGCTCATTGCGCGTGCGCTGCATGATAAAGCCGGTGTCGTGCCATGCGGCAGCGATGGCGATAAGAGTTATGTCTCTTTCGCTTAGGCCATCGCGCAGCACTAGCTGGATGCTCTTCTCAAATACCTCTTTGGTGTGTTAGAGGCTGTGATAGTACAGGCCATCTGGAAGCTCAACCTGTAGCCGAATGAAGGCTTCCTGCACTAATGGATTTCTCAAGAGTTTCTGAATAAGTGCACTGCTTCTGTGGTCTTCGTGTTGGTTCTTAGGTGGAGCAAGAGTAGCTCCTTCGATGGCAGGCCCTCCGGCTGCTGCAGTCGGGGCCTGTGCGTCGGTAAGTTTTAGGTGGTTGTTCATACGGCTTCCTTGTCGGCTATGTAGTTATGCTCGCGATTTCTAGTTCGTGAGCTAAGGGCAGCATCCTTGACGGGAAGAGTTGTTTCAGGTTTCTGCGATCTAGATCACAACAAATCGTACGTGAGTTGTTTTTTGTTTGTTGATTCGCTGAGTTAAGTAGATGCGGGCCGAAAAAAGTGTCTGCTAGGCGCGTGAGGATGAAGTTATGAAGATCTGGTCGTCCTCAACGATGATGTGTCCGTCGCACTCGAGTTGGCGCAGAGCGCGTGTTATCGACTCACGAGTAACACCAAGCAGGTTCGCAAGCTCTTGGTGAGAAGGGCGTTGTCTGACGAGCAGGCGATTTTGTTCTCTGAAGTCGACCATCTCTGCTAATTCAAAGAGGCGTAGCGCTAGCCGCTGCGTCAGGCGATACAGCGCATGTTCGGTTAGGTGCAGAGAGGTTTGTTTTAATCGGTGGGCCAGTGAGAGTCGATAGGCTCGCCGATCTCTGAAGCAGCTTTTGAAAGTCGGTGGC